>JAGCNZ010000006.1 GCA_017645655.1 Bacteroidaceae bacterium | reverse complement strand
CGAGCTGTTGCTCGGCTCGCGCTCGTTTATGAGGGGGAATAAGAAGGTGCTGATGGAGAATCTGCCGTACTACACCGTACAGAACATCAAGGTCTATGACAAGCAGTCGGACAAGAGCAAGGCACTGGGCTACGACGTGGACCCGAAGAAGTTTGTGATGGACGTGAACCTGAAACAGGAGTACCAGCGCGGCTACATCGCCAACGTGGAGGGGGCAGTCGGCACGGAGGACAGATGGCTCGGTCGTGCCTTTGCCCTCGGCTTCAGCGACCACTACCGCTTCACGCTATTAGGAAACCTGAACAACGTGAACGAAACGCGACACATCGGCGAATCGGGCCACTGGACACCAGCCACGATGCCTAAGAATATGCTTACGACCAGAAGCATTGCAGGAGAAATGGACTACCATGCCAAAGAGGACAAGGTGAAGAACAACTTGACGGCCTCGTACACCTCGACCACCGACATCAGCGAGAGCCGGAGCCGCTATGAGCAATTCCTGCAAGGGCTGACACCCACGTCGCTGACCGAAAGCAGCAACCGCACGGGCAGCCGGGCGTGGAATGCGCGGGATGCATTCACGCTGACCAAGCCCTTCTATCTATATGCGGTTGCCGATTTCCGATATTCCAAGAATCACGGTGCCTTCAGTTCCATGTTCGACCAATGGAACGATACGCTGACGGCCTCGCAGCGCAACCGTGGCTTCAACGAGGGAAAGGCATGGAGCGGAAGCATGGATGCGCAGGGCGCGTTCAACGTGGGCAAGAACCAGAAGCATATCGACTTCCACGTCATGGTACAGCACAACGAGAACGAGTCGGAATCGGCCATGAGATACAGCACACGTCAATATGTGAACCCGCAGCAGAACGTTCAGCATAACGTGGACGACATCAGCAACCGCACTACTTGGGGCATCGCATCTTTGAATTACGGCATGCAGCTGTTCAAGGGCGTGGAAATGCTTTTGGGTGAAAGCTTCAATCTGATGCGCATCGATGCCCACGATTATTTGTACCATCCCGATACGCTGCTGTTGGCCTCGCAGATTGACGCGCTGACAGCCATCACCGACTTCAATAATTCATACGACAGCCGGACGAATGTAGTGGATAATACGGTCGGCATCTCCTTCTCGGGCAAAGGGAAATACAAGATGGCTCCCAACAGCCCATTCACCATCAACTACCAGCGATGGAATGTGGGCATCAGCGTCCCCATACGCCATGAGTCGCTCGACTATCAGCGCGGCAGCCTCGACACGCTGGCACGGCAGAACACACTGTTCGTGAATACCTCGGCATCTTTCAGACATGCATCGGAAAGTGGCAAGCACGATTTCAGAATCCATGCCAGCCACAAGCGCAGTGCCCCTAATCTTTCCGACCGCATCACCTATCGCGACGACAGCCAGCCGCTCGTTGTCAAGTTGGGCAACCCCGACCTCAAAAGCTTCGTCACCTCCAACTTCGGCATAGACTATTCGAACAAGGCTGGAAAGAACCAGCAGCAATGGCATGTAGGCACCTCGGCAGACCTTTACCACAGGCAGACGGCGCAGTCGGCAAGTTATGACCCTGCAAGCGGTGTCTATAACTACAAGCCTATGAACGTCAGCGGAGCATACCGCCTGAATGCCAAGTTCGACATCAGCCGCACCATCGACAAGAAACGCTACTGGTCGTGGCAGACCAACGCCGATGCAGGCTATCATCACTCCATCGACCACGCCATGCTCACGGGTATGACGTCGAGCGAGGAGAACGTGGTCAACACCCTGACCCTGCACGACGGCGCTTATATACAATATAATAAAGGTATGCTGAACATCCGCGCCACGGGCGACATCCGCTGGCGGCACTCCGAGGGCAAGATGTACAACTTCGAGACATTGAACGCCACCGACTTCCAATACGGACTCTCTGCCCGCTACACCCTGCCACGCCTGAACACCACGCTGTCAGCCGACGGCAACATGTACTCCCGTCGCGGCTACGGCAGCAGCGAACTGAACACCGACGACTTCGTGCTGAACGCCTCCGTCAGCCAGCCGTTCTTCAAGGGCAAGCTCATCGCCCGCATCGAAGCCTTCGACCTGCTGCACCAACTCAGCAACACCCAGTACACCGTCAACGCCCAGGGCCGCACCGAGACATGGTACCGCTCCCTGCCGCACTACGTCATGGCGCATTTAGTGTATCACTGGAACAAGAATCCTAAAAAGAAATGAAAAGACACATCCTCACCATCATCATCTCCCTCGTTGCCACATTTATTGATGCTCAGACGGTGAAAACCATCTCTGTGTATCAGTATGTGAAGGATAGTTTTACAAAAGCCGGAATCCCAAACGCCAAGGTAACCCTGCTGGACGAGACACTCACGGTCATTGACACGATAAGAACAGAAGGGAGTAATGGCTATTGGCGTAGGGAAATGGAACGGACTCCACGCAAATACGTTGTAAGAGTGGAACATCCTGACTACGAAACAGGAGAGATGAAGGTAGAGATGAAGAATCTGCATCGCAATAGGTATTTGGAACTTTCCACCCTGCTGATGAAAAGGCGGTTCGTTCTCGACGAGGTTGTTGTTACGGCCTCAATAGTGAAGATAGCCTATAAGGGGGATACCATAGAGGTGAATGCTAATGCTTTCAACATTCCTGAAGGCTCGATGCTCAGCGGCCTCGTTGGCAGCATTCCCGGCTGCGAGCTAAAGCCGAACGGGGAAATTTTGATGAACGGCAGGCGGGTGGACTACCTGTTGCTCAACGGAAAGGAATTCTTCAGAGGCGACAACAGCGTCATGCTCGACAACCTGCCCTATTATATCGTTCATAAACTGCAATTCTACGAGAAAGAGGACAAAGAAAACCATGCCAGCGCCCTGCATAAAGACTATGTGATGGATGTGATGCTGAAACGTGACTACCAGACAGGTTTGGTTGGCAATACGGAGCTTGCCGGCGGAACGAGCGACCGCTGGCTGGCCCGCACCTTCAACCTCCGTTTCACCAACAACTCCCGCTTGTGCATCTTCGGCAATGCAAACAACGTAAACCAGACCAACAAGCCAAACAGGGATGGCGACTGGACGGCTACCACCCAGACAGGTGAACTTACCACCAAACGGCTTGGCATAGACGTAAATGTGGATGACAAGGACGGCAGGTTCAGTGAGCATGCCGAGGGAACTGTCAGATGGGATAAGAGCGAAGACGAGATGCGCAGTTCCACGGAAAGCTATCTTGCCTCAGGCTCAGCGTTTGACAGGAAGCATGACTTATCGACAGGGCGCAACAGACAGATAGACTTAAGGAATAGGTTTCAGATCGGAGCATTGACCCTTAATTCTGAATGGAGCCACCACAAAAACGACGGGACGGCCATGCGACGCTCGGCCCAGTTTGCAGCATCGCCATCATCATTTGGCACTACGACCAGCATCCTGGACTCACTGCTACAGGCAAGCACCTCTTCGGCTATAAGGAGAATAGCGACCAACAGCATGAGCAACCAAATGGAAACGAACGATACGGAATGGAGGCTGGGCCAGAAAGTGGACTGGCAAAAATACACAACGTGGGGTGATGACTACACCCTGGATTTTGATGGCTCTGTGGGTAGCATCAACCGTGACAATACGAATCTCTACGGGCTGAACTTCTACCAGTCACCGACACGGCAGGAGGGACGCGACCAATACCGCGAGCATGACGAGCACAGATACCGCTATGCCATAGGCGGGGCCTATCGCTTCCATCTGCTGTCAGGACTCCATTTCGGTTCAAGCTATCATTACCAGCAGAGCTATATTTCCACGCGGAGCAATCTCTTCAAGGCCAGTTGGAATATTGATGAACTCCCCTCGGTCTCTGATTTCAAGCGGCATCATGACTTTGCCAACAGCTATACCAGTCGTCATTACGTCCGTAAGCATGAAGCAATACCATATTTGTCATATCTCCAAGGGCAGGGTCAGGAGCAAGTGATGGTATCGCTGGAGGTGAGAGTCGCACACCTTAATGAAAGGGAATGCTACCAACGTGGAGAGATAGACGCGGATGTAAGTAGAAACTATATCCTGATTGAGCCTAACCTGAAATTCTACAGGACTAAGGGAAAGTGGTCGTGGAGCGCGGACTATGCATTGAGACGCGATGTTCCCGACATCATTCAGACAATAGGATATACCGACACGTCAGACCCGCTAAGAAAGGAACTTGGCAATCCTGACCTGAAGCCCTCAGACAAACATGCCATGAGATTCAGCATAACAAGAATTCTGAACGACTATTCGCAAAACATATCCTTCATGCAAAGCGTAAACGTCATGGACCGGCTGATAGCCGAAAGTTTTGCCTACGATGCCGGGACGGGTATCTATACGTATAAACCCGAAAACGTCAATGGCAATTGGAACAGTCTGACCCAGCTTAATGTCAGGAAGGCAATAGACAGGCAGAAAAGGCTGTTCGTCAACTCTGCCACCCGCTTCAGCTACTTCCGGAATGCAGACCTTGCCATGTCAGAAGGTTACAGCGAAAGCATACTAAGCAAGGTGAACAACTACCTCACGGAACAAGACCTGAACGTGGAGTATCAGAAAGGCAAGTTCTACATGGCTCTCACTGGAAACATCGCCTGGAACAAAGTGTATCGAGAGGGCGATGACGAAAACGACGTGAACGCATGGAACTACAGCTACGGCCTGAGTTGTCGTTACAGCTTGCCTTGGGAAGTAAAGCTATCTACCAATCTGAAGATGTATTCCCGACGCGGCTACGAAGACCATCTGTTGAACAGTGACGACTTGGTTTGGAATGCCACTATTTCCAAGTCATTCCTAAAAGGCAGACTCATTGCCCAAATCGAAGGGTATGATCTGTTGCATCAACTGAGTAACGTGAACTATATAGTGAACGCTCAAGGCCGCACCGAAACGTGGTACCGCTCCCTCCCGCACTACGTCATGGCGCATTTAGTGTATCACTGGAATAAGAATCCTAAAAAGAAGCAATAACCACATAAAACAAATATCAACATGCAAAAGATTTTAGTAACAGTGATGGCCTTAGTGCTGACAGTGTCGGTACAAGCACAAATCATCATAGATTTAACCAAAGAGAACAGTGTTGTGGTGCCGCTT
>JAGCNZ010000051.1 GCA_017645655.1 Bacteroidaceae bacterium | reverse complement strand
CCCTCTCGTTCATCAGTCAACAGTTGTCCACTCTTGTCAACCTTTGTCAACCCTGTCCACGAGATGGCAAAATAAAAGCCCTCAAAATTCTCCGCGGTAGAAATGCGTTGCAAAGATAAGCGGATTTTTGAGAACCACCAAAAAGCAAGTCTGAAGTGTTAAAATCTAAAAGTAGTTGATATACAGATATTTACCTCTATATGCTTTTCGTTGTTTATAGTTGTTTAGAGGTCTCTAAATACAATAAGAGAAGGCATGCCAGCTGATGCTAGTCACGCTGTTGGGAATGGTGACGGAGGTCAGGCTGCTGCAGCCATAGAAGGTATAGTTACCAATGCTGGTCACGCTGTTGGGGATAGTGACGGAGGTCAGGCTGCTGCAATTAGAGAAGGTATAGTTACCAATGCTGGTCACGCTGTTTGGGATGGTGATGGAGGTCAGGCGGCTGCAATAAGAGAAGGCACTATTGCCGATGCTGGTCACGCTGCCTGGGATTGTGATGGAGGTCAGGCTGCTGCAATTATAGAAGGCTTCGTCTCCGATGCTGTCCACGCTACTGAAGGTCAAATTTACGAATAAGCGAGTGAAATGCAAAGAAAATATGGGTTTTCTTTTATTTCCGAGCGAAAGTAAGTTCGACTGAAGGTCAAAGTTCTTCGTTTTTCACTCAGGCGGCATAGCCGGAGTCCGAAAGTAAGTTCGACTGAAAGTCAAAGGTACGAAAAGTCTTTACAAATTTACATCTTTCACAACAAATTTTTCGGAAAGGAGCAAGACTTTAGGATTCGCCCAAACGTATCAGGAATTCTGAGGAGGCTCGTACCTCCAAATGGAATAGTATTGCCGGCAGGCGTAGAGATACAACCCATACTTCTTCCAGACAGACCGCCTGTGAAGCCCCTTCCAGCGGGGACGATTCAGCAGCACCTCCCGGCTGAACTGGTCGGACATGTAGTAGAGGCAGATGGGATGCGTGACCTGAGCCTCAAGACGCTCGAGGAATCGAATGAGAAACTCCTTCGCGAACGGACGGAAGATGTAGAAAATGGTATACTCGCTGTAGTCTTGCTCCAGGGCATTGCCTTCTATCATCCTGACACGTTCTTCTGGATAACGCTTCAACCACTGCTTTGCCACGCCTGCCACGTAGGAATCGAGTTCGATGCCCGTAGCACGCCCTGGAAACCGCTTGCCAAGCCACCAAGCCAACACACGCCCCTTGCCACTGCCCACGTCGACAAAATGGTCTTTCTCTGTGAACTGCGTTTCCTTGAAGACCTCATCCAGGTTCCAATAGCAAGTAGGGGAATAATGGTTGCCGCCATCGATGTTGGTATCCCTCCTCTTTCTGAGGCTGCATCTGCATATTCGCATATCGTGCATGGCATCGATGAGGCGAACAAGCCGACAGGTCAGATTGATGTATAAGAGCTTGGGATTCTTGATGTAGCGGATTAACTTTCTCAGGAATGATTCTTTCATAAGGATGAGGGTATCAATGAATGGGAATTAACAGAGTGGTGATTGATTGCTGGGGCAGGACGATGCTGAGGGATTTGCCTTTAAGCCTGAAACCTTGCTTTATCTCTGCCTGGTTCTCGGAAGCTGAGGTGCGATAGACTTTACCTTTTTTGAACCTGTAATTTTGAATCTGAATATTGTGTGTTGTTTCGTTCCCCTCGTTCAAAAGTACCAGTGTTAATGTGTCGCGAGAGGGGTTGATGGCTGCAAGAGCTTGGGGGCAATCGGTTTGGAGGATGTCGTAACCACGCTTGATGAAACGGCTGCATTGCTGACGAACGTAGAAGTTCTTGACTTTTCTGTAAAACTGCCACTGAAAACTGCCATTAATCGTGCACCATTGGTCGCTCCGTTCCTCCATGTATTGCCAGTCGAGCCACGCCTCAGGTTGCATGATGCGGATATCATCGAAGAGGCGTTGAGTGAGCTTCAAATTGCCTTCCAGTCCTCTTCCACCTGAACCTGTTTCACTCATCCAAAAAGGCAATCCTGCTTCTCGAACCATTGAAGAGAGGCGCCTGCGTTGCCTGTTGTCGCCCTGATAGGTGTGGGTGTTCCATTGTCCCACGAGCGGCAGAATGCCTGCTTCCTTGTAGGCCTGAAAAGCCTTGATGGAGTGCTCGACGCTCGTCTCGTCAGATGCAGAGATAATGGTCTTGAGTCCTGACTTTTGAAGGATGGGAGCAAGAACGCGGAGGAAGGCGATTTGAGAGGAATAGTCGAAGTGGCAACCTTCTTGCGAGCCGTTTTGATACCAGTAACTCGTAGCCGATTCGTTGAAGGGTTCCAGCGTCTTGAACTCGATGCCGTACTGCTCCTTGTAGTGCTTGCAGACGTCCACAAGATAATGCGCAAACTCCTCGTAGTATTCAGGTTTGAGGTTGTCTTTGCCGCCTTCTTTATTTCCTGCCACGCAGCCACTAAAGGTCATGTAGTAAGGGCAAGAATTGCTGAAGGCTTCGAACACGGCATCAGGTCGCTTCTCCTTGATTTTGAGCATTACCCTGCGCTGAGCGGAGTCGCGTTCCCAATGGTACTGGTCGCCTGTGAAGTCCTTGAAGCCTTCCATTTCAGCACGCAAGCCTTTGCCTTTGCCCATGTGATGGGGCTCGCAGTTGCGATTCTCAGGGTCGTCGCCACCACCAATGTTGTAGCGGAAATGCGAGTAGTTGAGTCCTTCAGGACTTACCAGCCACGAGATGATTTCGTCCACCTTCTCATCGTCCCATTTGCCACATTGCCCTGCCCACCAGCAGAGCGACACGCCCCAGCCGTCCCAATGTTGACGGACTTGCTGCACGTCGATTGTGTAGTTAGCGGCCTTCAGGGAAGAAGTTATCAACCAGCCCATTAACACTATGATAACACGCTTCATCGATAAAGTTGTTTTCTTGCTGCAAAATTATAAAAAAACTATGAACTATGAACTATGTATTATGACTTTTTTCGTATCTTTGCACCAGATTATTAACTCCAAAACTAAAACTACCAATGAAAAGAGTCTTCTTACTTTCCACATTTATTATTTTCCTGCTCTCACATGTTTTGGCAGACGAGTTGTATGAAGTCAATTACAACATCATCCCTCTTCCTAAGGAAGTGAAGACAGACCCGAGCAAGAAGGTGTTCTTTATGCTTAAAGAAGGAATGGGCATCAGCTACGACAAGAGCAATGCAGAATGCACGCGTATCGCCCAGTTCTTGCAGGAATGGACGAAGGAAGTTGCGGGCTTGAACCTTCAGCTGACGCCTGACGACAAGAGCGCTCGGATTCAGTTGCGTCTCGTTTCTCCTGCCGCTCCTAAGGGCAAGAAGAGCAAGAAGCCCGTCACCCTGACCGAGCAAGAGAAAGAGAGGTACACCATGAAGGTGACGGAGAAGGGCATTGAGCTGACTGCCTATGAGCCTGTCGGCTTGTTCCGAGCTGCTCAGACACTTCGCAAATGCCTTCCAGAAAGGCCGGACTTAGGGATGATGCCTTATGTAGAAATCACCGACCAGCCTCGCTTCGTCTATCGTGGCGTGATGCTCGATTGTGCACGCCATTTCTTCTCTGTGGAGTTCGTCAAGCAGTACATCGACGTGATGGCGCTGCACGGCTGCAACCAGTTCCACTGGCACCTGACGGAGGACCAGGGTTGGCGCTTCGAGGTGAAGGCTCTGCCTGACCTTGCAAAGAAAGGCAGTGTGCGCGAGAAGACCGTCATTGGTCCCAGCCGAATGCGCATCTACGACAACATCCCTTATGGCGGCTACTACACGCAGGAAGAGTGCCGCGAAGTGGTCAAGTACGCTGCCGAGCGTTACGTCAACGTGGTGCCTGAAATCGACATGCCTGGACACATGCAGAGCGCTCTCCACGTCTTCCCCAATCTGGGTTGCACTGGCGGTCCGTACGTCGTTGCTCCGCATTGGGGTGTGATGCGCGAGGTGCTTTGTGGCGGCAATCCTGAGACGCTGGAGTTCCTGAAGACCGTCTTCGGCGAGCTGTGCGACGTCTTCCCCTCTCCCTACATCCACATTGGTGGCGACGAGTGCCCGAAGGAGCGTTGGCAGAAGTGCCCCAAGTGTCAGGCGAAGATTAAGGAGCTGGGCTTGACGACAGAGGATGTCAAGGTTGAAGGCGGCGACGACAGAGGCAGTCAGGATGGGCGCAGCGCTGAGAACAAGCTCCAGAGCTACATTAACCATGAGATTGAGCAGTTCCTCGCTTCTCGTGGCCGAAGCCTGATTGGCTGGGACGAGATACTGGCTGGCGGACTGTCCGAAGGTGCCATCGTGATGTCCTGGCGAGGCACCAAAGGCGGTGTGGCTGCAGCCAAGCAGAAGCATCGCGTCATCATGAGTCCCAACGTCTTTGCCTACCTCGACCATCCGCAGCTGAAGGACTATGGTAAGCAACCTCGCACGACCGACAGCTACATCGTTTCCTGCTCGAAAATCTACTCCTTCGAACCCCTTGTTCCAGAGGAACTGAGCGGCGAGGAAGGCGACTACATCCTTGGCTACCAGGGTAACCTTTGGACGGAGCAGGTGGCTTATCCTGAGCACGCTCTCTATCAGCTGTTGCCTCGCTTGGCAAGCATGTGCGAAGTGCAGTGGTGCAAGCCTGAGCAGAAGGACTTCGAGGACTGGAAGAAGCGTCTGCCGCAGCTGAAGAAGCTCTACGACAAGATGGGCCTTGTCTACTGCAACGAGGTGGAGTGACCTCCGCGTTTCAATAAGTCAATTTCCCCCTTTTGGGATAGGGATGCGCCGCTGCGTGTCCCTATTCATATATTGTGGAGAGTAAGCAAACGCAGCGTGTTGTGTGGCCGGCTCAGCATGTTGTGTTGGCAAACTCGCGTGGTGTGGAAGGCTCGACGTTGTGTGTTTCGAATCACAATGCAAAGGTACGACTTTTCGCGCGCGCATACAAATAAATCCTTAAAATAAGCACGCAAAAAAAGCACGCTCTCAAAACTGGTATTTGGATGTTACAGTATTACAGATTACAGTTTTTGAGCGAGGGGTACATTTAGTTGATTTGCACAACTTGACAATTGAAGACAATATATGGTGGTACTATAT
>JAGCNZ010000050.1 GCA_017645655.1 Bacteroidaceae bacterium | reverse complement strand
GGCGGGAGCAGAGATCACAACCTTCTTGGCACCAGCCTTGATGTGAGCCATCGACTTCTCCTTAGAGGTGTAGAAACCGGTGCACTCCAGCACGACGTCAACGCCAAGCTGGCCCCAAGGCAGCTCAGCAGCGTTGGGAACAGCGTAGATGATGATTTCCTTACCATCGACGATGATAGAGTTGTCTGTAGCCTCTACAGTGTGCTTGTTCTCACCGAACTTGCCGCAGAAACCGCCCTGAGCGGTGTCGTACTTGAGGAGGTGAGCCAGCATCTTGGGGCTGGTCAGGTCGTTGATAGCGACTACTTCATAACCTTCAGCCTCGAACATCTGACGGAAAGCGAGGCGACCGATACGGCCGAAACCGTTGATTGCAACTTTTACGTTTGCCATTGTGTTTGTAATTAATTAGGGTTTATAAAAATTTGAACTGTTGAATTATCAATTGTGATTTTTTAATTGCTTTATCCGCAATTGCAATAATGTGACGACTTACATGCCATCATGATTAGTGCCAAAAGTAGGCAAATTGATACAAAAATGACCTTTTTCATCACTTTTTCTTCATTTCGCGGTGCAAAATTACAAAATTCTTTTTAATTTCGCACTCGATAACCTATAAAAAATATCTAATAGTATCAAATTGCTAAATCAAAATTCCAATTTGCAATCTAAAATAACCTTAAACCATTAAACTCTTAAACCCTTAAAACTTTTAATCACTATGTCATTTATTCAAGATTTCAAGGCGTTTGCGCTTAAAGGTAACGTGATGGATATGGCAGTCGGTGTTATCATCGGCGGTGCCTTCGGTAAGATTGTCAGCAGCTTGGTGGACGACGTGCTGATGCCTCTCGTAGGTATGGCAACGGGCAACGTGGACTTTGCAAACCTGGCTTATCAGATTGGCGAAGGCGAAGGGGCTGCTGTCCTCAAGTACGGTCAGTTCATCCAGAACGTGGTGGACTTCCTCATCATCGCTCTCTGTATCTTCTTCATGGTGAAGGGCATCGCAGCCATGAACCGCAAGAAGGAGGAAGAGCCCGCTCCCGCTCCTGCCGAGCCCAGCGCAGAAGAGAAGCTGCTCACCGAGATTCGCGATCTGCTGAAGAAGTAAAACAAGTGAAGAAAGAATAGTGAAGGGTGAAGAATAAGAATTATATCTGGAGGCCAAAGGAAACTTTGATTCTTCACCCTTCGTTCTTCACTCTTCACTCTTCGTTTAATGTCAGGTAAAAAGATGTATAGAAAACTTGCTACCCTCATACTGCTGATGCTGACCGGCATGTGCGCTTATGCTCAATCGTCGGGCACCAAGCAGGTTTATAAAGCTATCAAAGATACATACGAGGCACAGGCAGACTCCATGACCCGTGCTTTCATCAATACCTTTATGATTAAGACTAGAGGTATTTTCAACGTCGAGTATAATCACTACGGAGACAACATCTATTGGCAGCAAGCGCATGCTATCGACGTCGTCATCTACGATTACGAGCGCATCAAGGGCATCAACACCAGCCGTGCCTCTACATACCTCGGCTACATCAAGTTGTGGTATAAAAACAAGGGCAACAACTACGCTGGAGCTCCTGCCGCAAGCAGCAACACTCCCGACACCATAAATGGCTACAAGATGTTTGAGAACCCCTATACCGACGACATGTGCTGGATAACGCTCACGCTCCTGCACATCGGTGAGGCGACAGGCAACAACGCCTATTCCATCGTAGCCAGAAAAGTCTTCGACAACTACATCATCACGCGTGCCTCTGAGGATGCCTCTTCAGAAGGTTTGTCGCTGCCTTGGAACAACAGTGCGGGCAGCGGCCCGAATGCCTGCACACAATCGCCTGCCACGCTGATTGCCGGCAAGCTCTATCAGAAATTCGGCGATGCAAAGTATCTGGACTATGCAAAGAAACTCTACAAATATGCCGCCAAGCACCTCGTCAAGAGCGACGGACGCGTTGAAGAACCTCCTTTGACATACACTCAAGGCACATTCGCCGAAGCTTGCCGAATCCTCTATCACATCACTGATGAAAAGACAAGCATCAAGAATAAATACAGGACGCTGGCCTATACATATATTAAATACGCCTTTGGGGAAGACGCCAATGGAAACCCGACCAACCGATGCAACAATGGCGACAACATCTTGCGCCACGAGGGCACCAATGCCGACCAAAGCCTCTTCAAGGCTGTGTTTATCCCTTATGCCGTCAACTTCGTCCTCGACGAGCAGATGATTCAAGCCACTAACCAGCCCTATCGCAGGAATATCTTAGAATACATCTTGAAGAACACGAAGGTAATGTGGCAAAACCTTAACTTAACGCGCTTCCCAAAAGTGTTCTGCAACTACGATTGGTGCTCCCCATACACAGGCTCCGACTCCGAAGCATCGATGGGTGCAATGTGCAGCGGAAGTTCGTTGATGGAGAACACGGCTCGCATGTGCCGCACCATCGTGGACCGTTACGAGCTCGGCACGCTCCTGACGACGTGTAACAAGTATGCCGTCGATCCCGAATATGCTGAAGAAGATGTCTTCGCCGCCTTCGAGTCGGCCAAGCAAGTGGCTGCTGAGATTATGGCCAATCCCGGCGACTACACCATCCTCGAATTCCACCAGGCAAAGGAGAACCTCGAAGCAACATACCAAGCTGTACAGGACTTCGCAACCTTCATCGAAAAGGTTCAGGTGTCCGAATCCTTTGCTCGCGATGGTGTCTACGACCTGAATGGCCGCAAGCTCACGAGGGAGAATCAAGGTTCGGCGAAAGCCAACTTGCCTCGCGGCATATATGTAATCGGTGGGCGCAAAGTCTTGATAAAGTAAGCAAAAAGCGACTTAAAGGAAAAAAAACAACGTAAAGACAAAAATTTTTCTCTTTTCACTTTTCTCTTTTCACTTTTTGTTGTACCTTTGCACCGCAATTCGGCAAGAGAGAGCAATTGCAAATTGTAAATTGTCAAATTGTAAATAACGTTGGTGCCTTGGATGAGTGGCTTAGTCAACGGTCTGCAAAACCGTCTACAGCAGTTCGAATCTGCTAGGCACCTCCACCCCAAAAGAATCCCGTAACGGCTTGCTGCTGCGGGATTTGCTTTTGTTCACACAAGAAGTTTGCAAAGTTGACTGGCGTCGAACTAAAGCCTGACACGAGAAGTTTGTCATCTCAACTTTTCTAACGGCATTTTTTTTACTTTTCACTTTTCACTTTTCACTTTTTGTTGTACCTTTGCACGGCAAAACTAATTAAAACTAATCTCTATACATCAATGAAGAAAAACCTCGAAACCATCTGCATTCACGGCGGATGGAAGCCCAAGAAGGGTGAACCTCAGCAACTCCCTATTTGTCAGAGTACCACATTCCGCTATGAAACGAGCGAACAGATGGCTCGCCTCTTCGACCTCGAAGAGAGCGGATACTTCTATACTCGCCTTGCGAACCCCACAAACGACGCTGTCGCACAGAAGATTGCCGCGCTGGAAGGAGGTGTAGGAGCTGTCCTGACAAGCAGCGGACAGGCTGCCAACTTCTATGCCATCTTCAACATCTGCCAGGCTGGCGACCACTTCATCACGGCCAACACGATTTATGGCGGCACGTTCAACCTCTTTGGCGTGACACTGAAGAAGCTCGGCATCGAGTGCACCTTTGTTGACCCCGACTGGGACGACGAGCGCATCGAGGCCGCGTTCCGCCCCAACACAAAG
Source organism: Bacteroidaceae bacterium (assembly GCA_017645655.1). Classification (GTDB taxonomy): domain Bacteria; phylum Bacteroidota; class Bacteroidia; order Bacteroidales; family Bacteroidaceae; genus Physcousia. The sequence continues at coordinate 19,070 of JAGCNZ010000050.1, read as the reverse complement.
TGTTTCTTTGGTGAAACCATCTCGAATCCCGGCTGCAACATCTTCGACATAGAGCGCTTTGCAAAGATGGCGCACAGACACGGCGTGCCTCTCATCGTGGACAACACATTCGCCACACCCATCAACTGCCGTCCCTTCGAGTGGGGCTGCGACATCGTGACGCACTCGACAACGAAATACATGGACGGTCATGCAACTCAGGTGGGCGGTGTAGTCGTCGATAGCGGCAACTTCGATTGGGACCAGTATGCCGAGAAGTATCCCGGCCTCTGCACGCCCGACGAGTCGTATCACGGCCTGACCTACACGAAGGCTTTCGGCAAGATGGCTTACACCACGAAGCTCGTCGCCCAGCTCATGCGCGACCTCGGCAGCATTCCAGCGCCTCAGAACTCCTTCCTGCTCAACCTCGGATTGGAGACGCTTCACCTCCGCATGCCCCGCCATTGCGAGAACGCGCAAAGGGTGGCCGAGTGGCTCGAGAAGAATCCTAAGGTGGGATGGGTGAACTACGCAGGTCTGCCCTCCAACAAGTACTACACTCTGGCACAGAAATATATGCCGAAGGGCACTTGCGGCGTGATTGCTTTCGGCTTGAAGGGCACGAAGGAAGAGGCAATCCGATTCATGGACAACCTCGACTTCATCAGTATCGTGACACATGTTGCCGACGCTCGTACCTGCGTGCTTCACCCCGCGAGCCATACCCACAGACAACTCAGCGACGAACAACTCCGGGAGGCAGGCGTCGCGCCCGACCTCGTTCGCCTCAGCGTAGGCATAGAGAACGTCGATGACATCATCGCCGACCTGGAACAAGCCATGGCGAAGATGTAAAGACCAACACCAGAACCTCCCTGCAAAACGGGAGGTTTTTTTTATATTAAGTTAATTAGTCTTAATTGTTTTTGCCATGTGAGGAAGATTATATATCTTTGTCAAATCAAACGAGCAAAATAAGGTAATGAACAAGTCCCTCTGTCTGCTTTTGACGTCTTTGCTGGCGTTGATATCTTGCAAAAGCCAATATATGGTGAGAGGCTCATCTAATGTGGATGAACTCGAGGGCAAGGTATTGACGCTCAAAGTCTATGTGGATGGTGAGATGAAGAGCATCGACTCCACGAGAGTGGTGCACGGACGCTTCGACTTCGGCGGCAGCATGGACTCCACGATGCTTGCAAACGTCTTCCTGGGCGACCTGAGTGTAGTGCCCATCGTGCTTGAAGAAGGCGAAGTGAACCTGAACATAAGCGAAACGCAACAGAGCGCGACCGGCACTCCCCTCAATGATACCTTGTCGGGCTTCATCCAGCGCAAGACACAACTCGACGCCAGAATGGCTGAGTTGCCGCACCTCGAGTCGCAAATGATTATGGACGGCACGGACTACGACGAGATTATGTTCGAACTCAGCAGGCAATCGAAGCAGTTGGCCGACGAGAACGACCAGCTCATCACTCGCTTCATACGCGCGAATTATAATAATGTATTAGGACCGGGCATCTTCATGGTACTGACAAGCAACCTGCCCTACCCCATCCTCACGCCTCAGATAGAGGAGATTATCACAAACGCTCCGCCATACTTCCTCGGACATCCCTATGTCAAGGAGTACATTCAGAAGGCCAAAGAATACGAAGAGAAAGCGAAAGGGTACTGATGCCATGAAGATTCTTTACCGACTTTACCAACTCCTTATCGCCCTGCCAATCATCCTCCTGGCAACTTTCCTCACCGCCATCGTGACCATAGTAGGCTGCACTTTCGGCAAGGCGAGGACCTGGGGATATTATCCCGCAATGGTCTGGAGCAGGTTAATGTGCAGGGTGATGCTCCTGCCGGTCAAGGTCGAGGGACGGGAACTGCTGGACAAGAAGCAGTCTTACGTCTTCGTAGCAAACCACCAAGGTCCCTACGACATTTTCCTCGTGTATGGTTTCCTGGGGCGCAGTTTTCGCTGGATGATGAAGAAGAGTCTGAGGAACATTCCGCTTGTGGGAAAGGCTTGCGAGAGTGCCGGCCACATCTTCGTCGACAAGAGCGGACCGAAAGCTATCCATAAGACATACGAGCAAGGCAGAGCCGTCCTGAAGCATGGCGTGTCGCTCGTCGTTTTTCCTGAGGGTGCGCGAACCTTCACAGGCCACATGGCGAAGTTCCGCAGAGGCGCTTTTCAGCTTGCCGACGAACTTCGTTTGCCTGTTGTACCCGTGACGATAGACGGCAGTTTCGACGTCCTGCCTCGCCAAAAGGGCGTTAACTTCGTCACTTGGCACAGGCTTCGTCTCGTCATTCATGCACCCATCTCACCTGAAGGCCGAGGTCCTGAGGATGTTCAGCATACGCTTGAGCAGAGCTACGAAACCATCATGAAGGACCTGCCCGAGTGTTATCAGGGTTTTGTTGCCAACCCAGACCAATAGGGGCATCACGTCACCTCTCCAAACGACGCACGTTATCTTTGCAAACTTAACACGTGATGTTTGCAATTATTACACGTGATATTTCAAATATTACACGTGATATTTGCAAACACTCCACGCTGTGTTTGCAGAACCTTTTGGCTTCGTCGGTTTTCTTCTCTGCCGAAATGTTTGGCAGTATCAGAAATAATTCGTAACTTTGGCGCGACAAAACGGCCAGAATGACTATGACACTGAAAGATACTTCCTTCGTGGATCTCATGCTCAAGCGGGTCTATAACGTCCTGATTGTGGCGAATCCCTACGATGCATTCATGCTCGAGGACGACGGGCGAGTTGATGAGAAGATCTTCTCCGAGTACGCTAAGCTCGGTCTCCGTTTCCCGCCCCGATTCATCCAAGTTCATAACGGCGAGGAGGCCAAGGAGCAGATGGCCGGCGGACAAATCAACCTCGTCATCTGTATGCCTGCTGCCGAGGACAACTCGGTGTTCGACATCGCACGGGATATCAAGGAACAATACCCCACCATTCCTATCGTCGTACTGACACCCTTCTCCCACGGCATCACGCGCCGTATGCAGAACGAGGATCTCAGCATCTTCGAGTACGTCTTCTGCTGGCTCGGCAATACGGAACTGCTGCTTTCCATCATCAAACTGATGGAGGACCGTATGAACCTGGAACACGACATCAAGTCGGCTGGCGTGCAGATGCTTTTGGTCGTGGAAGACAGCATACGCTTCTACTCGAGCATTCTGCCGACCCTCTACAAGTTCGTGCTCCAACAGAGCCTTGAGTTTGCTACCGAAGCCCTCAACACGAGCCTCGAAGCACTGCGAATGCGTGGCAGACCAAAGATTGTGCTGGCACGTAACTACGAAGAAGCTTGGGAACTGTACAACCGCTTTGCAGACAACACGCTGGGTGTCATCAGCGACTGCCGCTTCCCCCTGACGCCCGGAGGGAAGAAGGACGAGGCGGCGGGCTTCAAGCTGCTCAGCGCCATACGGGCACGCGACCCCTACGTGCCACTCATCCTTGACTCGAGCGAGACGGAAAACGCCCGGCTCGCCAAGGAATGCCACGCAAGCTTCATCGACAAGAACTCGAAGAAGATTGACGTGGACCTGCGCGACCACCTTCGCGATTACTTCGGCTTCGGCGACTTTATCTTCCGCGACCCTGACACGATGGAGGAGGTGGCGAGGCTGCACAACCTCAAGGACCTGCAGAACAACATCATGACGCTGCCCACGCGAAGTCTCCTCTATCACATCTCGCACAATAACGTGAGCCGATGGCTCGCCTCGCGTGCCCTCTTCCCAATATCAGAATTCCTGAAGGGCATCACGTGGGAAAGCCTGCAGGACGTCGATGCGCACCGTGCCATCATACTTGACGCAATCGTGGCTTACCGAAGGATGAAGAACCAGGGCGTCGTGGCTGTCTTCCAAAGGGAGCGCTTCGACCAGTACAGCAACTTTGCCCGCATCGGCGAAGGCAGCTTGGGCGGCAAAGGACGCGGCCTCGCCTTCATCGACCACTTGCTCGGTCGCCACACAGACCTCAACGAGAAGGAAGGTGTCACCGTCTGTATCCCAAAGACCGTCGTGCTCTGCACCGACATCTTCGACGAGTTCATGGACACCAACGACCTCTATCAGTTGGCACTCAGCGACATCCCCGACGAGGAAATCCTTGAGCACTTCCTGCGTGCCAGGTTGCCTATGAGGCTGGTGGGCGACATGGAAGCCTTCCTCGATGTTGTGGCCGGACCTATCGCCATCCGCTCTTCGAGTCTTCTTGAGGACTCGCACTATCAACCCTTCGCAGGCGTCTATAGTACCTATATGATACCTGCCGCTCACGACCGCTACGAGCGTCTGTCGATGCTCTCAGAAGCAATCAAAGCCGTCTACGCCAGCGTCTTCTACCAGAACAGTAAGGACTATATGACAGCCACGAGCAATGTCATCGACCAAGAGAAGATGGCAGTAATCCTGCAAGAAGTGGTGGGCGAAGAGCACAACGGACGTTTCTATCCCGTCATCAGCGGCGTGGCACGAAGCATCAATTACTACCCTATCGGCGACGAGAAAGCCGAGGAGGGCACAGTCTCGCTGGCAATGGGACTCGGGAAATACATTGTCGATGGCGGCACGAGCCTTCGCGTCTGCCCTTCCCACCCGAATCAAATCCTGCAAATGAGTGAGATGGAGATTGCCCTGCGCGATACTCAGACACACTTCCTCGCGCTCCGAGCCATGAGTTCTAAGGAGGCAGGAGAGATGTGCGTGAATGATGGCTTCAATCTCATCAAGGTGCCCGTCCGGGAAGCTGAAGGCGATGGAACTCTTCAATGGATTTGTTCGACCTATGATCCCATGGACCAATGCATATATGATGGCTTCTACGAAGGTCGAAACCGCAAGATTATCTCCTTCGCAGGTGTCCTGCAGAACGACATATTCCCTCTTCCCGAACTGATGCGAAAGGTGCTGCAATACGGACAAGATGAGATGAAGCGACCGGTCGAGATAGAATTTGCCGTCAACCTCCACGCCGACCGCACAGGCGAGTTTTGCCTCCTGCAGATAAGGCCCATGGTAGATAACCGCATGGAACTCGACGAAGACCTCACCATGATTGCCGACGAAGACTGCCTCCTACGCTCGCATTCTGCTATCGGGCACGGCATCTACACCGACATACAAGACATCGTTTACGTCAAGACCGAGGGTTACACGCCCGCCAACAACCCCACGATTGCCGAAGAGATAGAGCGCATCAACCGCTCGTTCCTGCAAGACGCCAATGCTTCCTATCTCCTTATCGGTCCGGGACGTTGGGGAAGCAGTGACTTCTGGCTTGGGATACCCGTCAAGTGGTCACAAATCAGTGCTGCACAAGTCATCGTGGAGGCTGGATTAGACAGCTTTCAGGTTGATCCAAGCCAAGGCACCCACTTCTTCCAGAACCTCACATCGCTTGGCGTCTGCTATCTCACCATCAATGCCTTCCGCGGCGACGGCATCTATCGTCAAGACATCCTCGACAAATTGCCTGCAGTCCAGGAGACAGAGCACGTCCGCCACATCCGCCTGCATGCTCCGCTTACAATCAAGGTCGATGGAAGTAAGAAGGAAGCGGTGGTAATTAATTCATAGTTATGAGTTGACATGGAATACATTTTGAACCTTGAATTTATAAATTTCGACCTGATCACTTCGATAAGCGACTGGCTTTGGACCTACATCGTCATTACGATGCTTGTGGGCTGCGCGCTCTACTTCACTTGGAACCTTCGTGGCGTACAGTTCACGATGCTGCCGACGATGTTGAAGAACCTCTTCAAGCCAAACAACCAGCCTATCGAGAGCATCGGCAAGCGTAAGATTTCCTCCTTCCAAGCCTTTGCTATAAGTTTGTCATCGAGAGTAGGGACGGGCAATCTGGCGGGTGTGGCGAGTGCAATCTTCGTGGGCGGTCCCGGAGCTGTTTTCTGGATGTGGGTGATGGCGTTGCTTGGCGCGGCTACTGCTTTCATGGAAGCAACTTTGGCACAACTCTTCAAGAGACACGGGAAAGAGAGTTTCTACGGCGGACCAGCCTACTACATGAAGTACGGCTTGCGTCAGCCCTGGATGGGCGCGCTCTTTGCCCTGCTCATCATCTACGGCTTTGGACTCTGCAACCAAATTGTGCAGAGCAACACCCTTTGCGACGCCATCGGCGAGGCGTTCACGATGCCATCCAAGTACGTTGCCGTCGCGTTGTCTCTGCTGACGCTTGTCATTATCTTCGGTGGCATCCACCGCATTGCCCGCTTCTGCGCAATGATTGTGCCTTTCATGGCATTGGGTTATATCCTGCTGGCACTCTACATCCTCATCGTCAACATTACAGAGATACCTGCCATGCTGAGCCTTATCGTCCGCAGTGCTTTCGGATGGGAACAAGCCGCCGGAGGTGCGGTAGGCATTGCCATAATGCAGGGCGTGAAGCGTGGCCTCTTCTCGAACGAAGCAGGCGAAGGCAGTGCTCCTAACGCCGCAGCCACAGCCACCATTCCGCATCCTGTCCAGCAAGGCTTGCTGCAAAGTCTGGGAGTCTTTACCGACACGCTGGTCATCTGCACATGCACCGCCATCATCATCCTGCTGAGTGGTCTATATACCGGCAGCGACGACGGCATCATCCTCACCCGCCACGCCATGGACTACCACCTCGGGAGCTTTGGCGCGTGGTTTCTGACTGCAGCCATCTTCCTCTTTGCATACAGCACAATCATTGCCAACTACTTTTATGGCGAGACGAACGTGCGCTACATTTGCAACAAGTCTTGGGCGGTTGCGCTGTTCCGCTGCCTCAGCGGCGTCGTAGTGCTTCTTGGCGGCTTCATGACGTTGCAGCAGGCTTGGAGTATCGTTGACCTCGCAATGGCGCTGATGACCATCCTCAACCTCATCGCAGTCTGCTTGCTGAGCCGCTACGCTTTCCGCCTGATGAGAGACTTCAAGGAGCAACGAAGGAAGGGCAAAGAGCCCCAGTTCAATCCCGACCTCTTCCCCGATGCAGACCTCGAGGGTTGGCGGGAAAAATAAAAATGTGGAAGGCGAAAGACGATTAGGGAAAGATGATTAGAGGATTTTCTTTCATTCTGCTTGCCATCGTGACCATCGTGGCTTCGGCACAGGACGGCTATGTCTTTCCTGAAGACATCAAGCCGCTCATCCTGACACGATGGGGACAGCATCACCCATTCAACTTGCTTTGCCCGAAAAATCCCACGACTGGGGACAACATGCTGGCTGGATGCGGGGCTGTGGCAATGGCACAAATGGTGAACTACCACCGCTATCCCTCCAAGAGTCCCGACGGAACGTACGAATACGACTGGTACCTGATGTTCCCTACCGTAACTGTTACTTTGCGGAGAGAGGAGATGGTGGCTGTTGCCAAGCTCATCAGCGACTGCGGCGTTTCCTCGCTTACAGAATACGGGGGCGAGGCAAGCGGAACCTCTCTCTCGCGAATGATGGGAGCGCTGAAACGTCTCTTCAATTATAGCGACAACATGAGCATCTACGAGCGCAGCCAATTCACGACGCCCGAACGCGACAGCGTCTTCCGCCGACTCATCTTCTCAGAGCTGAAGGCAGGCAGACCTGTATTCTATCGAGGCGTCAACGAGAAGAAGAAAGAGGCACATCTCTTCATCATCGACGGCTGCAAGAAGCAGAAAGTACACGTCAACATGGGTTGGGCAGGCAACCGCGACGGATATTACGACCTCGACGACCTGACGGGATACAGCCAGCAGCAGTGGCTGCTCGTTGATGTGGCCGACAGCAACTACCACGCTCCCACGAATAGCGTCCAGCTCAGCGAGTCTGGCACGCTGGGAAAGCTTCTCGACGAAAGAGGCGGCCCTGCGGCACGTCAAAGCATTCGGCACCTGAAGCTATATGGCAAGATGGACAAACACGACTTCGCCACCTTGCGCGAGATGCTGCAGACGGGATTGCTGCGCACAATAGATATGGAAGAGGTGGAGCTTGAGCAACTGCCCGACTCGGCATTCTTCGAGTGTACATACCTGTCTCATTTCGTGGCACCTCGCACCCTGCAACGCACCGGAGAGCACGCTTTCGCACGCTGCCGCAACCTCAATCACGTCATCTTCCACGATGGACTGAAAGCCGTGAGCAACGCCGCCTTTAGCGGATGCACCAACCTGCTCAACGTCAAACTGCCCACTACTACGACCCATATCGGCCACAACGCATTCACCTCTTGCGAAGCCCTGCTCAGCGTCCAGCTGCCCGAGGGAGTGGAGAGCGTCGGCAACTACGCCTTCTCCTATTGCAAACACCTCTATTCCATTAGTTTGCCCAAGACGCTGAGCAGTCTCGGCAAAGAGGTCTTCAAGAACTGCGACCGCCTGACGCACGTCCGCAACAACTCCGATATCCTCCCCGAAGCCGCCGCCCCCGAGGGCAGTCGATAGATGTCGATGCTACCAAGAGACGGGACCTAATTTGCAACTGGACGTTTTGTCACGAGATTAGCCATTTCCCTTACATTATGTCAGTTTTCGGAGCAGCCGAAAAAGGCCCCAAAACGTGCCGAAATTGCCATCGACGCGTGGGATGATTTCAAACGACACGTGGGTAAAATTCAAACTACACGTGTTAAGTTTGATTTTTCGCCTGCGGAAATTCACTGTCGCGACACGCCAAATTTGGCGAAAAAGCAGGCCGTTTTGTCATCTCCGCATGGCAAAATTGCATTTTCCGCTCGTTTTGGCAGTTTGCAACCCACTCAGTATCAATCGAAAGCGTTCTGAGCGCAAAAAATCCCCTCGGAGCAGGAAAATGCCACCGAGGGGATTTCAAGCGATTCTCGCGCGTCGCCCCAAAATGCAAGTGTAAGCAAAAACGGCGTTTCGCAAGCAAAATGTCAAAACGAGGCGCCGCGCCTGCTGACGGGGGCGTGCCCTTGTGGGGCACGCTGTGCTCCCCGTCCGCTGACGCGGCTGGAGATAATATGACGTTCTTCTTGTTCTTTGTTCTTGCAAGCCTCGGGGAGAGGATGCACTTAAATTCTGAGCTACGGGCGCACGGCGCGCACGGATTGTCCGTAGTAGCGGCCGTAGTAGTACCAATCCCAGCCGCCCGAATCGAAGTACAGGTAGCACGCGCGGCTGCCGCCCGCGAGGAGCGAACTCGACCAGGAGCCGCCGTAGCTGCCCGCGTGGTAGAGGCCTCCGTCCCAGCGGCGGCCTGCGGCAGGCAGGAAGATGGTGTTACCATTCGGACCGGTCACCAAGGTGCCATTCACGCCGCCCTGCGTCGTCCACTCACGGGTGCAGTTGTCAAGTAGCTCTTCAATCTGTTCGTACGTCGGCATGTGCCACGGCGAACCCCAGTTCTTGGTCGCAGCGTCGTCCTCGGGAAGCAACTCCGTCAAGCCGCCATTGTTGTTGTATTTCTTGAACGTGTCGCCATCATCATCTGTGTCAAAGCACGTGTTCCAATCGTACGTGCTCTTCGTTGTCGTCTCGCCCCAGGCAAAGTAGTCGCCGTATTCTTCGGGACTGCTTGCACCGACGTTGCACGTCGCCCACTTCGTGCCACTCGGCAAACCGAGGTCAACCCATTCATGCTCATCACTTGCAGGCTGCGGCTCAGTGGTGCTCCAGACGCTGAACGTCTCGCTGCCAGGCTTACCGACAAGCATCTGTTCCGACGTCAGGCTATAGACCTTGAGGATGCTCATTGGCGCACCCGATGCATTGCTGATGATGATGTTTCCCTGATAAGGCAGGAAAGTGTAAGTGCCGCCGGCGATGTAGTCCGTCGTGCCATCCTCGTTGAAGGTTACCGTCTCACTCTTCGACTTGTACCACGTGCCCGCTATCATCTGGTTGACGGGCGTGAAGGGGCCGAAGTCAACGTCGCTGCCGATGCCGTCGTAAAAGACGATGCTGTCCGTGCGCAGGCTGAACTGTGCCACCGTTCCGTCGCTCTTATAGACGCGGAAGCCTTGCCCCCACGCCGTCTGCAAGCCTGCCACCAATAGCAGCAAGGTTGCCAAAATGCTTTTAGCTCTCATCTTAAATATAATTATGTGTTTATAGCCGCAAAATTACGCTTTTTCCTCTTTCTGTCAAACATTCCGGTGCTTTTTTTTGTATTGTCTTCGCTTCTTCGTATCTTTGCAGAGGAAAAAGAAAGAATGAAATGAAGAGTTTTATCGATTGCTTCATCCCTTGGCAGAGCGACGAACAAGTCAGGGGAACACTGGAGGGCCTGAAGGCGGACGAGAATGTGCAGAGCGTGAACTTCCTGCGGGAAGAGGGGCCAGGCAACACACGCGCCATCAAGCGCATCGCTGAGACAGCCACGGCTCCTTATACATTATTATATTGTAAGTACGACACCCTGCAGCTTGGCTATCATGCCCTCACAAGGCTGCTCACCATTGCAGAAGACAGCCAAGCGCTAATGATGTACAGCGACCATTGGACCATCTCTAACTCCCCCTTAAGGGGGAAGGACACAGGGCAGAAAGTCTCCCCTTCAAGGAGAGATTTAGAAGGGTCTGTCCCCTGTCCTCTCATCGACTACCAGCTCGGCTCTGTTCGCGACGACTTCCAGATGGGCTCGCTTCTACTCTTCCGTACAGAAGTGCTGAAGGAGTACGTGGCACAAGAGAACCTTCACAACTATCAATATGCAGCTCTCTACGACCTCCGCCTCTTCATCAGTCGCAAGCAACTGCCGCTCCACATCGACGAGTTCCTTTACACCGAGGTGGAGCACGACACAAGGCTGAGCGGGCAGAAGCAGTTCGACTATGTTGACCCGCGAAACCGCAGCCGCCAGGTAGAGATGGAACGAGCTTGCACGCGGCATCTGCGTGCCCTGAACGCCTATCTGCACGGCGACGAGTACGACGAAGTGAACCTCTCGGAAGGCGAGTTTGCAGTGGAAGCTTCTGTTGTCATTCCCGTCCGCAACCGTGAGCGCACCATTCGAGATGCCATCCGCAGCGTCTTGGAACAAGAGACAACGTTCCCCTTCAACCTTATCGTCGTCGACAATGGCTCGACCGACGGCACGACGGAAGCCATCGACGAGTTCTCTGCCGACGAACGCGTCATACACATCATTCCCGAACGCAACGACTTGGGCATCGGTGGCTGCTGGAACATGGCCGTACATCATCCCCTTGTGGGCCGCTTCGTGGTGCAGCTCGACAGCGACGACCTCTACTCCTCGCCTCAGACATTGCAGCGAATGGTCGACGCCTTCTATGCCGAAGGTGCAGCGATGGTCATCGGTTCCTATCGTATGTGCGACTTCCAGCTCAACACCCTTCCGCCTGGCCTCATCGACCATCGTGAGTGGACACTCCAAAACGGTCGCAACAACGCACTACGCATCAACGGCCTCGGCGCTCCTCGTGCCTTCTTCACACCCGTCTTGAGAGAACTGCAGATACCTAACACCAGTTACGGCGAGGACTATGCATTAGGCCTCATGATAAGCCGCAGCTATCGCATCGGTCGCATCTACGACGAGGTGTACCTCTGCCGTCGCTGGGAAGGCAACAGCGATGCTGCCCTCAGCCAAGACAAGATTAACAAGAACAACACCTATAAGGACCACCTGCGCACCCTCGAGATTAAGGCGCGCCAACAGCTCAACCTTCTCTGGCAACACAAAGTGACAGAGGAAGAGATTGAAGCTTTCTTCCAAAAAGAACTGCAAGAATGGCCCGAGGCAGCTGAACGATACAAGGCACTGGAAGAAGGCGTGCAGACAAAAGAGCTTGCCATCGGCGAGATGATGCTCGCGGCACAATGGAACCCTGCCCGCATCGTTTCGACTAGCGCCTCTATCGACAAGAAGAGCATCAGCGAACGTCCATGCTTCCTTTGCGACAACAACAGACCTAAGGAACAGCACAAGCTGATGACGGAGAAGCATTACCAGATTCTCGTCAACCCCTATCCCATCCTGCCGCAACACTTCACCATTCCCATGCGACGCCACACGCCTCAAAGCATCTACAGCTCTTTCGGCACGCTTCGAAAGATGGCTTGGGACATGCCGAAGCATATCGTCTTCTACAACGGCCCGTTGTGCGGTGCCTCATGTCCCGACCACATGCATCTGCAGGCAGGAAGTCGTGGTATCGTTCCCATGGAGCGCGACTGGACGATGTACGAGAAAGGACTTCGCAAGCTCTATCCCTTGACAGGCGAGCAGATGGCATCGATGGAAGAGGCAGGCAACGTGGGCAACCGTCCGGGACTTTATCTCCTGGAGGGTTATGCGTGCCCAGTCTTCGTGATTCGCAGCCTACCGACCGAAAGCGACAGCCTCCTCTGTCAGCGCGTCTACAAGGCATTGCCCATCATGGGCGACGAGAGCGAGCCGCGCCTCAACATCGTCTGCTGGCGACAAGAGGGAACAACAAGCCGGCCTGATGAAATCGTGACGCTCATCTTCCCGCGCAGCAAGCATCGTCCCGATTGCTATTACGCAGAAGGCAAGGAGCAACTTATGATAAGTCCTGGTGCGCTCGATATGTGCGGCCTCTTCATCACACCTCGACAGCAAGACTTCGAAGCTCTGACGGCAGAAAAAGCAGCAAGCATCCTCAGGGAAGTGACGCTCGGCGAAGAAGAGTTGAAGCCCATCATCACTCAACTTACTGATAAGGCAGACACGTCTGAAGAAGAAACAAAAGCACGTCCCCAACAGGGAAGCAAAGAAGGAAACAGCTCCGTCTCCGTAGGAATCATGAAGGATACAGTCATCCGATTCTGCATGAACAATGTCTATACTGCCAAAGGTAACGAGGTCGTGGGCGAGCAGACAGCAGAATACACTGAAGGCGGCATCCGTTGGCGCGACAATGTCTATCAGGAATTGACCTTCCGACCTCAGGAAGATGCGGCATCGTTCACACTTCACGGCGTCACCATCGAGCAGAAGTTCCATTGGGAACGACAGGAATCGCAGACCTTCAGCGGCATTCTCAAGCTTGTGGTCGACGAGGACAAGATTGTAGCAATCAACATCCTGCCCGTTGAAGACTACTTGACAAGTGTCATAAGCAGCGAGATGAAGAGCAGTTGTTCGCTCGAGTTCCTGAAGGCAGCCGCAGTAATCTCCCGCAGTTGGCTATACGCTCAGATGCAGCGTCGCCAGGAAAGAGCCGGTCAGCCAGCACCGTTCTTCACGTTCGTCAAAGGCGAAGGTGAAAGCATTAGATGGTACGACAGAGAGGACCACACCATATTCGACGTCTGCGCCGACGACCATTGCCAGCGCTATCAAGGCATCACGAGGGCAAGCAATCCGCAGGTTGCAGAAGCCGTGAACGCCACTCGGGGGCAAGTTCTAATGTATGACGGCAAGGTTTGCGACACGCGCTTCGGCAAATGCTGCGGCGGACAGACCAACGAGTACCAGTATTGCTGGGAGAACATCGAGGTGCCCTACCTGCGTTCGGTCAAAGATCCCTTCTGCAACACGAGTGACAAGAAAATCCTGAGACAAGTCCTCAACGATTACGACCTTGAGACACACGACTTCTACGAATGGACGGAAGAGCTCTCGCAAGAGGAGATTCACGAACGCATCACAAATCATCTGAAGATGGACTTAGGGCCGATTCTCAACTTAGAGATTGTGGAGAAGGGACCAGGCGGGCATATCAGCAAGCTCCGCATCGTGGGCAAAGAAAAAGCATTCGTTGTCGGCAAGGAACTTGAAATACGTCGAATGCTCAGCACATCTCATTTGAAGAGCAGTGCCTTTACCGTCGAGACGAAAAACGTGAGGGACGGCATCCCTGGTCGCTTCCTTCTTCACGGACGCGGCTGGGGGCATGGCGTAGGACTCTGCCAGATTGGCGCCGCCGTTATGGGCGAGCAAGGCTACAGCTACAAGCAAATCCTCAAGCATTACTACACGGGAGCCAAGATTAGTTCGTAGTTGACAGTTGACGGTTAACAGTTATTTTTCTTTGACTACGGCATGTGAACATGACGATGAACACACTATCATGAATTATGAGTTGCTTGTACGTCTTCAATCCCGAGAACGATATGGCCCTTGCCGACGGGCATCCGGGCTACACGCCACCTGTCCAGATTCAGCAGATGCGGCGTGAACTCTGGTGGCTGCCGCAATGGTGGGCAAAGGAAGAGGACATTGTTTGGAACGGCGAGGAGCGGCTCAATCTGCCGGACGACACGCGTATCCTGCCCTGGGGATGGAGTCCGGCACTTTGCCATCAACTCAAACAAGCAGGCGTTCAAGAGTCGCTTTTGCCTTCTCGAAAGGAGTTGGAACGCCTGAGACAACTTTCCCACAGACAAACTGCCGCGTCCCTCTTGCAGGAACTTCGGGGCGAATTGCCTCTCGACGGACACATCGCAGGTAGCTCTATCCTATGTCGAAGCGAAAAAGAGGCTGAGGAAACTGCAAACGAGTATGGCGAAGCTTTACTGAAGTCCCCGTGGAGCAGCAGTGGAAGGGGTTTGATGAAGACGGACAACCCACAATGGAAGGCTTGGGCTAAGCGCATTTTGAAGGCTCAGGGAAGCATCGTCGTGGAGCAGTTCCTGCATAAAGTGACTGACTTCGCCCTTGAGTTCTGGCTCGATGGCAAGGGAGGCGTCGAGTACAAAGGACTGTCTCTCTTCTACACCAACGAGCGAGGGGCGTACTTGGGCAATTGGGTGGCGCCCGAAGAACAGAAGCTCGCGTGGCTGGCTCAGTACATTCCCTTGCAGTATCTCCAAGAGATACGGGCTTGGTGGACTGCGCGTCTGAGCCGTTTCGACTACGCTGGACCGGTCGGCATCGACATGATGTTGGCCCAGGAAGGCATTTGTCCCTGCATAGAAGTCAATTGGCGATGGACGATGGGACTCGTCGCCTGCCTTGTTGCAGAACAGGGTCGCTACGGACGCATGGTGGTGGAATACATCTACGGGCACTATTCTGCCGAAGTCGAGGCATTTAGTTAATAGCAACATTGCCTTTGACATTTTGTCACATATTTGCCAGTTTTGCTTACAGCCGCGTTTTTGACAAACCCTCCAGAATCGCTTAAAATGGTCTCGGGCATGGTTTAAGCCGTTTTTTCAAAGAAATGCGCTTAAATCAAACCTGTGCTGAGTATCAAGATGTTACAAGACAACTCGAGAAATGAAAAACGTCAGATTGACAACCACACCTTACAAAATCGACCATTTCACCGTGTTTTTGCACACTTTTTTACGTATTTCTTTCGTAAAAGCAACGCAGTTAAAATTCAAACGCAACGTGTTAAGTCGACTGACTTAACGTGGGTCGTCTGCAAACATAACCTGTTAAGTCTGCAAATTCGACGTGTTTTGTGCCATTTTTACCCATTTTAGGGAGTGTGCAATAATAGCATAAAGTAAGAGAAATAGCATTTTACGTGACAATTTGACAAATCCGTGGTTTGTTGGTACAAAGCATCGCTGTCACTCATATTCCCTATCGAGGTATTGCAAATCCTGGGGAACGAACAAAAACTTTGAACTTCAGACTTTGAACTTTGAACTATTTTGCGTATCTTTGCAGCGCATAATAATGGATTATGAACCGAAGAGAATTCCTTAGGTGCTCTGGCATGCTTGCAGGCGCTGCCTACTTGGGCTCGCCCGCTCTTGCTGAGACGATTGCGACTTTGGGCAATCCCAACCTCGTCATCGGCATCGTGAGCGACATCCATTTGCGTGGCGCAGAAACAGCCGAGACGTTCGTCCACACCTTGGAATACTTCCGTAGTCTGGAGGTGGACGGCGTTATCATAGCCGGCGACATGGCCGACCAGGGACTCCTTCCGCAGTTGCAAGTGGTGGCAGATGCTTGGTTCAAGGTCTTTCCGAAGAACAAAGGCATGAAGGGGAAAAAGACGGAGCAGCTCTTCATCTACGGCAACCACGACGTCGAAGCCAATACCTGGGGCGGAACTATCAGCAGTGTCGGGGCAGCGACGGCGCAAGCGCAAGGCATCGGACTTCAGCGCGAAAAGGCTTGGAAGCAATGTTTCAAGGAACCATACCAGCCCATTTGGATGAAGACCATCAAGGGCTATCACTTCATCGGCGCGCATTGGGAGAACCAGAACCACATCTCGGGACTTGCCGACTTCTTCCAAGAACACAACTCAGACCTGACTGCCGACGGGAAACCATTCTTCTACATCCAGCATCCACACCCCAAAGACACCTGCAACTGCGCGTGGGCTTGGGGCAGAGACGACGGCACGGTGACACGCTTGCTCAGCAATTATCCCAATGCCATCGCGTTCTCAGGCCACTCGCACTCGCCTCTCGACGACGACAGAAACCTTTGGCAAGGCAGCTTTACCAGCATAGGGACATCGTCGCTCAAGTATCTCTATCCGATGCCGGCACGTGAAAACACCTATCAAGACGACTGGTCGGCACAGCCACCCTCGCAGATGCCGAAGATGCAGACAGCGGACGGCCGCCAGGGAATGGTGATGCGCGTCTATGATAATGCTATCACGTTCGAAAAGAGAGAGTTTGTCTATGACGAACCCATCGGCGAGGCTTGGTATCTTCCCTGGCCCATCTCGGCCACCCAGCCACTTTCCTTCGAGAATCGCGCCAAGTCAGCTGCCATTCCGCAATTCCCAGCGGGCACAAAAGCGACTGCAACCATCGGTTCCGGCAAAGACAGATATGGCACCCCGCAAAAGCAAGTCACGGTGCACTTCCCAACCGTCTTAAAGAAGAATGCCGGCGTGCGTGCCTTCGACTATGAGGTGCAAGTGGAGTACGACTGGCTCGACGTCCGCCACGTCACCACGACGAAACGCGTCTTCTCGCCCAAGTGCTACCTCGGCGAGAACAAGGAAGAGGGCGAAGTCATCTGCGTCTTCGGCGAGAGCGAACTGCCCAAGGACTTCGCCTACCGCTTTGCCGTGCGCCCCTGCAACTGCTTCGGTGGCAAAGGCGAACCTATCTATTCGGACACGATAAAACAATAAAAAACTCAGCCTCTTTGGTCGCGTCTGGCCTCATGGGCAGGTAGTTGAGCCAAAGACAATAGGGAACAAATAACACATAACGAATACAATAATGAACAATGTTGAATCAATCTTTGCAGCCAAGCTGCTCGGCGTGAAAGCCATCAAGTTACAACCCAGCAACCCCTTCACGTGGGCAAGCGGCTGGAAGAGTCCTTTCTATTGCGACAACCGCAAGACACTCTCCTTCCCCGACCTGCGAACCTTCGTCAAAGTGGAGCTTACGCGACTCATCATGGAACAGTTCCCCGAGGCAGAAGGCGTGGCAGGCGTTGCCACAGGAGCCATCGCACAAGGCGCTTTGGTAGCAGACGCACTCTCTCTTCCCTTTGCATACGTCCGCAGCAAACCTAAAGACCACGGCATGGAGAACCTAATCGAAGGCGAACTAAGCACGGGTATGAAGGTTGTGGTGGTCGAGGACCTCATCAGCACAGGCGGCAGCAGCCTCAAAGCAGTCGAGGCGCTCAGAAAGGCAGGATGTGAAGTGGTGGGAATGGTGGCGTCCTACACCTATGGCTTCCCCGTGGCAGAAGAGGCTTTCAAGGCAGCCGGCGTCAAGCTCCTTACACTTACCAACTACGAAGCAGTCGTGGCAGAAGCCCTCAAGACGGGTTACATCAAGGAGGACGAGGTTGCCACTCTCAACGAATGGCGCAAGGACCCAGCGAACTGGATGAAGTAAACAATTAAAAGGGAAACGCAAGATGACGGAATACAAAAGCGAAGTAAAAAAGATCTACGCCCCTATTGGACGCGTCTACGAACGGCTGGCAGACCTGAACAACCTGGCTGTCATCCAGCAAGGACTCGATAATCCCGAAGCGATGGAACGCATTAAGCAGCAAGCAGGCGACAAGGTGACGCCTGAGCAACTGGAGCAAGTTGCCGAGAAACTGCGGTCGTTGCAGTTCGACACCGACTCCGTGTCAGGTCAGACACCAATAGGCACTGCCACGCTTCGCATTATAGAACGCGAACCGGACAAGACCATCAAGTTCGTGGCAGAAGGCATGCCTGTGGCTGCAAACATGTGGATTCAGTTGCTGCCTGCAGGCGAAAACGAGTGCGCGATGCGCCTCACCGTCAAAGCCGACCTGAACTTCTTCATCCGCCAAATGGTGGGAAAGAAGCTCGAGCAAGGCGTCGATGGCCTCGCACAAATGTTGGCAAGCCTGCCTTATTGAAATAAATTCTCAATTCATAATGCTTAATTCATACATGTCTAAGCCTAGAGAGCGAGTGCAAGAGAGCAATTATGAATTATGGATTATGGATTAACAATTATGAATTATGCAAAAACTTTGGGACAAAGGATATGAGGTGACGGCGGAAATAGAGAGATTTACCGTCGGACGTGACCGCGAGATGGACATGTACCTGGCAGAAGCGGACGTACTCGGCTCGATGGCACACATCACGATGCTCGAGAGTATCGGTCTTCTCGCGAGTGACGAATTGCAGATGCTGCTTGCTGAACTGCGAAGCATACTGGCCGATGTGCGGGCGGGAAAGTTCGTGATAGAGGACGGCATTGAGGATGTTCACTCGCAAGTCGAGTTGATGCTGACGCGTCGGCTGGGCGATGTGGGCAAGAAGATACATTCCGGCCGCAGCCGCAACGACCAGGTACTGGTGGACCTCAAGCTATTCATACGCAAGCAGCTGCGCCTCGTGGCCGAGGACGTCAGGAGTCTCTTTGGTGAGTTGCAGCAGCAGAGCGAACGCTACAAAGGCGTCTTGATGCCTGGCTACACGCACCTGCAAGTGGCGATGCCAAGCAGCTTCGGTCTTTGGCTGGGTGCCTACGCCGAGAGTCTCGCGGATGACCTCGTCTTCCTGCAGGCCGCATATCGCATCACGAATCGCAATCCGCTCGGCTCTGCCGCGGGCTACGGCTCGTCGTTCCCCTTGAACAGGACGATGACGACTGAGTTGCTGGGCTTCGATTCCCTTGATTACAACGTGGTCTATGCTCAGATGGGACGCGGCAAGACTGAGCGCAACGTGGCTTTCGCCTTGGCT
>JAGCNZ010000049.1 GCA_017645655.1 Bacteroidaceae bacterium | reverse complement strand
TGACTGGTGTTTGTCCCGTCATACACGGTTAGGGTTTCTGCTCTTGTGCCTGTCAGGCTGAAGAGCGCGACGATTAGCAGCACGGCTGCTTTCATCAGATAAGTAGTTTTACCTTTCATAATACTAATACTTTTTGTTGTTTGTGTAATTATTTGTTTTTTTTGCCAATTTTGGTATAACTTTACGACTTTTTGCCAATTCGGGCGCAAATGTACAACAATTTATACAATATACATATATATAATATATATTTTTTTTGCTTTTTGTCTTTTTTTTTGACTTATGTCGCATAATGAAACGCAAATGTGACATCAGAAAACAAAAGACCCCTTTGCCGATATTTCTATCAGCAAAGGGGTGTCATGAGTTATGTCCCTTTTATGGAAACGTCAGGGTTATTCCTCTGTTCCCAAGAGAATCTTCATCATTTCGCAAGCGGAGTAGGGTACGGGAGTGCCGGGGCCGAAGATGCAAGCGACACCTGCATTGTAGAGGAAGTCGTAGTCCTGTGCGGGGATGACGCCGCCTGCGGTGACCATGATGTCTTCGCGCCCCAGCTTCTTCAACTCCTCGATGAGCTGAGGAATCAGCGTCTTGTGACCGGCTGCCAGAGAGCTGGCACCCACGATGTCCACGTCGTTCTCCACTGCCTGACGAGCTGCCTCGGCCGGTGTCTGGAACAGCGGTCCCATATCCACGTCGAAGCCACAGTCGGCGTAACCCGTAGCAACTACCTTCGCGCCACGGTCATGACCGTCCTGTCCCATCTTCGCAACCATGATGCGGGGACGGCGGCCTTCCTTCTTGGCAAACTCATCGGTCATGGCACATGCCTTGTCGAAGAACTTGTCGTTTTTGCTTTCACTTCTATACACGCCTGAAATGGTTCTGATTACTGCTTTGTAACGGCCCACGATGGCTTCGCAGGCATCACTTATCTCACCCAGAGTGGCCCTGTGGCCTGCGGCACGAACGGCGAGGTCGAGCAGGTTGTCCTTGCTCTTCTTGCCTTCGTTGAACTCGCGCACGCACTCGGTGATGGCCTCGAGGTCTTTCTTGACCTGAGCCTCGTCGCGATGTGCCTTGAGCTCCTTCAGGGAAGCTTCCTGCTGCAGACGTACTGCGGTGTTGTCGATCTCGAGAATGTCGATGGGGTCCTCGTGGTCGAGACGGTACTTGTTCACGCCGACGATGGTCTGCACGCCGCTGTCGATGCGGGCCTGCGTGCGGGCAGAAGCCTCCTCGATACGCATCTTGGGCAGACCGGTCTCGATAGCCTTTGCCATACCGCCAAGCTTCTCGATCTCCTGGATATGCTCCCAAGCCTTGTGATACAACTCGTAGGTGAGTTTCTCCACATAGTAAGAGCCAGCCCACGGGTCGATGTGCTTGCAGACTTGCGTCTCGTTCTGGATGTAAATCTGCGTGTTACGGGCGATACGGGCGCTGAAGTCTGTCGGCAGAGCGATGGCCTCGTCCAGGGCGTTCGTGTGGAGGCTCTGGGTGTGGCCAAGCACAGCTGCCATAGCCTCGATACAGGTGCGGCCCACGTTGTTGAAGGGGTCTTGCTCCGTCAGCGACCAGCCAGACGTCTGCGAGTGTGTACGCAGGGCCATCGACTTGGGGTTCTTCGCTCCGAAACTCTTCACAATCTTCGCCCAAAGCAGGCGGCCTGCACGCATCTTCGCAATCTCCATGAAGTGGTTCACACCGATGGCCCAGAAGAATGAGAGACGAGGTGCGAAGGCGTCCACGTCAATGCCTGCATTGATACCTGCACGCAGGTAGTCCATACCGTCGGCAAGCGTGTAAGCCAACTCGATGTCGGCCGTTGCGCCGGCTTCCTGCATGTGGTAGCCCGAGATGGATATTGAGTTGAACTTCGGCATCTTCTGTGAGGTGAACTCGAAGATGTCGGCGATAATCTTCATGGAGAATGCTGGCGGATAGATGTAGGTGTTGCGCACCATGAACTCCTTGAGGATGTCGTTCTGGATGGTACCTGCCATCTCCTCCAACTGCGCTCCCTGCTCCAGGCCTGCGTTGATGTAGAAGGCCAGGACGGGCAGCACGGCGCCGTTCATCGTCATGGAGACGGACATCTTGTTCAAGGGGATGCCGTCGAACAGGACTTTCATGTTCTCCAGAGAGCAAATGCTCACACCAGCCTTACCTACGTCGCCAACAACACGCTGGTTGTCGGGGTCGTAGCCGCGGTGTGTGGGCAGGTCGAAGGCTACGGACAGACCTTTCTGTCCCGAAGCGAGGTTCCTGCGATAGAAAGCATTGGACTCCTCTGCCGTAGAGAAGCCGGCGTACTGACGAATGGTCCACGGACGGAAGGGATACATCATGCTGTACGGGCCGCGAAGGAAGGGAGGTATGCCTGCGGCGAAGTTCAAGTGCTCCATCCCCTCGAGGTCTTCCTTAGTATAAACGGGCTGAATGTCAATCTGCTCGGCTGTCTTCCAGTTGGCAGTGATGCCCTTTTCCTTTTGCCAGGCCTGGCCGTTCTTGGCCTCGATGCCTGCAAAGATGTCTATGTTGTTGAATTGTTTACGCATAATATATTTACTATTTGACGATTTACTATTTACTATTTATTTACGATTTGTTTGATTTAACTATTTCATCGGTATTAATTCGTGCTTTTGTCGTTATGATAGACTTTGCTATGATGTTTAGCAACTCACTGCATTCTTGATGCAAAGGCTTTAAACGCGATTCCGTCATTAACTGGCTACGCATGATGATTTCGAGCCAATGAGAGGTTTCATCAAGTTCCTCTTCAACCATCTTCAGTTTGTTTATGAAATCCTTCTCAGACTTCGCAAGACAAGCCGCCCTGTAATTTGCAGAAGGTGATGTGCCTGAGCGAACTATTTGACGAGCTATTGCATTACCTGCAATGCTGGATGGCAGAGAGTCCACCATCTTGACGATTCGGACTGCAAAGCTTGTCATTCGTTCACGAAGCTCATCCTTGTTCATAAATAACTAAATAGTTAAATTGAAGAATAAATCGTAAATCGTAAATAGTGAAATCGTAAATTAATTAATATTTAACTTGGCGTTATACTCTTTCAAGGTCTCAAGCTGGTTAGACCTTACGTGAATAAAGTTCTCGATGCCTGCTGCCTTGAGGTCCTCTGTGCAAGCCGGAGCGCCTGCTACAACGTAGAGGGCACGGCCGTTCAGATACTTGAAGGCAGGAATGGCGTACTCTGCATACTCGTCGTCGCTCGAGCAGATGACAACAATGTCGGCACCTGCTGCGAGGGCTGCATCAACGCCTTCCTCGACAGTCTTGAAGCCGAGGTTATCGATGACCTGATAGCCTGCAGCAGCCAGGAAGTTACAACTGAACTGAGCACGAGCCTGACGCATAGCCAGGTTGCCAATGGTCAGCATGAATGCGACGGGCACTTTCGCTGCCTTCTCCGTCTTGAGGCGAAGGGCTTCGAAGTCAGAGGCCAGACGTGATGTCTTGATAGCCTGGATTGTGCTCTCGCCTTCGCAGCTTGTCTTGCAGCAGCACTCGAGGGGCTCCTTGCCTTCACTCTTCTCGGTGAAGTTGGGGAACTGATTCGTGCCGAGCAGGAACTCTTTGCGCTTGTCGGCGTTAGCGTGACGTGTCTTGTTTGTCTCGTTGATGGTGTTCTGTACAGAACCAGCCTTGGCAGCAGCCAGGAAACCACCTTCTTCCTCAACGGCGAGGAAGAGTTTCCAGGCCTGACCTGCCAGAGCAGAGGTCAACTCCTCGATGAAGTATGAACCGCCTGCAACATCGACCATGCGGTCGAAGTGGCATTCGTCCTTGAGGAGCAGCTGCTGGTTGCGGGCGATACGCTCGGCGAAATCTGTCGGTACTTCGTACGGCTCGTCGAAAGGTACGACGACGATGCTGTCAACACCTCCAAGGGCAGCCGACATGGTCTCTGTCTGCGAGCGAAGCATGTTGACGTAGCTGTCGAAGAGCGTCATGTTGTAGGTCGTCGTGAAGGCGCAGACATGCATCTTTGCGCTTTCCTTGCATGCGGTGTACTGACTGACAATCTGTGCCCACAGCATACGAGCTGCACGCAGCTTGGCAATCTCCATGAAATAGACACCATTGATGCCGAGGTTGAACTTGATGCTCTGTGCTGCCAATTCGGGAGCCACACCTGCTTCCGTCAGCTCTGCCAGGTACTCGTTGCCCCATGCGAGGGCATAACCGAGGTCCTGATAGCTGTAAGCACCGGCGTTGGTGAGCCTGAAGGCGTTTACGGCGATGGGGCGGAACTTGGGATACGAGGCGAAGGTCTCGACGAGTGTCTTGGCGTTTGCCAGCACGTCGGTCGTGTCCTTACCCTTCATGAGCATCTTCTCCAGCGGGTCGAAGTTGAGGCTGCCCTCAATCTTCTGAGCGTCGGCACCCTTCTTCTGGAAGTAAGCCACAAGGATTTGAGCGAGCTCGAGCGCCTTGCATTGGCAAGTGCAGAAGTTCAACTCGACACAATCCACATAGATACCTTCCAGCAGAGCATCGATGTACTCTGCGCTCACTTTCTCCGAAGGAATACAGAAGCCGAGGCTCGTCACACCCTTGTTCAGGATGTCGAGCGCCTTGGCATTGGCTTCTTTCGGGCAATCGCACTTGATGTCCTGACGGACATACCATTCGTTGTCTGCGGCCTTGTTGCCGCGAACGTAGGGGAACTCGCCTGGGAGAGCGTTGACAAGCGGCAGCTTATCGACATCTTCCTTCAGGTAGAAGGGCTCCATGCTGAAGCCTTCGTTGGTTCTCCACACCATTTTCTTCTGATAGTCTGCTCCCTTGAGGTCAACCTCAATCTTGTCTCGCCATTCCTGACGACTGGGCGCAGTAAAATCAGAGAAGAGTTTTTCTTTACTATCTGCCATAAGTTGTTAAATAAAATATGTTGTTTGTTGAGTTTACACCTAAAAGCGCACAAAGATACGAAGAATTATTGAACATTGAACATTGAACATTGAAAAAATATTCATTTAATTGGCATTTTCGCACTTTTTCCCTATTTCCTATTCCCCATTCTCTAATCTTTTCGTACCTTTGCAGCCGAAAAGAAGCGACAAATCGTAAATTGTAAATCGTCAAATTGTAAATTAGGAAATAGCAAATTGCTAAGTTTCAGTTTACCAATAATAAATCGTAAATTGTAAATCGTCAAATTGTAAATTATATCATGTCTTGGTTGCAGCCTTTGTTTTTTTCGACCGATAGTGTGGCGCACATTGTGTTGCTCTATGCGTTGGTTATCTCCGTTGGTATCGGTCTGGGACGTATTAAGATAGGAGGCATCTCGCTGGGTGTGACGTTTGTGCTCTTTGCGGGCATCGTCGCAGGGCATTTCGGTTTCACGGGAACCTACAACGTGTTGACCTTCATTCAAGACTTCGGACTGATTCTGTTCGTTTACTGTATAGGTTTGCAGGTCGGCCCGGGCTTCTTCGAGAGCTTCAAGAAGGGCGGAGTCAGGCAGAATGTCATGGCCATGAGCATCGTCTTGCTTAATGTCGCATGCTGCATCGGCCTGTATTTCCTCGTTTTCTATGATGGAGGCGCAGCTATGGTCGAGAACTCCCGCAAGTTGGCCATGATGGTGGGCGTCCTGTGCGGAGCTATTACCAACACGCCTGGCCTGGGTGCCGCTACCGAGGCATGCAATCAGGTCTTCGGAGCCGATGCACCTGCCATCGCCAACGGCTATGCATGTGCCTACCCGCTGGGCGTCGTGGGCATCATCGGAGCTACGATTGCCCTCCGCTACATCTGTCGCATCAGCCTCAAGGATGAGCAGAAGCAGATTGAGGAAGAGCAGGCTGCCAACCCGCATGCCACGCCACATCGCATGACGCTGGTCGTGAAGAATGCATACCTCACCGGCCGCACTATCCTGCAGGTCCGTCAGTTCCTCGGGCGCGACTTTGTCTGCAGCCGCATCCTGCAGAACGGCCACGTCAGCATTCCCAATCGCGACACGATTATCTCCGAGGGCGACAGGATGTTCATCACTTGTGCCCAGGACGATGCAGAGGCTATCCGTGTCTTCATCGGACCTGAGGAGAGTGTCGAATGGCAGGAGCAGGACGTGCCGATGGTCAGCAAGAACATCCTTGTCACGCAGCCATCCATGAACGGCAAGACTTTCGGACAGATGCACTTCAGCTCCGTCTATGGTGTCAACGTCACCCGTATCCGTCGAGGCGACATGGATCTCTTTGCCGAGCGCAACCTCAGGATGCAACTGGGCGACCGCATTGTCGTCGTGGGACCTGAAGATGCCGTCGATCGCGTGGCTCATAAGATGGGCAACAGCGTGAAGAGCCTCAATCATCCCAACCTCTCGGCCATCTTCATCGGCATCTTCGTGGGCATCATCTTCGGAGCAATCCCCTTTGCCATACCCGGTGTTCCCACACCCGTCAAGCTCGGTCTGGCAGGCGGACCGCTCATCGTCGCCATCCTCATCGGCCGCTTCGGATACAAGGCAAAGCTCGTGGCATACACCACGACGAGTGCCAACCTCATGCTTCGCGAGATAGGACTCGCACTCTTCCTTGCCAGCGTAGGCATCAAGGCAGGTGCAAGCTTCGTCAATACAGTCGTGGAGGGCGACGGACTGACCTACGTCTGGTGCGGCTTCCTCATCACGATACTGCCCATTCTCATCGTGGGAATAGTGGCGCGCCTGTGCTACAAGATGAACTATTTCACGCTGATGGGCATGATAGCCGGCAGTTGCACCGACCCCCCAGCACTCGCCTTCGCCAATCAGACAGCAGGCAACGACGCGCCGGCAGTCGGCTACAGCACCGTCTATCCCCTCAGCATGTTCCTGCGCATCCTCACAGCCCAGCTCATCATCCTCCTGCTCTGCTTCGTCTGAAGCCTTGCAGTAAGCAGCCCCCCTATATGTAAACAGGTTCGTAGCGGCCGCCGAGAATATTTTTGGCGCCCGCTACGAATTCTTTTGGCGGGCGCCGTGAACATTTTTGGCGGGCGCCAAAACGTCGTGCTCCACGCTGTTTTTCCCCGCAGAGCACGCTGCATAACCCGTTTTGGCGTG
>JAGCNZ010000048.1 GCA_017645655.1 Bacteroidaceae bacterium | reverse complement strand
ATAGTGGCGGGGTTCCACCTCTTCCCATTCCGAACAGAGAAGTTAAGCCCGCCCGCGCCGATGGTACTGCACACCCGTGGGAGAGTAGGTAGCCGCCGTTTTTTAGCTGGAAGCCCTTCGAGAGGAATCTCGAGGGGCTTTTTTCGTTGATGGGAGGAATGGGAATAGTGGATGTGATAGGATTGATGAATGACTCCCCTATAGTGCGTTTAGCAATGTCACCTGTGGCGTTATACGATGCCTTTTTGGGGGGAACAGTTGGTTGTCTGTCGTTTCTTATGGAAATTAGGTGGGTAAAAGGTACATTTTGGGGCATTTTATGAAAAAATGCGAGTTTTGGGTACTTGTGGGGATGAATAAAATACCTTATTTTTGCGGCAGAGTTTTTGTTGATGTTGCCTTAAATGTAACAAAAGACAGTGGGCAGATGCAAAATGTCAAGGGTAAATTAATAAATCGTAAATGTATAGGAATAGTAACTTAAAATCATACAACGATGAAGGCTTCTTCTGTAAAAAGAGTTTTTAGTGTCGTGACATTCTTAGCATTGTGTACGGCAGTGGCAAATGCAAAGGTTTATGAGCATGTCAGTATTGGTGATCTTTACTACGACATTGATGACGATGCGAAGACGGCTACGGTGACGTATGAATCGTTGAATCCGGAAGAAAACTATGCTTCGCTTGCTGAGACATCAGTTGTGGAGACTAACGCAACCATTAGTTGGCAGGGCAAGACTATCTCCGTTATCGGTATCAGACCGTATGCCTTTGCGGGCAGTCCTATCTCGGTGATACGTTTTGAAGAAAACATAAAGTCGATAGGCAATTATGCGTTTTCCGGCTGCGAGAGGCTTCGATACGTTTGGAAGTATGAAAGCCTTGAGACGATAGGTGAACATGCGTTCTCCGGCTGCAATAAATTAGAGCATCTGTACTTGCCCGAAGGTTTGACGAAGATTGGTGCTGATGCTTTCTATGGCTGTACGGGTGTTGCCCACATTTCTCTGCCGAGTACTCTCAATTCGATTGGCGCTCGGGCATTCGGCGGTTGCTCTGCACTGAAGGAGATAACGAGCTATATTGACGGTATCGTGATACTGAACGAGGCTTCAAAGGTGTTCGACGGAGTTCTACGACTGCCCGAAGTTGCCGACGACATTCACTGACCATGTCCAAATCGCCGGAGCTTACTATGTAGCATCAGTGGATAGTAAGACACAGTCTCAATATACAATATGGAAAGATGTACGTTGGATAGGCGAAGAAGCTTTCAAGGACTGCAGCAAAATGACAGACTTTACTTGTACGGACAATGTGGAAAGAATCGGTGAATTAGCTTTCTCAGGCTGTTCGGCTCTGAAATCGCTGACAATATCAAGCAGCGTGAAGACGATAGACAAAGAGGCATTCAAGGACTGCAGTGCGTTGGATTCGATTCGTGTAAATGCCGTAACGCCACCCACCTTGGGAGAAAATGTATTTTCCGGTCTAACGTGTTCAGGAGTTCGTCTCTACGTTCCGAGAAAGAGTTACAATGACTACAGGACGGCAGACCAATGGAAAGAGTTCCGGATTCAACCCCCTGACCAGATTGCCGGCAAATGCGGCAACGACCTGACTATATCCCACAGGAACAGATAGATGAAATAATGCATGCTAAGGCGCGTGTTACCAGTCACGTAGGCACCAACGGCGAGAGCGGAACAGGTATTGGCCTGCTTCTTTGCCGCGAACTGGTTACCCTGAATCATGGCACTATGCAGATTCTCTCTGCTCCGCATGAGGGAGTGACGATGGTAATAAAATTGAATAAAGAATAGTAAAGAATAAAGAATAGTAAAGAATAAAGTATTTGCTACCGCCCTAATTATGAATTGTGAATTATGAACATTGGAATCCTTGACGACCATGAACTCATACGTGTTGGCGTAATCGGTGTGCTGTATGACACGCCACACAGCGTCACCATCAGTGTTGCTTGTGCCGAAGACTTGTTCGCAGCACTTGAACAGGGTACGCCATGCGACCTTTTGCTGCTGGATATTCTTATGCCTGGTACCAACGGCTTTGAAGTGGCAAAACGTATGCGCACAGAGTTTCCAGAAATCAAGATTATCGTTCTCTCGGTTGATACCAAAGAATATGTCATCACTCAACTTATGCAGATTGGCATAGACGGATTCATCAGCAAGAACGGTCCGTTGGAGGAAGTAAGGTTAGCAATTGACTCAGTTGCGGAAGGTGTGCCTTTCTACGGACGTGACCTCGCAGTGCTTGTGCGTGATATCGTGGATGCACAGCTCAATAAGAAATCCTCTGCCTTACTCACCAAACGCGAATTGGAAATCATCGAAGCCTGCTGTGCCGGCTTACTTGGCAAAGAGATTGCCGACAAGTTCCACATTTCCCTGCGGGCAGTCAATAGCCACAAAACGAATATCTTCAACAAACTGGGCATTTCCTCTTCCGTAGAGATGGTGCGCTTTGCTCTTGAGCATGGCATCATATAGCCGAGGCTTTGAAACTTCACACGTTGCGTTTACCAACATATAGTGCCGCTGGTGAGACATCTGCGTACCATGAATTGTGTGAGATATGTTACGATTTAGCGGCAAATATGACATTAATTTATGATTTTCTTGAAAAAAAAAGCTTGCAGCTTTGTCGTTTATGGAAATATCCTTACCTTTGCAGTCGAAAAATAAAAAAGGATGCTAATCAACTGCAACATAACTGGGGCGCGGGACGAGGTGTTAATGCCGTCAGGTTCCCTTGTTTGTCAGTTTAATAAAAGAAGCCATTTTCGCTGTTATCTTTAGCGGAAGTGGCTTTTTCTTAAATAGAAAGAGTTCAAGGATAATAAATATATATAATGTAATACAATTATGAAACTGAAGAAAGTTCTCGTTTTAGGCAGCGGTGCGCTGAAGATTGGTCAGGCAGGCGAGTTTGATTATTCCGGCAGCCAGGCGCTGAAGGCTCTCCGCGAAGAAGGTATCTACTCGGTGCTCGTCAACCCTAATGTTGCCACTATCCAGACAAGTGAGGGCATTGCGGATAAGGTTTATTTCCTGCCCATCACTCCTTATTTTATAGAGGAGATCATCAAGAAGGAGCGTCCGGACGGCATCATGCTTGCTTGGGGCGGACAAACCGGCCTGAATGTGGGCACGGCTCTCTACCAGAATGGTGTGCTCGAGAAGTACGGTGTCCGCGTGCTGGGCACCAGCGTGGAGGCCATCATGAACACAGAGGACCGCGACCTCTTCGTCAAGGAACTGGCTAAGGTCAGCCTGAAGGTGCCTACGAGTCATGCTTGCGAAACATTCGATGAAGCAGTAGAGACTGCTCGCCGCATCGGCTATCCAGTGATGATTCGCTCGGCTTATGCTCTGGGCGGACTGGGCAGCGGCGTTTGTCCTGATGAGGAGACCTTCTGCAAAATAGCAGAAAGTGCCTTCACGTTTGCTCCTCAGGTGCTTGTGGAAGAGAGCCTCAAAGGGTGGAAGGAGATCGAGTTTGAGTGTATCCGCGATGCTAACGACCATTGCTTCACGGTCGCCTCAATGGAGAACTTCGATCCGCTCGGCATTCACACAGGCGAGAGCATCGTCGTGGCTCCCACCTGCTCTCTGAAGGATGAGCAAGTGAAGATGCTTCAGGAACTCACCATCAAGTGCGTGCGCCACCTCAACATTGTTGGCGAGTGCAACATACAGTTTGCTTTCAATGCCGAGACGAACGACTATCGCATCATTGAGATAAACGCCCGTCTGTCGCGCTCTTCCGCTCTTGCCAGCAAGGCGACCGGCTATCCCCTCGCCTTTGTTGCTGCCAAGATAGCTCTCGGCTATACTCTCGACCAGATTGGCGAGATGGGAACAACGAACAGCGCTTACGTTGCTCCTTCGCTCGACTACCTCATCTGCAAGATACCGCGTTGGGATCTGACGAAGTTCATAGGCGTGAGTCGCAAGATTGGCTCAAGCATGAAGTCTGTCGGCGAGATTATGAGCATCGGCCGTAGCTTCGAGGAGATGCTCCAGAAGGGACTCCGCATGATTGGTCAGGGCATGCATGGCTTCGTCTGCAACGACCATGTGAAATTCGAGAACCTCGACGAGGAACTGGCCAACCCGACGGATCTTCGCATCTTCGCTCTTGCCCAGGCACTGGAGGAAGGTTACTCTGTGGAGCGTATCGAGGAACTGACCAAGATAGACCCTTGGTTCATCGAGCGCATGAAGAACATAGTAGACTTCGAACACAAGTTGCAGACATACAACACCATTGAAGATGTGCCTGCCGACGTGCTCCGCAAAGCAAAAGAACTGGGCTTCAGCGACTTCCAGATAGCAAGATGCGTGCTCAATGTGCACACAGGCAATATGGAAAAAGAGAATCTTGCTGTCCGCGCATACCGCAAGAAGCTTGGCATCATGCCTGCTGTTAAGCGCATCCCGACCGTTGCCAGCGAACATCCCGACCTCACGAACTACCTGTACATGACATATGCAGTGGAGGGCCACGACGTCAACTACTATAAGAACGAGAAGTCTGTCATCGTGCTTGGCAGCGGAGCATATCGCATCGGCTCAAGCGTGGAGTTTGACTGGTGCTCGGTCAACGCCATTCAGACCGCGCGCAAACTCGGCTACAAGAGTATCATGATAAATTACAACCCGGAGACTGTCTCGACCGACTACGACATGTGCGACCGCCTGTATTTCGACGAGCTGTCGTTCGAGCGCGTTCTCGACGTCATCGACCTCGAGTCGCCCCGCGGCGTGATTGTCTCCACGGGCGGACAGATACCAAACAACCTCGCAATGAAGCTGTACCGACAGAGCGTGCCCATACTCGGCACATCACCTGTCAGCATCGACCGTGCCGAGAACCGCGGCAAGTTCTCTGCCATGTTGGATAAGCTCGGCATAGATCAGCCGCGATGGAGCGCGCTGACAAGCATGGAAGATGTAAGGAAGTTCATCGACGAGGTGGGATATCCCGTCCTTGTGCGTCCGTCGTACGTCCTCTCAGGTGCTGCCATGAATGTCTGCTACACGGACGAAGAATTGCAACGCTTCCTGCAGATGGCCAGCGAGGTGAGCAAGGAGTATCCGGTTGTCGTGAGCAAATTCATGACGGAGACTAACGAGGTGGAATTCGATGCGGTAGCTCAGAACGGAGAAATCGTGGAGTATGCCATCTCGGAGCATGTCGAGTATGCCGGCGTGCACTCCGGCGATGCCACGATGGTCTTCCCTGCACAGCAACTCAGCTTTGCCACTGCCCGTCAGATAAAGAAGATGAGTCGTGCAATAGCCAAGGAGCTGAACATCAGCGGACCTTTCAACATCCAATATCTTGCCAAGGGACGTGACGTGAAAGTCATCGAGTGCAATCTCCGCGCAAGTCGTTCCTTCCCGTTCGTCAGCAAGGTGTTAAAGCGCAATTTCATCGAGACGGCCACTCGCATCATGCTCGACGCGCCGTACACCAAGCCGGACAAGAGTGCGTTCGACATCGACCATATCGGCGTCAAGGCAAGTCAGTTCTCTTTTGCCCGCTTGCAGAATGCCGACCCAATCCTCGGCGTCGACATGAGCTCGACTGGCGAGGTCGGTTGCATGGGCGACAGTTTCGAGGAGGCATTGCTCAACAGCATGATTGCCACGGGTTATAAGATACCGAGCAAGGACAAGGGCATTATGATAAGCAGTGGTGGCACGAAGGAAAAGGCGCATATGCTCGACGGCGCTCTTATGCTCACGAAGGCTGGCTACACCATATATGCCAGCGAGGGCACCGCAAAGTATCTCAATGAGAATGGCGCAAAGGCAATCGCTGTCAGCTGGCCTGACGAGGACAAGCCTGGCATGGAGAATGTGATGAAGATGATTGCTGAGCACAAGTTCGACCTCGTGGTGAACATCCCGAAAAACCGCACGAGTCGCGAGCTGACCAATGGCTACAAGATTCGTCGCGCGGCTATCGACCACAACATCCCGCTCATCACGAATGCCCGCCTGGCAAGTGCGTTCATCGAGGCCTTCTGTACTTTGTCGATAGAAGACCTCAGCATCAAGAGCTGGAACGAATATTAAGTCTGATGCATATCCTCGAACTCCCTTCTTTCTTCTCGCCTCACGGTGGTCTCTTCTGCTTGGAGCAGGCAAAGGCACTGAAAGCTTTTGGGCATGACGTGCGCATCGTGAGTGTCGTGGAACTGGGTGTCAAGATTGACCGCGAGTTCTATCTGACGGCTTCGTGGCGCGAAGAGAGAAGGGAGATGGAGGGTGTGGAGTGCTTCAACTACTATATGCGGGCCGTTCCGAAGATGGTTCGCTATAACGTCCGCCACTGGATAAGCCTCTGCGAGAAAGCTGTTGAGAAGTATGTCCTGCGCTATGGCAAGCCCGATGTCCTGCACGCTCACTGCTGCAAAAGCGCGGGATTGGCGGCGAAGGAAATCTCGCAGCGACTGGACATCCCATACTTCATCACGGAGCACATCCCTTCTGGCTTTTTCGAGCGGGACTTCGGACGGGGATGGCAGAGGCAAGGTTGGCTGAAAGAAAGAATGCGGCAGGCCTATGAGGCTGCCACATGTGTTGTTCCTGTCAGCCGTGAGTTGGTGGATGATTTAGCTCCATATTTCGGCACAGCATATCATTATCATCCTGTATCAAATGTCATAGACACGGACTTCTTTGCATTTCGTGAGCGTAAGTCCTTCGACAATAGGCCATTCATCTTCTGTTGTCCTGCTGTGGCAGATATCTACCGAAAGGGTTATGATGTCTTGGCAGAAGCTATTTCTTACCTGCCTGCGGGCATTGAGTTGCATATCGTAGGGCAGGGAACAGATTCACGTCCAATGCGGGACCTTTTTGCCCAAAAGCCTAATGTTTATTTCCATGGAGGACAAGACAAACATGGTGTGCGGGATTTGCTTTGGAAGAGTGATGCTCTTGTCTTGCCAAGTCGTAGCGAAGCACAGCCTCTTGTCATTCTCGAAGCGCTGGCTACTGGTATTCCTGTTGTTACTACTGAATGCGTCCCTCTGTCTCTTCGCATTCCTGGTGCATGCTTGATAGCTCCTATTGGCAATGCTCGTGCATTGGCAGGGAAGATGCAGGATGTGATGCATATTGCACCTTCTCGTGAGTTCTCTGATGTTGTACAGCGCTTA
Source organism: Bacteroidaceae bacterium (assembly GCA_017645655.1). Lineage (GTDB taxonomy): Bacteria > Bacteroidota > Bacteroidia > Bacteroidales > Bacteroidaceae > Physcousia. Next base: position 16,939 of record JAGCNZ010000048.1, on the reverse strand, counting down.
GCTTCACCTTCAGTTGTTGCCAAGCAATTAACAGACATTTTTCTTTCATCAAATAAGGAATAAGTAATCATCCGTTTCAAAGCAAATAACAAGCACACGTAATCATCATGAAACAAACTCCTTTCTCGTGGCGATTGGTTGCAGCAGCAGCGTCTCTGCCTATGTTATCTCATGCCCAACAGCGTCCTAACATCATGCTCATTGTTGTCGATGACATGGGATACTCCGACTTGGGCTGCTTTGGCGGCGAAGTAGATAGTCCGAACCTGGATGCTCTTGCTGCGTCGGGCATGCGCTTCACGCAGTTCTATAACTCTGGTCGCAGTTGTCCCTCGCGAGCCCAACTCATGACGGGTCGCTATGCACAGACCGTGGGCATCACCGGCATGGGACTTAGCCTGACGCACGACTGTGTCACTATTCCCGAAGTCCTTCGTGAGGCTGGCTATCATACAGGCATGAGCGGCAAGTGGCATCTTTCGCTCACTCAGGGCTTGGGCAACACGGAAGACCAGATGAAGTGGCTTTCCCACCAGAGTTACTTTGGCAACCGTCCCTTTGCGCCTCTCGACACCTATCCTTGCAACCGAGGTTTCGACCAGCATTGGGGCACGATATGGGGGGTGACTGATCACTTCGATCCCTTCTCGCTTGTTCACAACGAGGAACCTATCTTTACGGAAAGCATTCCAGAGGATTTCTACTATGCCGATTTTGTGGCAGACAAAGCGATAGACATGATGGATGAGATGACGTCGGACGGCAAGCCCTTCTTTATGTATGTTGCTTTCCAGGAGCCGCATTGGCCAGTTCAGGCAAAGCCTCAGGACATTGCGAAGTACGATGGTGTGTTCGATGCCGGGTGGGATGTGCTGCGCGAGCGTCGCTACCAGCGTATGCTCGAACTTGGCATTATCAATCCTGGTGAGATGCCCGTGGCGACTAATGCTTCCGGGCGGAGATGGGAGGACGAGAGCAACAAGGCTCTTCAGTCGGCAAACATGGAGGTGCATGCAGCCATGGTGGATTGCGTGGACCAAAACGTCGGGCGCATCATCGAGGAGCTGAAGCGTCGTGGACTCTTCGACAACACCCTCATCATCTTTACTTCCGACAATGGCGCCTCGAGTGAGAATTATTCAATAGGCGAGTTTGACCGTCACGACCGCACTCGCAGCGGGCAAATGGTCGTGCACAATTCGCCGACGCCTGGTGGCCAACTCACCTATAACTATCTTCATAATGGTTGGGCAGGGGCAGTCAATGCGCCTTATCGATACTGGAAGACGACGCAGTTCCATGGCGGTACGGCGGCGCCTACTATTGTTCATTGGCCTGCGGGCATGGCTGCGGAGAAAGAGGGAACCATTATGTCGCAGCCTTGCAGCTTCCTTGACGTGATGCCGACATGTATGGAGCTTGCTGGCGCGACCTATCCTGCATTCTATGCCGGCAACAGTATCAAGCCGATGTGCGACGAGGCTCGCAGTTTCGTGCCGTTGCTCCAGGAAAAGGACGGCTGGGATGATGAGCGTACGATGTATTGGGAGCACGAGAACGGCAAGGCTGTCCGCAAGGGCAATTGGCGGCTTACTGCGCTCGCCAATGGTGGCTGGCAACTTTTCGACCTTGCCCACGACCTCTCGGAGACCAATAATGTGGCGGCAGAATATCCTGATAAGGTGCGCGAGCTGAAGAGTCTGTGGAACACATGGGCAAGGTCTGTCGGCCTGAATGTCAGTGAGGATATCGCTGAGACGGAGACCGAGCTTATCTTCCATTATCCGTTTGACGGGAACCTGGAAGACGCTTCGCCCTCAAAGTACGTGCTTACGCCAAGTGCCAACGGCGTGTCTTATGGCACGGGCAGGAATGGCCAGGCGCTCCATCTGGACGGCAATGCGCAGTATCTCGACCTGAACACGGCTGGCATCTTCGACACCAGAACGACGCAGACGACTTTCTGCGCTTGGGTTTTCGATGAGAATACTGCGGCTCCTGGGGCTGGCAGTACTACCGAGAACGGCAATTACGTCCGTGATGAAGTCATTCTTGCTCAGAAGGATAATGCCGGTACGGGACGTATTTTCCTGTATGGTAGGGCAGAGGCTCCCACGGGAGGAGGCGCGCCGACCTTCCTCTACGACAATTTCCTGGGCGGCAGTCAGCATCGTGCAACCGCGGGTTCCCTCAGGCCAGGCACTTGGCAGCATGTCGCTGTCGTCTGTGATCCTGTGGGGCAAAGCGTTACTTATTACATAGATGGGGAGCGTGACTGCACTGTGGCTACAGGTGCTTTCGAGGCTTGCACCGGTGGTTTCCGTATCGGGGGGCACAAGATGGGAAAGGACTACTTCAAGGGCTACATAGACGATGCCTGGTTCTTCAAGGGAATCCTGTCTGCCGAAGAGATACGTCAGATATATCAAGACAATTTCGACCCCTCGCCGTATTATCCTGGTGGAGGCGGTGATGAGCCTCCCTCGGCTGATTGGCCTTTGAAGGATCAAGCATATACGGTGCGCAACTTCAGTGGTACGCCGGCATATATGGCGGACAATATGGAGAGCGACAACCATATTGCCTGCGTGGGAAGTGCCGGTGAGAGTGCCTATTGGGTGTTCGAACCGACCACAAACTCCCATTGCTATTATGTGCGCAACCTCTTGACGGGACGATACATACAGGGGTATGCCAAGGCGTCAGGCGAGGCTGTGAGCATGGGTCGTGATGGCGCGGAGTATTATGTGGCGGCTCAGACGAGCGAGGGCGGCAGGTATGGCTTCGCATGCACTTCCGTCACGCCTCACGACTTCTCGTCCGGCACCATCGGGCTCAATCTGCGTGGCGAGAGCAATCAGGCAGGTTGCCTTGTCCAGACCTATGCCGCCGCTGCCGGAACAAACCACCGTTCCTTCTGGACACTCGACGTTATCCCCGAAGAGATAGCCACCAGTCTGATAAAGTCCGTCGAGGCAGGTGAGCCGGCAAGCGGCAAATGGAAGGCCGGAAACTGGTATGACCTTCAAGGGCGTCCCTGGCAGGAAAATGGAAAGGGGCTCCGTGTGCAGAAGGGCAAAAAGTACATGAAAAGGTAGTGTCGGCAGCGACATCTGCCAATTCTCCACACCAGGTTCGCCAACTTGGCACGTGGTGTTTTCAATTTACCCACGTGATAAATTGATTTTACCCACGTGATATTTGAAATATTCCACGTGATATTTTCATTTTACCCACGTGTCGTTTGGGAATATGACACGGTGCTTGAAGGTCAGGGACTTGGGAAAGTCCACGACGAGACGACCTTTTTCATCTTTTCCGAGACGTCTGTCGTGTCGCGCTGCCAGATGGGTTCAGGAAACGTGGCTGCCGGCGTGTAGAGCATGTCCAGCTCAGGAATGTCCAGCGGACTGATGTCTTCGGGCCGGTAAGGGATTTGGTTCGGGAAGAATGGCGTGATTTCCACCATCGAGAACCCCGAGCGGATGATGTCCAACTCTCGTGCTGCAGCCCGACTCAGGTCGATGATGCGGTGCTTGTGGTATGGCCCTCGGTCGGTGACTCGCACGTAAACCGTCCGATTATTAATGGGATTCCGCACCTTCAGGATTGTTCCGAAGGGGTATTTCAAGTGTGCGCAAGTCATGCTGTCCTTGTTGTAGATTTCTCCGCTGGCTGTCCTGCGACCATGAAACTTGTCGGCATAGTACGAGGCATTGCCTTTTATCACCTGCCCCTGAGCACGGAGCGTAAGAGGGCAGACAATGAGTAAAAATATGAGCAAAAACGTCTTGTTCATAGGCATAAAGTGGCGCGTTGGTGCACTTTTCTGGTCGCAAGTTACCTTTTTCTTCGTTATAAATGCCACAATAAGGCGTTTTTTTTTCCTTAATAGGCGCCTGTGTGACTTTTTTTTAGTAATTTTGCGCACGAATTTATCTAATTGAAAATATGAAAAGGACGATTTTACCGTTTTTGACCTGCATTTTGTGTCTGGGTCTGACCACTTCTTGCGTATCAAACAAGAAGATGATATATTTGCAAGGTGCCACCCAGCAGTACGCCTTGCCTCAGGAAATCAACGACTACTTCGAACTGCAGGTGCAGCCCGACGACCAGCTTGCCATCTCCGTGGCAAGTAAGGATATCGAGCTCGTTCAGCGCTTCAACAACAATACCCTCATTGGTGGCGGCAACAACTCGCAAGCCGGAACAAGTACCACCAACATATCTTCCGGCGTTGCTTACTTTAGGGTAAACAAGGAGGGAAACATCGAATTCCCCATCTTCGGCACCCTCCACGTCGGTGGCATGACGACGGACCAGGTGTCGTCTATGATTCAGAGGCGTATGATAGACGGCGGCTACATCAATGATGCCGTGGTAAACACCAAAATCATGAGCTTCAAGGTAACCGTCCTGGGCGATGTGAAAACCCCCGGCACGCAGACGTATCAGGGCGAACGCCTTACCATACTGGAAGCCATCGGCAAGGCCGGCGACTTGACGAACAGCGCTTATCGTGACAACGTCCTCGTCGTTCGGGAAGAAAACGGGCAGCGCACAGCATATGAAGTCAACCTGCTCGACAATCAGGCAGTCTTCAACTCGCCAGTTTACTACTTGCAGCAGAACGATATTGTCTACGTTCAGCCCAACAAGAGCCAGCGCGTGAAGGGCAGCACAAGCTATACCTGGCTGTCAGTCGGCAGCACAGTCGTCAGCATGGTGGTCAGCGTAGTTACTCTTGTCATAGCCCTCACGAGATAAGTCAAAAGTCATACCCCATAATTTAGCAATGGAAGCAAACAACACCAACAATAGCAATCAGGCAGTCCGCACTCGCAGACGCAAGGAATCAAACACCACTGGAATAGAAGAAACACTAACCTTGCGCGACATCCTCGATACCTTTGTCGCCAATTGGTTCTGGTTCTTTCTCTCCGTTATCTTCTGCCTGGCATTTGCAAAGCTGTATCTCGCAACGAAATCCAACATCTATCAGCGTCAGGCGGTCATGCTTGTCAAGGACGACAACGGACAGAGCGGCAGACGCTCCGCCATCGGTACCGACGCCTTGATGCAGCTCAATGGCGTACTTGCCGGAGCAAGCGTCAAGAATGAAGTCTACATCCTCCACTCTTTCCAACTCGCTCAGGAGGTTGCGAAGAACCTTAAACTCGATGTGATGTACAACATACGTTCCGGCCTCCGCAACGTATCGCTCTACAACGACCGCCCCTTCAGCGTCGATTTCATCACCGAGTACGAAGTGCCATCAAGCTTCATGTTAACCATCGACAGCAAACGCGGCGGCACCATCTCCGAGGTCAAGTTCGGCAACCCGGTGGTGGAGTCGGGCTTCAAGGCTAAGGTGGAGTGGGGAAAAGTCGTGAAGACTCCCTTCGGTAACTTCATCGCAACTCCCATCGAGAAGAACCTCGAAGCATTTGTCGGGCAGACAATCAATGTGCGACGCATCAGCCTGGAGAATGCCGCCATCATGGTATTCAATAAGGTAAGCAGCGGAGAAATAGACAAGGAAAGTACCTTAGTGCGTATCACGTGCACCGACACCAACATCCAACGCGCGGACGACATCCTCAGCGAACTGCTCGACTCGTACAAGCGCAGCATCATCGAAGACAAAAACCAGATTGCAAACAGCACATCTAAGTTCATCGAGAACCGTATCGACCTCATCCACGCCGAACTGAACGAAGTGGAAGGTAAGATGGCAGATTTCAAGCAAAGCAGTGGCTTGGTTGACCTCAAAGCCAGCAGCGACGCTTATATCTCCCAAAGCAATGCTGCCCGACAGCGTACCGTACAGGCAGAAACGCAGTACTCAATGGTGGAGTATCTGGTCGATTACCTTACCCAGAACAGTGCTGCAGGCAACCTTATCCCCACTATGGGCGGCATAAGCGATGCCGGCATTACCACCCAGATTGCCAACTACAATCAGATGATGCTGCAACGCAACCGCTTAGCAGTGAACACTTCGGAGAACAGCCCCACTATCGTCGACCTCGACAGAAACCTTGAGCAAATGCGAACGACCATCATCGCATCGTTGAAAGGTTATATTTCAAGTTTGAAGCTGCAGGTTGACAGGGCAAGGCGCGAGGAAGCTGGACTTTCTGCAGGCCTTCATTCCGTGCCTCAAAAGGAGAAGAAGGTCATTGATATCGCACGTCAGCAGAGCATTAAGGAGACACTCTACACATATCTGCTTAACAAACGTGAGGAAACCGCACTGCAGCTCGCCATCACGGAAGCAAACATTCGCGTCGTGGAGCAACCTTTCGGGAACCGTTCGCCGATTGCTCCTCGCAAGAAGGTCATCTTGGGTTTAGCCTTCATTATCGGCATCATTGTGCCTTTCCTCTTCTTCCAATTGAGGAAACTATTCGATACGACTGTGCACGGACGAAAGGATGTGGAGAAGTACACGACGATTCCCATCCTTGGTGAAGTGCCGCACAGTCATGTGGGTATCCGCGACTCGGAGATTATCGTCGAAGAGGACAAGGACGACATACTTTCGGAAGCATTCCGCCTGATACGTTTCAATATGCCTTTCATCAATAAGGATGCTCGCGTCATCATGCTTACGAGTACCATGCCAGGCGAGGGCAAGACGTTCATCAGCGGTAACTTCGCGGCGACTCTCGGCTTGACAGGCAAGAAGGTTGTCCTCATCGATGCCGATATCCGAAAGCGTACACGAAGCCGTCTTGCTGATATGGCGGGCAATGTCGGACTCACGTCGTATCTCTCCGAAGCAGTCGACGATGTCTTCAGCATGATTGTTCCCAAGAGCGAGAAGTGCAACTTGGACATCTTGCCGGCAGGTGTGGCAGCGCCCAATCCCACGGAGCTATTGATGAGCAATCGTTTGGAGAAGTGTATTGAGGAACTGAAGACACGCTATGACTACGTGGTTATCGATAATGTGCCTGCGCAGGTTGTTGCCGACGCCGGCATTGTGAATCGTGTGGTTGACCTGACGATATACGTGCTTCGCGAGACGAAAGTTGACCGCCGCTATTTGCCAGAACTGGAGCGCCTGCACCAGGAGAAGAAGTTCAACCATCTCTGCATTGTCATCAACGACAGTCGCGGCAAGAGCAAGCGCTATGGTTATGGTTACGGTTATGGTTACGGCTATGGTTACGGTTATGGTTACGGCTACGGTTACGGCTACGGCTATGGTTATGGCAACGAGAAGAAGAAAAAGAGTCTTTGGAAGAGAGTCAAGAAGTTCTTCCGTGGCGGTAAGAGTAGAAGGAAATAATGAGTGAATTTGGAAGGCGTGCCTCAATGGTTCGCCTTTCTTGTACTGTTGTGGTTATACTCTTCATGCGGTTCGGATAATCCTGCGTGGCATGCTTATTACTGTTGCGTGACATTGATTGTGTAATGAGTGGCGCTCATAGTAAGACGCTGGATAAAGAATAGCACGCTCTCGGATGAGAGCGTGCTCAATAAAGCAAAACAATCAAAGCGAAGGGTTACCAGATGTCTTCCGGTTTCTCGGGATTGTCGTAGACGTCCTTTGCGCAATACTCAAGATAGTCCATGTAGAAGAAGCGTGTGTCGTCGTCCAATACGGTCTTGAATTTGATGTAGTACGTGTCGTCGGGATCCATTGTCTCGCGAATGATGATGCGTCGTATGCAGATGTCGGAGGCGCGCATCATGGTGCTTGTGCCCGGGCCACCTGCGCAGTACTGGTTACAGCCTTTCATGAAGCCGTTGTTGCGCAGGCGTTTGTCGACCTCGATGTTGTATTCGTCGTCGTCTGTATCGCGCTCATAGCCGATGTCGCTTGGCACGTTGCCGTTTTGGGTGTGAAGTTGGTTGTCGGCACTTTGGCGCAGGTCGAGTGGTATGCCCATTGCGGCGAGTTTATTCTTGTTTGTTCCCCAATAGAACTGCACCATGCCGCGCATGTTGCCGCCGCATTGGATGGCGAATCGAAGTTCGTATGTTCCTCGACGTGGCACGGGAGGCAGTTTCATTGTGCACTCCAGGAGGCCTCGGATGCTCATCTCGTCTCCCTGCATGTTCTGCCAGCCGTTGCCTCTTCCGGTCCAGTAGTTGAATCTGGTATCTGCTGAGATGTCGACGTCTTCGAGATATTTGTATTCTTCATCGGTCGGGATGTATACGCACTTATGCTTTTCGTCGGTGATTTCTGAGCATCGTATGTCGTTGTTCATGAACTCTGGCCACATGCTTGGCACGCTCCATCGTATGCGTTGCTTTTGCAAGTTGTTGCGTGTGTCGTCGCTGTAATAGAGTAGTTTGTCAATGGGATAGATGATGCCGTTGCGTATGTTGTTTTCTCCTTCGAGGTTAGGCTCGCCTATGGCTATGCCTTCCTTATCGGGGTCGCAGGACAGTTCTTCGTATGTTCCTCTGCGGTCGTTGTCGAGGTTGGGGAAGCGGTTGAGGTAGACGCCGTTGCTTTGCTTGCTCTCGTATATCTTGAGCAGACGCCGTTTACCCATGGTTGTATAGAATTCCATGACTGCGACGGACGGTGCTTTGCGGTTGAGGTCGAATCCTTTTTCGTTGTAGTGATAGACGAGTGTGTTGGCGCTGAGGCGTTCTGGGAGCAGGTGGTAGGTGATGAACTGGTAGAGGAGGTTGTCTTCCGACTCGTAGTTGTCGTCTCGCTTAAGCTCGGGATAGACGCCTTGGCTGTCGAGGTAATCCATCACGTCCTCGACGGTGATGTCCTTTGGTTCCTTTCCGATGGCCTGTGACCAGAAGTCGTCGGTCTCGGCGAAGAACGTGTAGCCGTAGTAGCGATGCTCGGGTGTGTAGAAGACTTGCTCGCTGTTACCCTCGTGGTCGACGTTCTTCTTGGGTATCTTGGAGCCCTTCTGGAAGAGGTCCTCGTAGGCTTCATCGCGGTTGAGGGCAAGTTTGTCGAACAGTCCGCAAGCGTAGACGAGTTTTGAGGACACGACGAAGCCGGAGTTTTCGTTCTCGATGTATTTCTTCAGGAGGTAGTCCAGCGTGTTGTTGCTCGGGGAGATGACGCTGTGCATGGCGTGTATGACGCCGTTGATGCAGAGGATGTCTCGGTTGAGCTTATCGATTTCGCAGTCGTTGATGAGTATGCTGTCGGGCACGTCGGTGTATTGGACTACGAGTTTTCGGTCGTTCATGTTGGGCAGGGGAATCTCTACGCTCCTCGACGTGGAAGTGGATATGGGGAACGTATTGATTTGATATTCGTTGTAGTCGTCGCCGCTGTCGATGATGCTGTTGTAGACGATGACTTGTGCAATGGAGTCGCGTTTGCGCTGACTGGGGAAGGCGTCCCAGCTTGGCTCTGTGATGAGACCTTGCTTGACCAGGGAGTCGAGGTATTCCTGGATGGCTGCGTTTGTGGGGGCGAAGATGGTGTAGTGGCCGCGTGCCGAGAGCAACTGTTGGACGTTGGTTTCGCTGATTTTGCTCACCATTACCTCACCGAGCAGCCGAACGTACTCGCTGTATTGCTCGTGCTTTTCCAAGTAGCTCGATATGGTTTCTTCCTTGAAGACGTATCGGGAGGATGTGTCGATGGATTCGGTGCATGCTGTTGCTACCAGTGCCAGGGCGGCGAGTGCATACAATATGTGCTTTCTCATATTTAGATGTTAAGGCTGATTTATCGTTAAATTGTTAGTTATACGCCCACAAATATACATCTTTTTACTTTAGGAGCAAAGAAAGCCCGATATTTTTTTTCGTATCAGGTGCCGAACTGAGCGAAAAGTAGAGCCTTCGAAGGTGATGTTTGCAAACGTCGCGTGGAGTGTTTGCAAATGTAACGTGGGTAAAATGAAAATATCACGTGGAATATTTCAAATATCACGTGGGTAAAATGAAATTATCACGTGGAGTGTTTGGAGCCGTCCCTTGGAGAGTCTCTCTTCAGCGCTGCAGACGGTTCCTTCCAGCGTCTATCCTGAGGAAGACGAAGAGCAGGATGGTGAAGCCCCAGAGCGAGCTGCCGCCGTAGCTGAAGAAGGGGAGGGGAATGCCTATGACGGGAGTCAGGCCCAGCACCATCCCGACGTTGATGAAGACGTGGAACAGGAAAATACTCAAAACGCAATATCCATAGACTCGCCCAAACGTATATGGCTGCCGCTCGGCAAGGTGCACGAGCCTCAGAATGAGTGCGAGAAAGAGCAGGAGCACTATGGCGCAGCCGATGAACCCCTCTTCCTCGCCGACTGTGCAGAAGATGAAGTCCGTGTCCTGCTCCGGCACGTATTTGAGCTTGGTCTGTGTCCCGTTGAGGAACCCCTTACCTTCCAACCCGCCCGAGCCTATGGCTATCTTAGCCTGTATGACGTTGTATCCTGCCCCTCGCGGGTCGTCCTCCAAGCCAAGCAGCACGCGTATGCGCGTCTGCTGATGCTGTTCCATCACATGGTTCAGCATGAAGTCGGCGGAATAGAAGAAGCCGATGCTGCCCAAGGCGAAAAGGGCGATGAGGCAATAGGACATGACGCGGTCGCGCAGGGAGAGGTAGAGGAGATAGATGGCCAGGAGCGGCGGCGGCAACAGCCACCATAGTCTCCACAACTTGCCACGCTCTACGTAAACCAAGACAAGACCTGTCGTGAACACCCATATCAGCAGCATGACGGGCAACCAGCCAAAGCGAATGCCTACCACGAAATAGACAACTGCCGAGATGGCCGTGAAGAGTATGGCTCCGGGCATGCCCTCGCGATACAGCATCAGGAAGAGCGCACTATAAACCAGCGCGCTGCCCGTCTCTTTCTGCATCACGATGAGTCCCATCGGAACAACAATCAAGGCAATGCAAATAATGAAATCTCGCCAGTTCCTCACGTCGAAACCGTATATGCTCATCACCTTCGCCAGGCAGAGGGCAACACCGAACTTGGCAAACTCGGCTGGCTGAACGCTGAAGCTTCCTATCTTAATCCAGGAAAGGGAACCCTTGATGTCATGCGCCAGGAAAGGCGTCACAAACAGCAGCCCCAAGAAGCCTATATATATAATGTAGGAGAGCGACTCGAAGATGCGGTCGTCCGTCATCAGGATGAGGAAGGCAAGAAGCAGCGAAGTGCCTATCCATACAATCTGCATGCCGCTCCTCGTAGAGAAGTCCAAGATGCTGGTCGTGCCTCCGAACTCATAGCAAGCACCGCACACACTCATCCATCCCAGCGCCAGCAGCACCATGTAGATGAAGATGGTAAGCCAGTCGAGCGACCCCCACAGCGAGGGAGCTTTCTTCTTGTTGCGCGGTTGTTTCTGTGGCATGACGTGACTTATTGGGTGACGGTTTGCAGAGAGTACTCGACAGGCGTGTACAGATGTTTGTTCTCGAACTGTGTGGCACGTGCCTTGCTTGCTTCCGATAGCTTGCCGTTGATGTATTGCTCCATCATCAGCGCCCCGATGGGAACACCGTAGGTGGCGCCCCAGGTACCATTCTCGACATAGACACAAATGGCAATCTTCGGGTTCTCGCGAGGCGCAAAGCCCATGAATACACTATGGTCTTGCCCGTGAGGATTCTGTGCTGTGCCTGTCTTGCCGCACACCTCGTAGTATGACGTGTTGGCGAGACGGCAGGTGCCTCCAAGCACAGCCTGTCGCATGCCGCTCACCACGGTTTCGTAGTGTTTGCGCTCCACCTTGGTGTATCGCTTCTTCGTGTACAGCGTGTCGAGCGACATCCCCTGGACTTCCTTCACGACATGCGGCACGATGTACCATCCTCGATTGGCTATGGTGGCTCCCAGGTTAGCAATCTGCAACGGAGTTAGGTTGACCTCTCCCTGCCCAATGCTGATGCTGATGACGGTCAGGCCGCTCCAGTCGTTGCGATACGCCTTGTCGTAGAAAGGCGCGTTGGGTATCATGCCACGTTTCTCGCCAGGCAGGTCGATGCCGAGCTTGTAGCCGAAACCCATGCTGACCATATAGTCCTTCCATGTCGTCATCGCGTCTTGTACGGTCGCATATCGCTTCCTGTTGGCAAACATATGATATAGCCCCCAGCAGAAGTAGCCGTTGCACGAGGTGGCGATGGCAGGGACGAGTGGCAGCGGGGAACCGTGTCCGTGGCATCCCACCTTGAGACCTCGGAAGTGGAAACCGCGGCTGCAAGGGTACGCAGTTTGTGGCGTGATGATGCCTTCCTGCAGAAAAGTGAGAGCCTGACTGGTCTTGAACGTAGAGCCAGGCGGGTACTGTCCCATGATAGCACGGTTGAGGAGGGGTTTGCGAGGGTCGTTGGCAAGCAATCTCTGGCTTTTACCTCGCTGACGTCCAATCATGATGCGAGGGTCGTAGGTAGGACTCGACACCATGCACAACACTTCTCCCGTGCTCGGCTCAATGGCTACGATGCTTCCCATCTTGCCCGTCATCAGACGTTCACCCAGGGCTTGCAGCTCGAGGTCGATGCTCATGGTGAGGTTCCGGCCAGGGACAGGTGCCTCGTCGAACTTGCCGTTCTGGTATCTTCCCTTGATTCTGCCACGTGCATCACGCAGCAGGATTTCCATTCCTTTCTCGCCTCGCAATGCTTTCTCATACGAACGCTCGACTCCCAACTTGCCTATGTAGTCGCCACTTCGGTAGTAGCGGTCGCTGTCGATGTCAGCCTGGTTGACTTCCCCGATGTCCCCAAGCAGGTGAGCTGCATTGGGGTAATTGTATTGGCGAATGCTTCTTTTCTGTATGTAGAAACCAGGGAAACGGAAGAGCTTCTCTTGAAAGCGGCTGAACTCCTCGGTCGAGAGTTGGCTCATGAAGAGTTGTTGCGTATAGGAACTATAGCCGGGATTGCGCTTGCGGTCTTTTATCTCTTCCATTCTGCGCTCGTACCAATCCCGAGTTATGTCGAGGCTCTCGCAAAGGTCGAGTGTGTCGACACCTATCTGCTCACTCATGATGACCATGACATCATAGGCAGGTTGGTTATAGACAAGCAGTTTGCCGTTTCGGTCAGTGATGGCTCCTCGGGCTGGATACTGGATGCGTTTGAGGAAGGCATTGGAGTCGGCACTTATCTTGAAGTCCTCGCTCAGCAGTTGCAGGGTGAAGAGGCGGATCAGATAAACAATGATGATAACCACCGCTGCACCGCCAATCACGTATTTGCGTTTTTCGAGCTCATAGTTTCCGTCCATGGCGCCAATCACTTTTTCGGGTTACGGACGTGCTCCACCAATATGATAAGCAACAGGGAGGCAGCATAACTTACTCCCATGCTGATGGCAATATCTTCAATGTGGAAGTAGGAGAAGCCTTCGAGGGCGAAGTAAACGAGGTGATGGAGGATGAGGAGCAAGGCAATGAACTGTAGGTAGTTCCATCGCCCCATTGCCGAGAACGAGGGTCGGAGCTCTTCTTCCGAATCGCGGGGGGCCATCAATTGAAGCAACGGGGGCTGGATGAAAGCGATGAGCGTCAGGGCAGCGCTGCTGATGCCCGACGTCCCTGCGAAGATGTCGGCGACGAATCCTACCCCGAATCCCCAGAGCAAGGCTTCAGAGCGTGACGTCCCAAGAGGCAATGTGATGATGATGAGCGGACACAACAACGGCGCACCATAGCCCCAGGGATGTACCTGGTCGAGTATGAGCACCTGTATTGCCAATAATAACAGTGCCCAAGACAGTCGCTTTAGTGTGGAGACAATCATTGTGCCAATAGGGAATCGAGTTCTTCTTTACGTTGGTCGGCGATGACGTTGACGTGCCTGATGTTGGCGAGGTCCGTGCTTAGAAGTATTTCCAGCTCGTATGCCAAGCCATCGCTACTATTGTTTATTTCTGCAACTTTGCCAAGGAAGATGCCTGCCGGAAAGACTGCCGAGAAGCCACTTGTCTCGACGGCATCGCCTTTCTTAATGTGAGCGTGACGAGGCACATCGTCCATGTATGCCCTGAGAGGCTTGCCGCCTTTCCATTTCAGGTAGCCGAAGTATTCCGTTCCACGCAGTCGGCAACTAATGCTACTTCTGCTATGCAGGATGGACATGACCAGTGCGTGGTGTGGTGTGACTGCGCTGACGATGCCGACTATGCCGGTTCCATTGACGACGCCCATCTCCGGGGCGACGCCCTCCTCGCTTCCTGCATTGATGACGAGCATGTTGTCTCGCTTCCTGACGCTGTTGTCGATGATTTGCGCGGGGATGAGCGTCATTCCTTCGAGTTGGTGTTCCAGTGCTTTTTGAGTCATCGAGGTGTCCACCTTTGCGAGTGCAAGTTCGTGCCGCATGACATCGAGTTGTTGCTGCAGGGCAATGTTGCGACGCACAAGAGCAGCGTTCTCGGCTGGCATTCGCAGGTATGAGAGTGCCACTGCCTCCCATTCGTGAACCTTTGCGGCTGCGGTGTTGGCTTGAGTAAACCAGACGCTGCCCTGATAATGGTTGTACTGGAAAAGCAGGAATCCACTGAGCGCTTCCAAAAGCAGGAAGAGTGCCCAGTGGACGTAGGCTGTTATGCGCTCGATGAAATCACTCATAGTTCATAGTCCATAGTCTATAGTCCATAGTTAGGCTACGTCCTGCCATCCCGCGAAACCAGCGAAGGAATAACTATGGACTATGGACTATGAACTCATAACTGTTTCTACATCAGGAAGGAGAAGTTGTTGATGTTCTTCAGTGCCACGCCAGTTCCCTTTGCCACGCTGTGCAATGGATCCTCAGCGACCTTGAACTCGATGTTAATCTTGTCGGTGAGTCGCTTAGCAAGCCCTCTGAGCAAAGCACCGCCGCCTGTGAGCCAGATGCCGTTCTTCACGATGTCTGCGTAGAGTTCTGGTGGTGTCTCTTCGAGCGCGCTGAGTACGGCTGTTTCTATCTTTGCGATGGTTTTTTCGAGGCAGTGTGCAATCTCCTGATAGCAGACGGGAACCTTCATGGGGAGTGCCGTGATGCGGTTCGGACCATCCACGATGTAGTCTTCAGGTGCGTCTTCTCCGAGGTCGGTCATGGCTGCGCCGACGTGTATCTTGATGCGTTCTGCCATTCGTTCGCTGACCTTGACGTTGTGCTGACGGCTCATGTACTCCTGTATGTCTGCGGTCAGTTCGTCGCCAGCCACACGAAGGCTCTTGTCGGCCACAATGCCGCCGAGCGAGATGACTGCAATCTCTGTGCTGCCACCGCCTATGTCGACAATCATGTTGCCTTCGGGTGCGAGCACGTCAAGCCCGATACCGATGGCTGCAGCCATCGGTTCGAAGATGAGATAGACCTCGCGGCCGCCTGCATGCTCTGCGCTGTCGCGAACGGCACGAAGTTCCACTTCGGTACTTCCGCTTGGCACTCCGATGACCATCTTCAGGGAGGGCGAGAAGAGGCGGTTGCCCGAGTGAACCATCTTGATGAGTCCGCGCATCATCTGTTCGCAGGCGTTGAAGTCGGCAATCACGCCGTCGCGTAGCGGGCGAATGGTGCGTATCTCGGGATTTGTCTTTTCATACATCATCTTGGCCTTGTCTCCGACGGCAATCATGCGCTCTGTCCTGCGGTCGAGGGCCACGACGCTTGGCTCGTCGACCACAATCTTACCATCGCAGATGATGATGGTATTGGCCGTACCAAGGTCCATTGCTATTTCTTTGTTGAGTGAAAACCAGTTCATCTAATTTGTTTACGATTTGACGATTTCTTTGATACTTTATTACAAAGGCGCGCTTTTTATGCGCGGAGTCCTATTTACGATTGCTGTGCAAACCAGCCGTGGATGGCGGTGTCGTAGTGGCTGCTGACGCCGAAGGCTTGTGTGGCGAACCATTTTCGGTCTTCGAGTTCGCTTTGGGCGCCTTGCTTCTTGAGCAGGTCGAGCAGGGGCTTGTATTCGGCTTTCGAGGGTACGATGATGACGTCGCGGAAGTTCTTGGCTGCTGCCCTGATGAGGCTGATGCCGCCTATGTCGATCTTCTCGATGATGTCGGCTTGGCTGGCACCTGATGCAACAGTTGCCTCGAAGGGATAGAGGTCGACGATGACGAGGTCGATGGCTGGGATGTCATACTGCTTCATCTGCTCCTGGTCGCCTTCGTTCTCGCGACGTCCCAAGATGCCGCCAAAGACTTTGGGGTGCAAGGTCTTGACTCTTCCGCCCAGGATGCTGGGATAGGTCGTTACGTCCTCAACCTTGCGGCAAGGGATGCCGAGGCTCTCGATGAATGACTGCGTGCCGCCTGTGGAAAGCAGCTCAACGCCTTCTGCATGCAGGGTGCGCAGAATCTCTTCAAGTCCATCTTTGTGAAAGACAGACACTAATGCTCTGTTTATTTTTCTTGTTTCCATTTCTATGAATTTTTGCGTGTGCAAAGGTACAACATTTCTGCGAAATGAGCCTCATGTTTCGTGTACTTTTTTTGAAAAAATATTGTGGGGAGGTTTGTCGAGAAGTTTTGCGTCATATTCTGCCTGATTTGACATAATGCGGTGAAACGAGGTGGGTTTGCTTACATCCTGAATTTCTCCGACCCTCTGAGAATGCGACGGAAATGCCCGCCCTGTACCTGGGTGCGGGGGAACGAGCGTGAACGTTAAAATCGCAACCTGTTGAGTATGTTCGACTTGCATTTCCGGATGGCAGGAAAAGGCTGGGGAAATACCCGGTTTTGAGTGCAAAACCGGCATTTCCGACCTGTCTTGAGTCCCGACGAGGCACGTTAAGATGCAAAATATAGCGTGTTAAGTTGACAAACACCCCCTGTTATGTTTGCCGCTACCCCCTGTTGTGTTGGAAAATGCACCCAGTCGAGGCAGTTTCCGAGGCATAGTTTTGTCTGTTTTGCACAGTTTTGTGTTCAAAATCGAACTGTCAAAAAGATAGCGTTTCGCCGGCTTTCCATACCATTTGTCATTTTTCGCGAAGGGCGGTTCGCCGTGAAATGTTGTATTTTT
>JAGCNZ010000047.1 GCA_017645655.1 Bacteroidaceae bacterium | reverse complement strand
GTTCGTTTGACCGACGGCAAACTCTTCAAGCAAAATGCAGAAGACATTCCCGACTGGGCTTCAACCATACTGAAGTAAACCTCCTTCATTCTATGTGGCCGGAGGTATACATATTATAATATATAAGGTAAAATGAGCATGAAAAAGCAAATTGTCACTATTCTGCTTGCTTTTTGTTTTTCCTGCGGGGCGAACTCCCAAGCCCTCACCAAACAGCAGATCCTGGAGGACTATGACTATCTCGTCAGTTTTGTTGAAGAGAACTACGCCCCTTTCGATGCCATCATGCAGAAAGGCTACAAGCGGGAATACAAAGCCCTCAAGAAGCGACTCCGCAAGCAACTATGCAATGGGGAGGCCGATTTGGAACGAGTCGCTGCGGATTATGTCTTATGGTTCTATAGTCAGTTCGATACGCACATATATCTTGGGGAAGAAGCCTTCCAAAGGGCTGTGGCTAATCTGAATAACGAGACTATGATGAAGGCCGACAGCACGCTGCTCACCAATCCGGGGAACTTCGAATACGAGCCGAAGCCAGTATCCTGCAAAGTGGACTCCTTGACGTGGCTCATCCGCGTCCCGTCGTGCCATCCTGATTTCTACGACGGCACGGTAAACGCCTTGCAGCAATTCATGGAATCGGACTGCGAAAATCTCATTATCGACATACGTTCCAATGACGGCGGAAGCGATAATGTATGGAAGAAGTATTATGATTTGCTTTACGACCACCCGGGCAAGCCGGAAATCTCATGGCATCGCAATACGCCCAAGAACCTTCTCTACTGGAAGGATGTTCTGAAACTGCAGCCATCATCTCCTTGGAACCTGCAACTGATTGAAACGTGTGAGACTTCTAAAAAGAAGTTCGTGAAACTTGGCGAGACCGATAACAATCGTCAACCGACATCACGCATCAAACGGGCTGCCGTCTTGATTGATTTATTAACCGCAAGCTCGGCGGAAAGTCTTGTTAAATTCGTCAAGAAGCACAGCGACCGCTGCAAAGTCTATGGTATAACGGGCACCAACGGCTGTGACCTGACAGGCAATTGCCTACTAGAACCATTGCCCAACAGCAAACTCAGAGTCTTATATGCCACATCCGTTGACTCCGGCTTCTACGAGAAGGACTTCTCTTCCGAAGGACTTGGCATTGCCCCTGACGTTATTATTCCCTTGCCCTTCCCGAGAAAGCTCACCGACAACATTGACGAGTGGGTGTTGTGGGTAGCGGAATACATGAAACGATAAAAACAATATAAACATGAACAGAACAATCTTCACCATCCTGCTTGCTCTGGTCTGTCTAGCGGGGCAAGCAAAGAAAAATGTAAAGGACCAAAAAGTGCCTCAGCTCTTGAACTATCCGAGTGCGGATATGAGCACGCTTCCCTTGCATGGCGGCGAGGTCGTGATAAAGGGTCATGTCGTGGCCGAAGACGCCAAGACCATTGATGAACTCAACGGTTCTGTTTATGTACTTCTGCGCAATTATCTCGTCGCAAACGAGGAAACCATTCTCATTGACTTCAAGTCCGATGGCACGTTCTCGCTCAATCTGCAGGTGCCATACCCCATGTTCGTGGAAGTCTATCCTTTAACTGATATATATGCCTGTCCGGGCGACACGCTGGAGTTAACGATTGACACCACCAAACCTTCATGGCAGGACGAAGGTGTCAGCGTTAGCGGCACAGGCATCAGCGGCGAGGTGAGCGAACGCTACGAACAGATAAGGAAAGCCTACTTCGACAAGGACTTTGGATATTATGAAATCGACGACGAGGAAGAAATCCTGAAATGGAAAGACATTCAGGTGGCTCAAATGGATGACCTCGTGCGCAAAATGAATGCCGGTCTGCCCGAACTGGAGGACTGTTCGCCTATGGCATCGGACATCCTGCGCACACGCATTATTTCCGAGAACACGGAAAGAATCTTAGATGCCATCTTTGCTGACGTTCCTGACGATGAGGCTGTCTGGAAGTCGTACGTCGATTTCCTTGTCCCCAGGGAACGTTACATGCTCGACAATCCGCTGATGATGATTGCCGCTGACGAGTTTTTCTTCAATAGGGTGGAAATATGCCTGATGAGTCCCTTGATGACTTCTTTGTCCCCCACGAACTTCAGTAAGGTGATATTGAACGGCTTGCACGACAAGCTGAACCTCAGCACTACGGATTTCAGCCTGCAGGTCAGCGTGCTTCGCTTCCTCAATACAATGCTCGACTTCTTTGGCAGGGCTTCGGACACGGCAAAGGATAATGAGGTCGAGATGGTTGCAAATCAAGCTGCCGAGGTCGTGGCAAACACATTGTCCGACATTACTCATCCCGAGTTGACGCGTCAGGCTGTGCTTTTATATCACAATTACGTCAAGAAGAACGAGTTGCCTGTAGGTGAAGCGAGGCCTGTGACGAAAGGTGACTCCATCTTCCAGCGCATCATCGAACCGTACAAGGGCAACGTGCTCTACGTTGACTTCTGGGAAGAGCATTGTGGTCCTTGCCGGGCAAAGATGCTCGAGATGCGCGACGAGGTAGAGGCTAACAAAGACAAGCCCGTGAAGTATCTCTACATTACCGACGACCCGAAAGTGATGTGCCGCCATTTCCTGGAGCCAAACAACATCAAGGGCGAGCATATCTTTATCACTAAATCGGAATGGGGCTACTTGCAAGCCAAGTTCCAGTTCACATCCATTCCCTTCGTCGTGCTCTTTGACAAAAAAGGCAACCAAAGGGATAACACAACAGTGGAAGAACTGTTGAAAGAATGAAGAAAAGCATGAAACGGGTTATTAAGAAGATCGTGAAGGTCATTCTCTACACGCTGCTCATTCTTGTACTTGCGTTTATTTCAATATTGGCATGGGACAAGGTAAACCAGATATTCAACTTTGAGCCTAAGCCGCAGCTGACAGTTATCGGTAAGCCGTTCATCGACTTCGAGGCTGAGTTGCCCGACAGCACCGTGCATCGCCTGTCCGAATATGCAGGCAGGGGGCAGTATGTTCTGCTTGATTTCTGGGCATCGTGGTGCGGTCCTTGCATCCGCTCTTTTCCAATGTTGCTGGAATTGCACGAGAAGTATCACGACCGAGGACTGCTCATCATCGGCATCTCACATGACAGGAACCCTGATGCCTGGCACTATGCGCTCGGGCAGCATGTGTGTCCCTGGCCCATGATGCGCGAAACGACCGCTTCGCAAGAAGGTCACACTTCCGCATCTGACTTGTATGCCATAGAATACTTCCCGACGTTTGTCCTGCTCGCACCCGACGGACAGGTCATCTTCTCCCCTTACGAAAAGCATGGATTTGTTGATGACGAACGAAAGCAACTGCAGGTGAAGCTTGCCGAAATCTTCGGAGAGTGAAACTAGCCTTGCTGTGAAATTCTCAAACGACCCACGTGATGTTTTCAATTTACCCACGTGATATTTTAATTTTAACACGTGATAATTTCAATTTACCCACGTGTCGTTTTGCAATTACCCGCAAGCCTTTCTTTGTGGTTTCATTTTTTTGTCGTAAATTTGCAGCCGAAATAGAAATAATATAAGGTTAAAGATATGCTTAAACTCGATTATTCAAAGGCTCTGCTGAGTGCGGAGCAGATTGCAGCCTTCGCTCCGAAGGCGGAGGAGGCACAGAAGGCTCTTGAGGCTGGAACATGTGCAGGTAATGATTTCCTTGGCTGGCTCCACTTGCCCAGCAGCATCACGGCTGAGTTCATGACGCAGCTCCAGGCTTGCGTCCAGACACTTCGCGAGAACTGTGACACCGTTGTTGTGGCAGGCATCGGCGGCTCCTATCTTGGTGCCCGTGCCGTCATCGAAGCCCTCAGCAACAGTTTCCAGTGGCTCACGAACAATGGCGAGAATCCCACAATCCTCTTCGCCGGCAACAACATCGGCGAGGACTATCTCTTTGAACTCACAGAGTACTTGAAGGGCAAGAAGTTTGGCGTCATAAACATCTCCAAGAGCGGCACGACGACCGAGACGGCGTTGGCTTTCCGTCTGCTCAAGAAGCAATGCGAGCAGCAGCGCGGCAAGGAGATGGCTCGCAAGGTCATTGTTGCCATTACTGATGCCAAGAAGGGCGCTGCCCGCACTTGTGCCGACAAGGAAGGCTACACCTCTTTCGTCATTCCCGACAACGTGGGCGGCCGCTTCAGCGTGCTCACTCCCGTCGGTCTGCTGCCCATCGCAGTCGCTGGCTTCGACATCGCGAAGCTCGTGAAAGGTGCTGCCGACATGGAAGCCGCCGTTGGTGTCGACGTTCCCTTCGAGAAGAACATCTGCCTGCAGTACGCGGCTGTCCGCAACGCGCTCTATGCTCAGGGCAAGAAGATTGAGATTCTCGTCAACTTCCAGCCGAAGCTCCACTTCATGAACGAGTGGTGGAAGCAGCTATATGGCGAGAGCGAGGGCAAGGACCTGAAGGGCATCTTCACGGCTGCCGTTGACTTCAGCACCGACCTCCATAGCATGGGACAATGGATTCAGGAAGGCGAGCGCACCATCTTCGAGACCGTCGTCAGCGTGGAAGAGACGGAGCACAAGCTGCTCTTCCCAAGTGACGAGGAGAACCTCGACGGCCTGAACTTCCTGGCTGGCAAGCGTGTGGACGAGGTGAACAAGATGGCCGAGCTTGGCACACAGTTGGCTCACGTCGATGGTGGTGTGCCCAACATGCGCGTCATCATGCCTCGCCTCGACGAGTACAACATCGGTCAGCTCATTTACTTCTTCGAGAAGGCTTGCGGCGTGAGCGGTCTCATCCTCGGCGTCAACCCCTTCAACCAGCCTGGCGTTGAGGCTTACAAGAAGAACATGTTCGCCCTGCTCGGCAAACCAGGCTATGAAGCCGAGACGGTTGCCATTCGCAAACGTCTTGCTGAAGAATAACATCAATAGTTTTTTATAACCACTAATTGCACGAATTACACGAATTATAATGATGCCTTAAAGGGGGCGTAGCTAATTCGTGCAATTCGTGTAATTCGTGGTAAAATGTAATTGTCTGTTGAATACTGATAGTCTTAAAGCCGTTCTTTTCGATATGGACGGTGTGCTGTTCGACAGCATGCCCAATCATGCTTATGCCTGGTCGCATGCCATGACGCAGTTCGGTTTGGAGATGACGGCATACGAGGCTTATCTTCATGAAGGCCGTACGGGAAGCGGTACGATTAACATCCTTGCTCAGCGTTTTTGGGGACGCGATGCGACGCCGGAGGAGATAGAGCGCATCTATGCTGCAAAGGCTGCGACGTTCAACACTTGCCCTGAGCCGAAGCCGATGCACGGTGCGCTCGATGCCCTGACTGCCGCGAAGGAGCTTGGCTGCAAGATTGTCCTTGTGACGGGCAGCGCGCAGGCCAAGTTGCTCGAAAGTTTGGAGCAGCATTACCCTGGCTTCTTCCGTCAGGAACTGATGGTAACGGGCTTCGACGTAAAGCGCGGCAAACCCGATCCCGAGCCGTACCTGATGGGCTTGCAAAAGGCAGGCGTGAAGGCAGAAGAAGCCATCGTTGTGGAGAATGCGCCGCTTGGTGTTCAAGCAGCAAAGGGCGCCGGCATCTTCACCATTGCCGCCAATACAGGTCCCCTGGAGGACAGCATCCTCAAGGACGCCGGAGCCGACATTGTTGTGCCGGGCTTGATGGATGTTGCCGCTGTGTTGCGTCGTTTTAAGAAGGCTCCTGCTGACAAGTTGTAAATGTTCATCGAGTCAGCATTTTCTCTGGTTTTGCTTACATTTTGCTATTTTTGCACACTATGTAAAAGTGTCAAAAAAGGGCTCGAAACACGTCGATTTAACCAACGCTCCACGTGACGTTTTCAAACTTCACGTGTGTAGTTTGAAAAGTAGACACGTGAAGTTTTGAATTTCCTTGTGTGAAGTTTGGCGAAAAATCATGTGAAAAAGTGTGCAAAAACGCACCTGAAGTGTCTGTTTTGCAAGGTGCGCTTTGCAAAACGACACATCTAAATGAAGAATGTAGAATGAAGAGTTAAGAATTGTTTGCTGTAAATCAACTGGTTACGAAACTCCTTCGTTTTAAGCGCATCTTTTTGAAAAAATGACTTTGACCTCGTCTGAGACCGTTTTAGGCGAATCTGAGAGGTTTGTCAAAAAATGGGGTGTAAGCAAAATCGGCGTTTTGCTTACACCCTGTCATTTTGTTTGTGTCGTCGGAAGGGCAAGTTCAATACAGAATCTTCTTGCCGTTGACGATGTTGATTCCTTGCCTGGGCGAGCTGAGACGCTGGGCGGAGAGGTTGTAGATGCCGCTCGGGTGAGTTGTTGCTCCGATTGGTTCGTTCACTCCCGTCGGGATAGGCCGGATGCCGGTGAGTCCGAAGTCGATGTACTGACCGCCTCCTCCGTTCTTACATTCGATGGCGATGATGTTCGTGTCGTCAGGGGTGAGAGCGTCCAGTGCCTCCTGATTGAGCGATATGTTCTTGTAGGCCGTGAGGTAGCCGCCTTCCTCGAATGCCAGTACGCTGTTGAAGTACACCTTCACATCCTCGTCGTGATGGATTCTTCCGGCCAGGGCGTTGATTTGCTCGGTGTCGAATCCCGTCAGGTCGAGGTGGTAGCGTATGCGAATGACGGATGTGTTCCATGTGGTGTTCACGAAGCTTCCCGGAGGATTGCTTGCGCCGAAGCCGGCCAGTCCGCTTTGCCAACTGTTGTCCTTGAAGTTCTTCTTCGTCCAAGTCGTCGTGCTTGACGTGCTTGAGGCGGTTTGGTATTTCCACATCTGAGGCTCCTGCTCAGCCGTGGGCAGCACGTTGCATTCCTCGTAGAAGAAGTTGCTGAGTAGGTAGTTCAACTCGTGTCGCTCGATGACGAGGACAGAACCAACCTCTGCCTCTTCGGGCAGTGAGAGGTCATTCTCGTCGCAAGGGTACCATTTGTTCTCAGCGACATTGCCCGACCGGCTCATAGTTGTTCCGCCGTTGCTCGTGAAGTTGTAGAGCAGGAACCATCCCGAATCATCAAGCGCGGGGAAAGTTTGCGGGGCTCTTGCCTTGGGAATCTGGGAACTGAAGATGCGTATTGGCTCTGAAAAGCTCACCGTCGTCGGCTTAATGGACCTGCTCTGCGTGGTGCAGATGTTGCGGTCGCCGTTATGGAAGAAACCTGTGAATGTGTCGCCCGTCTTTTCGATATGGAAATCGTAGATTGAGTAGCCAGGCGAGAGAACCTGTCTGGGTGTGCCGAAGCGTTTCCAGTCTTTAGTGTTGACGAGGTATCCATAGTTCCTGTCGCCACTTTTCGCATTCCAATAAACATAGAAATTCGAGTTGTTCTCATCATATATCCATTCTGGCGACTCTGCTTTGTAGGCATCTGAACTCGTGGGTTTTACCAGGATGTTTCCGTTTTCGCCAGGTTCCCAGTTGACCAGATCCTCGCTTTGCATGTGGTAGAAACCAGGCTGACTATTGTCCGTCATGGCTGCCACGAGGTGGAAGATACTCTTTCCATCCACTTGTACTCTACGGATGAAAGGCGCTGTCAACTCTACATTGGCATATTCGCCACGCAGGATGCCCCTGTTGCCATTGATAGTGGTCCACTTGGCACCGTCCAAGCTGTAAGCGTAGTGCAGCTTTTTGCTCGTGGGTAGCGTATAAGTCATCAAGTAGGCTTTGCCGCTCACAGCATTGAATTCGGGTGCAGGCGTCCTGTCGGGCATGGCCTCGACCTGCAGTTCGGAGTTCGGAACATAGTTGCACATCTTCAATCCACAATCGATGAACTGACCTCCAGTGGTCTGCTTGCAATGGATGGCAATGACGTTGTCCGAGCCGTCGGTCCTCAGGGCTTGCAGTCCCTCGGGCAGCAACGGCCACAGCTCATACCTGGTGTTGTAGCCTGTGACCTTGGTTGCAAGCGTTCCGTTGATGTAGATCTCTGCATCTTCATCATGGAAGAGCCAGAGACGCAGGTCGGCGAGACGGCTTGCATCGAAGTTGTTAATCCTGAAGGTTCGCCTTATCCAAATGTCGCTGCTCGACCATGCAGTCCTTCCACCTCCACCGAATCCTGCTGTGCCTGTCGTCCAGCCCGAGGCATTAAAATCGGGAGTGAACCAGTCGGCGGCAGGTTCCGATGTGGTGTATTTCCATTGAATGCTGGAATTCTCGTCGCCTGCAGCAACTATCGTCGTAGCATTGTTGTAACGATAGTGGATGGTGCGCAGGATGTTTTCCCTCATGGCGGCTTTCTGAGCGGGAGTGACCTTCAGCACTTTTCGGTCGTATGTCATGATGCCGTTGCATTCCTGCTCTACATCCGTAATCTGTGTGTAGACCGACATCCACAGGCCTTTCTCCCTTTGTAGTTCTTGCAGGCGGTCTGTGTAGCGGTTGTACAGGTTGGCGTACGTCTCAGCATCTTCGACGGTGGTGTAGTTGACGTCCGATCCTGCCCACATATGATCTTGTATGAACAGGTTGATGCCACCGAACTCGCCACATGATGCCACACGTTCGTTGACGGGATTCGTAGCTGCATTTGGGGCAGGGTAGGAGTGAACGTCGATGAAGTCTCCCATTTCCACGTCCACCCATCCTGTCACGGCATGCACGAAGCGACCGGGGTCGTGATTGGCGTTGATGACTCCATTGACTGCCCTGCGAGTATGTGCCATGCCGCGTTCGGGGAACTGTCCCCAACCCTCATTCCATACTACCCACGCGCCGATGCAGGGATGGTGACGTGTGGCGTTAATGAGCGCTTCGTTTTCGCGATAGAAGTTCTCCATGGCATATTCGAGATTTCCTATGGCTCCGTTGCCACATCCGGAAGGCATGTCTTGCCACACGACAAGTCCGTTTCTGTCGCACCATTCGAACCAGAGGTCGTTCTCCAACTTGATGTGCTTGCGAACCATGTTCATGCCGAATTCCTTCATCACTTGCAGGTCGTACACCATAGCCTCGTAGGAAGGAGGCGTGAGGAGTCCGTCGGGCCACCATCCCTGGTCGAGTGGACCATAGAGATACAGGGGTTGGTTGTTGAGCAGGATGCACGGATGACCGTCCGCCATGCCTCGCGAGAACTTACGCATGCCGAAGTAGCCGCTCACTTTGTCTGTCTCGGTTCCTTCTTCGTTCAGTGTGATGTCCAAGTTATACAAGTTTGGTTCATCGGGACTCCACAACTTGGCAGAAGGAATGGGCAGCGTGAATGTCTGGTCTGACGGCCCTGTCTGCTCTGCGACTGTGGCGTCGCCGTCTTTCACGGTCAGCGTCACAGTGCAGGGTGCTGAGGTGTTGACCTTGATGGAGACTGTCGAGTTGTCTATGTCGGGGATAGGTTCGTAGCTTTCCACATGGGTAGGACTGACGGGTTCCAACCATACGGTTTGCCATATGCCACTGTTGGGTGTGTACCATATGCCGCTTGGCGAGGTGCTTTGCTTGCCGTTGGGCTGTCCTCCGTTAGTGGGGTCCCATACTGCTACCTGCAGTTCTTGCTCTTCGCCGTCTTGCAGGTAAGGTGTGATGTCGAAGCAGAATGGGTCGGATCCGCCGTCGTGTGTGCCTACGAGCTGTCCGTTTATATATATGTAGCTGCGCCAATCCACTGCTCCGAAGTGCAGAAGGATGTTCTTGCCGCTGAATGCTTCGGGCAGCGTAAAGGTTCTGCGGTACATGTGCGTCGCATTCCTATTGGAGGAATAGCTGTTGTCCATGATGCCCGAGAGAGCCGATTCGACAGGGAACGGCACGAGAATGGCTTTCGAGAAGGCAGCGGCTCGAGTCTCGTAGTCGTAGGTAATTGACGAACGTTTAAAGTATTGCCAGACGCCATTCAGGTTTATCCAATCCTGTCTCTTCAGGGACGGACGCGGATATTCCTGCCAAACGTTCTCTTCGGTCAGTTGTTCGCCCCAAGGCGTCATTACCGGCGCGGTCTTCTTTATCCAAGTGCTTTGTGCAAAAGTACTTCCTGCGATGGTTAGCATGACAGCAAACGCAACCGCCGTCATGCAGTTAAATCTCTTTGTCATATGAGTCTTTTAAGGTAATGTTGTGTCCTATATGCTGGGGAACTCCTCGTCTTCCTCGCCGAAGGTGGCATCCGGCTCGATTCGGTAGCTGCCGTCCGGGCCTATGATAAGGAGGAAAGGACAGGTCATGTCGCTTTCCGGGAAGCTGACGCAGGTGTTGAAGTAGAGTTTCCCTTCCTCGGCTCGATTGAAGCGCAGGCCGTCCATGATGCCATACTTCCTGAAGTCTTCCGAGAGTTGCGACTTGAAGTCGGCTTTGGTGAAGCTGCGTTCGAAGAGTTTCTGACCGTCCTTTGTTATGCGGAGCTGGAAGCGATTGTCCTGGAACTTCACGCCGTCTTCGTCTTCCACGACCTTTAGTGTGGAGTCGGCCTCGCTGGTAATCGTGTAGACGACCTTGTGGCTGCCTTGCTTCACGGAGTCGGTGTAGGCGTAGTCGGGCATGCTGCGAACTTTGTCGATGTCTTGTTCGGTCTGTCCTCCACCTTGTGTCTCGGTTTTCTGAGGGTTGCAAGATGCGATGACGGAGAATAGTGAGAGAAGGAGTGCGACCTTCTTCCATCCTCCCTGAAGGGAGGCATTGTGGTGTGTGCGTATCATGTTTCTTGTTGTTATTGTGCGTGATGTTTGGTTAGAAATGGAATGTCAGCGTGCCGCCTTGCTTGAGTTCCTTGACGGAGATGCGGAAGTCGGGGAGAGTCTTGCCGTTCCAGCTGACGCGCTTTACTCTTCCTTCTTCCGTCTTCCCGCTGCCTTCTTTACAAATCGTGACAGTTGTCTTTTGGTCTGCACCCAGGTGAATCGTGACTTTGTCGAAGAGGGGAGGGAAGAGTTCATAGAGCGCTTCGCCCACGACAAGCGGGTACATGCCGATGCTGGCAAACACGTACCAGGCACTCATGGCACCGTCGTCTTCGTCCATCTCAAAGCAATATCCGCGAGGTTGGTTCACGAAAGCGCATCCCACGAAAGGTGTGGGGTAGGCATCGTTGCCGCCGTAGCGATGGGTGATGCTTTCTGTGGCGAGTGTTCGAACGATTCCGGATGTCTGCTCAGGCATTCCGAGACGGCCGAAGAGGAAGGGTACGTGGATGTCCGGCTCGTTGCCCTGATTGTAAAGTTCCTCTTTGAAGAACCTTTGCAGCTGTTCTCCGAGTTCCTTTTTGCCGACCAGTTCAATCATTCGCGGCAGGTACATCGGTGCCCCCCAACGGTATTGCCAGCGTGTTCCCTGATAGAGTCCGTTGCCTTTCATCTTGGTGTAGGTCTCGTCGATGTGTTGGAACTCTTTCGGCCAGATACTGTCGAAGATTTCCTGCCCCCGCTTTGTCCACCTGGCGGCATCTTCCTGCATGCCCAACTCTTCTGCCAGCTGTCCCAACGACCAGAAGTCTCCGCTTGCCTCGAGGCATTGGTCGGGACTCTTCATGCTGAGCCGTTTCACCTCGGCCACCATGCCGGGATAGGCATCGCGAAGTGTCGGGATGCTGATGCCCTGACGGTAAGCGTCCAGAAGCGTTGCGATGGCGTGCTCGGTTCGTACGGTCGGTACGCATTCGTAGTTGGTGCTCCAGTCCTTCTTGCCTGTGATGTAGAGTTGAGATAGCGACTGCATGATGTCGGAAGAGCGTCCTTCGTCGAGCAGCGTGATGAGCGGGAACTTCGTGCGATATGTGTCCCACAGCGACCAGGAACTGTAGTACTGGAAGCCTTTTGCCTCGTGCACCTTGTTGTCAGTCCCGAGATATTGCGTCATCTGGCGGTTCGTGACTTGGAACGGGCTGTGGAATGTCCTATATAAAGATGTGTAGAAGATGGTTTGCTGGTCTGCCGTGCCGCCTTCCACTTCGACCGTCGAGAGCAGCCGTTCCCATTGTCGCTGGGCACGTTCCACCATCGTGATGAAGTCCGTACGCCATACCGCCTGCTCGTTCATCTTGTCCAGTTCCTCGGCGAAGCCAGTCGAGACGACAACTCTCACTTCCACATATCGTGCCGAGAGCTCGGGGAAGGTGAGGCGTTTGCGTCCGTCGGCAATCGTGTCGAGCACGAATGGCGAGCTTGT
>JAGCNZ010000046.1 GCA_017645655.1 Bacteroidaceae bacterium | reverse complement strand
TCGGCTTCCGTAAGCGTCATTTCCGATAGGCGCGACTCGAGCTCGTCGGGCAACTCCAGCCCGAACTCATTGCCCTCCTTGGGCTCTTCGGTCGCCAATCCGAGCCAATGGGCACAAGCGGTGATGGTGGTGCCTTGCAGCGATAGAGATAGCAGGGTGATGACAAAGACGACGTTGAAAAGGAAGTTGGCATCCTCAATGCCTGCAATGACGGGATAGGTGGCAAAGATGATGGGCACCGCTCCACGCAGACCTACCCACGAGAGGAAGAGCTTGGCTTTGGCAGGCATCTTGAAAGGCTGCAGGCAGAGGAACACAGCTATAGGACGTGACACGAAAATCATGAACAATCCGATAGCGATAGCAACAAGCCAAACGTTGAGCATTTCGTTCGGATTGACCAGCAGACCCAATGTCAGGAACATGACAATCTGCAGAAGCCAGGTGATGCCCTGCATAAAAGTCTTGGTTTCGCGTCGGTACGACATACGGGTGTTGCCGGCCACCAGTCCTGCCACATAGACGGCCAGATAACCATTGCCTTGCATCATGTCGGTGAATGTAAAGACAATGAGAATCATACTAAGCACCAGCACTGGATAAAGCGATGGGTTTGGAAGGTTGATGTGGTTGACAACCCACACTAATGCGCGACCACAAAGGAAGCCTAACAATCCGCCCACGGCCAACTGTCCCACAATCTTTGAGGCAAGCGCCATACCTGAGAACTCGCCTGCTGTGACAATCAGATCGACCAACGCAACGGTAAGTACGTAGGCCATTGGGTCGTTGGATCCGCTCTCAAGTTCGAGCACGGGACGCAGGTTGTGTTTCAATCCGATGCCTTGCGTGCGAAGCAGGTTGAAGACCGATGCCGAGTCGGTACTCGATACGGTGGCAGCCAGCAGCATCGACATAGGGAGTGATAATCCAATGTCGAGTTTAGTCCATTGCGAAAGGTAATAGATCAAGAGGCCGGTGATGCCCGTGGTGAGCATCACTCCCAGCGTCGAGAGTATCAGACCTTGTGCTGCCACAGGTTCGATGTCTCGACGCTTGGTATCCATGCCTCCCGAAAACAGAATGACCGAAAGAGAAAGCATACCGACCAACTGTGCGTCTTCGTGGCTGTGGAATTCCAGACCCAGACCATCGCTGCCAAAAAGCATGCCCGTGAAAAGGAAGAGGAGCAACGTGGGCACACCGAATCGATAGCCCCATTTGCTGATGATGATGCTCGCAAAGATGAGCACTGCGCCAAGAAAGAAGATGTTTTCGGGTGTGAACGTCATTTTCTTGCAGTTATTGTTTACATCAGCGGCAGTGCGGAAAGGCGCTGCCGCTGAATAGTATTTAGAATAGTATTTGCTTGAGTAGGCGTGCTTTCTCTCCTTCGAAGATGTGCATGCCGGTTACGGGTTCGTAGCCAAGATGGATAAACTGATACAACATTATGGCAAGATATTCACCATCTTGCGAAGCGCATACCTCGACTTGATAGTTGCCGTTGGGTACAGGCTTGGGTCGGAAATCACCCAAGTCCTTCACGGGGCTTTCATGTAAGGTTTCAACGATGCGCTTCAGCTTTGCACCATCTGAGGGGGAATAACCTATAATGTTTGCATCCAGCTTACTTTCAGTGGGTTTGTAGGTTGCAGTG
Source organism: Bacteroidaceae bacterium (assembly GCA_017645655.1). Lineage (GTDB taxonomy): Bacteria > Bacteroidota > Bacteroidia > Bacteroidales > Bacteroidaceae > Physcousia. Next base: position 1,157 of record JAGCNZ010000046.1, on the reverse strand, counting down.
GTCTTCAAACCGAATAATGATTTGCTGACGGTCAAACGATCGTCAGTGCAGATTTCGTCCCAAATCTGCAAACTTTTTATATTTACCATTGTGTGTTTTTTTTGTTAGTGTTGTATTCAATAAAGAATAATTGTCCAAAGTAGTTTTTTGAAAAAGGACAGCCACTAACAAAGGAGGCGTCTCAGCGTGATGATATAATAGAGACGCGGAGACGCAGTAACTGTGCCGAGCCGTTGTTGACGTCGACGCAGTTGAAGAGATAAGGCGTTGAGAGAATTGAACGAATGCCCGTTGTTCCATCTGCCGGAGTGATGGCTGGTGCGACCGCCATATGTCGGCAGCAATCTTACGGGTCGGGAAGATACCAAACGATAAGGTGAAGGGGGCAGACGTAATGCTGCATCCAAAGGAAGGGGATATTCCTCGTCTGAAGGCTTGGACAGGCGACCGTGACGACTGACCTGGACTTCTTGACTGCGCTGATGAGCTGCCATCGCATTCGCCACGACTCCAATCGAGGAGCCGAGGTGGATGCATAGCATGCAAAGAATCAGTATCAGTCGTGTCAGATGGCCTTTCACGGTGCAGTAAGTTGTGTATTATTCTTTTTTCTTTTTCCGATACTCGCGGTTCTTTTTCTCACTCGCGAATAATTCCACGGCGGCATCGGTCAGTTCTTTCGGCCAGACGCGTTGCTCTTTGCCTACTAACTTGGCCCACGGGCAGAGCGTCTTGCACTCGTCGTCGAAGACAATGGTATAGGGCGGCCCGCACCGGTCGTTGACGCTCATATACATGTGTCGTCCTTCGTACATGATCTTGCACGCATCACCTTCGCTCATCTCGGTGTTGAGCAAGTCAAACTGAGCTTTGTCAAGTTCGTAGAGGTTGTAACTCATGACACCTCCGTACTCACCGAAATATCGGTCGAGCTTATCGTCATAGACAGCCGTCCACCCGTTTCCTTTCTTGACTTTCATAGGAATGTGTTTTGTAATGTATTAAGTTGTTCCCCCATGACGCTCTTCAGTCGCTGGAAGGCGTTGTCGCCCGTGCAGTGGCTGGTGAAGAAAAGTGTCTGGGGATAATTCTCTTTCAATCTTGAGCCGAGAGCAATGAGTTCGTCATCGGACTCCTGCCCGTCGAGCAGATGGAAG
>JAGCNZ010000045.1 GCA_017645655.1 Bacteroidaceae bacterium | reverse complement strand
GAACACCGCAGCATGCGGCAAGCGTCTTTCTCTGTGAACAAATGTTAAAATGCAGCCTTCGCGATAAAATTCTTCATTCTTCATTCTTCATTTTTCATTTTTTTGTTGTACCTTTGCACCGCAATTGAAGGCAACCCCTCCATTGCATGACTAACACGGTGCCTATAGTTCAGTCGGTTAGAGCGTCAGATTGTGGTTCTGAATGTCGTCGGTTCGAGTCCGACTAGGCACCCCGAGAAAGAATCCCCGCAAGTCAAGCAACTTGCGGGGATATTTATTTTTACCACCAACCATCACCACCCTAATTGTCGAAAAAAAGTCAGAATATTTTGTGATGTAGACATTAATTTCGTAAATTTGTGGGCGAAAAATCGAGATAAAAGATTTTTAAACTCTCTATTTAGATGCGGTTGAAACGTCTGTCTTTTCATAGTTATCAAGAGAAGAAATGTCATTCATATACAAAATACTAAGTATCTTTCATTCCGATAACGCGGAAATACAAGTACTGACTCCTGAGATAAAAGAGTTAATGGAATTCCGCAAGGATTTAATGTCCTTGCAAGAATGTGACAGGTACATCGCTCATTCGGACTATTTGTCATTACGCGATAAGTACTCAAAAACTTATACTTTTTTTGAAAACACACAAAGGGCAAAAACTTTAGACTATTATTGCGAGAAGAATGGACTAGAGAAATCGTATCTGAAAAAATTTCTATACGAATTCGAGGATGTGTGTCTGAACGAAGAATCCACCATTATCTCCAAACACAATGAACAATACGTCCAGCGCCATCTTGTAGAAGAAAAGAAATATCTTGATTCACTTCTTATTCCTGTTGACCCTAAGATAAGATTAGACGAAGAACAAAGGCGTGTAGTTCTTTCTGATGAAGATTACACCTTGGTAATAGCAGGAGCTGGCGCTGGAAAGACAACAACCGTTTCTGCAAAGGTAAGATACCTTGTAGAAAAGAAAAGGATATCCCCGGAACAAATCCTCGTCATCTCCTTTACCAATAAAGCAGTAGATGAATTGCGCAACAAGATCAACAAGGATTTAGGCATTCCGTGTCCTGTTACAACATTTCATAAGGCAGGATATGCTATTCTGCGTCGTCAAGACACAGAGCGAAGACTTGTCGTAGACCAGGGATTCATGTTCAATGTCATCAACAACTATCTCAAGGGAAACATTCTAGATAACCCGGAATTGGTTGACAAGTTGATTCTATTCTTTGGTAGCTATTTCGATGCGCCATATGAAGGAGATGATTTGAATGACTTCTTTAATTATATTGCGAAGGCAGACTTCTCCACCATTCGTGGGAATATAGACGAATACGCGGAGAAAATCATCAACGAGCGGACAGGACGGTACCAAACTATTGCACGAGAGACTCTGCGCTCTTTCCAAGAAGTACAGATAGCAAATTTCTTATTCTTGAATGGCATAGAATACACTTACGAAAAGCCATATCCGTTTAGTTTCGCAAAATCCCTTAAACTATATACTCCAGACTTTACTATCGTTCAAGGAGAAAAAGTTGCTTATATAGAACATTTCGGCATATCTCAAGATGGCAGGAATAGTAGATACAATGCCGCTCAACTTGAAAAGTATAAATGTGAAGTGAATGATAAAGTCAAGTTGCACAAGAAACACGGCACAGATCTAATTTATACTTTCTCTGCTTACAACGATAGAAGGAGTCTATTAGAACATCTTAAAGAGGATTTAGAAGCACATGGCTTCAAACTTCATCCTCGCCCCTCAAAAGAGGTCTTTGAGAAAATCGTTAATACAGAAGAGAATCGATACATATCAAGACTTGTCGGGCTTGTTTGTAACTTTATCCAGAATTTCAAGATAAACGGCTATACAGTAGAGAAATTCTATGCTTGGAAAACCATCACAAAAAACGAGCGAACTAAACTGTTCTTTACAATCTGCGAGCAGTGTTATCATGAATATGAAAAGCGGCTCAAAGAAAAAAACGCAATAGATTTTGAGGACATGATAAATGACTCTGCCCGCGTCTTACGAGGAGCAAAGGAGAAGAATCTCAAATTGGATTTCAAATATATAATAGTTGATGAATACCAAGATATCTCCCGCCAACGCTTTGACTTAACAAAAGAATTAAGTAACTTGTGCAACGCTAAAATAGTTGCTGTTGGTGATGACTGGCAATCTATATATGCGTACGCAGGTTCTGATATAACATTATTCACACACTTCAAAGAAACATTCGGATATGGGCAGGAACTCTGTATAACTAAAACCTACCGAAATGCCCAAGAAGTAATAGATATTGCGGGAGGATTCATTCAAAAGAATACAGAACAAATACATAAAGCACTCATCTCACCTAAGCATATTTCCAATCCTGTTATAATTCAGACCTATACAGAAAACGTTGACCGTAAGCTATATGAAGGAAGAGGCGGCAAATTCTTTTTGCTTGGTGAAACAGTAGAAAAAATAATGAAAGAGATTCTTTCTGAGAATCCTAAATCATCTATACTGCTATTGGGACGTTATGGCTTTGACGGTTTCAATCTCACCAAGTCTGCCGATTTTGAGTATTGGGAAAAGACAGGCAACGTCACATCCAAGACTTTTGCTGACATTGAGATGGAATTTATGACTGTTCACCGTTCTAAAGGTTTGGGATATGATAATGTTATTATAATCAATGCTGTCGACTCAACATATGGTTTCCCTTCAAAAATACAGGATGACCCAGTTCTACAATATGTTGTAAAAATTGATCGCTCTATAGAGTACGCAGAAGAACGTCGCCTTTTCTATGTTGCCCTGACACGTACGAAGAATCGAGTTTATATAGTCACTCCCCAACAACGCCCTTCTGAATTTGTTCGCGAATTAGTTAATGACTATTCAAATATAAGTGTGCGAGGACATTTAGACACACCCCAAAAAGACCATGGTGTAATAAAACAATGTCCCGTTTGTGGTTATCCTTTGCAACTGAGATATAAAAAAGCATATGGATTAAAACTGTGGATATGTTCAAATGAGCCAGAGATGTGCGATTTCCTTACCAATGATTTGAAAGGGAAAGGTATGTCCATTCTTAAATGTGACCAATGTAAAGATGGATATTTAATTGTAAAACAAGGGAAGTCCCTGCCATTCTTGGGATGTACAAATTATACAACGAATGGAAAAGGATGTAATCGTATGGTGACCTATTCGGAATATTTGCACCTAACGAACCACACATGAAAGACGACATAGGAAATCACTTATTTAATCTTTCAATACTAATATAAAAATACAAAAGCAGCGAGCCCGGCAACAACACCAGACTCGCTGCTTTTAATTCTATATCAACAATCTTACTTCGTGCTGAACTTGTAAAGGGTCGTCGTGATGTATTCTTCGCCGGGACGAACTACGGTGCTGGGCCACTCGGGATGGTTGGGGCTGTCGGGGTAGTGCTGCGTCTCGAAGCAGAATGCGCTGCGGCGAGGATACTTCACACCCTTCTTGCCGACGAAGCTGCCGTCGAGGAAGTTGCCTGCATAGAACTGAACGCCGGGCTGATCAGTGAACATCTCCATCTGGATGCCAGTATTCGGGTCGTAGAGGCAAGCGAAAGGCTTGGTGATGTCGCCCTTTGTATTGAGAATCCAGTTGTGGTCGTAGCCGTGTCCGTTTACTATCTGCTGGCTTGTCTCGTCGTCAATGCGTTCGCCGATTGCGGTGGGCGTGCGGAAGTCGAAAGGTGTGCCTTCTACGTCGAGCACCTCACCTGTAACGGCAACGTCTGCGTCAACAGCGGTGAACTGATCTGCATCGAGCCAAAGCACCTCGTCGAGGCAATCCTTCGAGCCGTCGCCGCTGAGGTTGAAGTAGCAGTGATTCGTCAGGTTCAGGACTGTTGCCTTGTCTGTAGTAGCAAAGTAGCTAATCTGCAAGGCGTTGTCTTCAGTAACGACATAAGTCACAGTTACCTTGATGTTGCCAGGATAGCCGTCTTCGCCGTCGGTACTTGTCGTGGTGAATGCAATGCTGCTGTCGTCGATGGGCTCAGCAGTCCAGATGCGGTTGTGGAAAGCAATCGGGCCTCCGCCGTGCAGGCTGTTGGGGCCGTTGTTGATGGGAAGCTGATAGCTCTCGCCGTCGAGTGTGAACTGTCCCTTTGCGATGCGGTTGCCGTAGCGACCGATGAGGGCTCCGAAGTTGCAGCCGTCGGCACCGTACTTCTCATAATCGGCGATGTTGTCGTGTCCGAGACAAACGTCCGTCATGTTGCCGTCCTTGTCGGGCACCATGATGCTGACGATGCGTCCGCCGAAGTTTGTGAAGCACACCTCCATGCCGTTCTCGTTTGTGAGGACGTAGAGGGCCGTCGAGTCGCTGGCGAAGTCAGCGGGGTTGAGACCAGAGAGTGTGAGGCTGTCGGCACTCTCAGTGTTGCCTGCAGTTTTACTTTCGCAAGATGTCAGGCAGAATCCTGCAACGATAGCTGCAAGACCGAGGAAAAGATTCTTCTTCATAATTGAACTGATTTGGTAAACATTATGCATTGCTTTGTGCCACAAAGTTACAATAATACAACCAATATGCAAAAGAAATATAACAAAATGTTGCTTTGTATTGAAAAAACTGCTATCTTTGTAGGCAAATATGACCCTAAATGCTATGAGACTATTCTTAAACATAATCAAACTATGTCTTATTATTGCGTGCGTGGCAAGCTGCACAGAGAGCATCGACACCTCGGCACGCTATGTATTCAAGGATGAAACCATATTGAGCTACCTTGAGAAACACGACGTCTACAGCAGCTACGTTGATGTGCTGCGACAGGTGAACATGAGCCGGCTTAGCGAATCGAAGGTAAGCCAGCTGCTGAGTGCACGAGGCGTATATACCGTCTTCGCTCCTACGAACGATGCCATACAGAAGTATCTGGAAAGTCTTGTTGAGGAAGGACTCATCACGGCACCCTCGTGGGATGCTTTCCCCAGTCAGCACAAAGCCGACTCCATCCGACAAGTCATCGTCTACAACAGCATCATCGATGGTGGAGACGAGGTGAACGCCTTCTTCTACACCTTCAATTTCCCCAACGACAAGGACGAGTTCATACTCGGCACGCTCAACGACAAGAAGCTCTCCGTGAGGAAACCTTCAGGACAGCCCGATAGCATCTACATCAACGACAATTGCCCCATCAACATCAAGAACCGAGATATCCTCACCATCAACGGCATCATCCATCAGATGGAGAAGGTCATCGCCCCGAAAGACATCACGGCAGCCAGTTACATCCAGGAGTGCCTCGACGAGAAGAAGGAAGGCTTCTATGCCTGCTTCCGCGTGATTCAGGCTTGCGGACTGCTCGACACGCTGAGCAAGATACGCGACGAGAAGTATGAGGAACTGTATCAGACAGGTCAGATTAAGGACTTGGAAGGCATGACGAGCTTAGGCTTTGCCGAGGGCAACACAGCCTATGCGCCCAAGCACCGCCTCTACGGCTTTACAATCTTTGCCGAGCCCGACGACTTCTGGCGCTCGCAAGGCATCGACCCTGCTGACCCGGACTTGCTCCAGAAACTCACACAATGGATTCTCGACAACCATCAGTACAGCAACGATGACCATTTCACTCTCGACGACAACTATGAGAGCGAAGACCATCTGCTCTATCAATGGATTACGTACCACATCCTGCCCATGCGCATTCCCAAGGGCAAACTCGTGTTCCACTTCAACGAGTATGGATACAACCTGAGCAGGCCGGATGTCTATTCAATCCCCGTTTATGAGTTCTACACGACGCTTGGCAAACGCCGCCTCTTCAAGCTCACCGAGAGCCGCGCAAGCAATGGCGTCTACATCAACCGCTTCCCCATTACGGACAACGACCGTCATGGCACAGGAGAGGAGATTGGTTGCGATGCCGACAAAGTGGGAAGCCTGGTGGACTCAGGCTCGCCTCTGGCCATCCTGAGCGACATGGTCAACTGCAACATCTATCCCATCGATGCGCCCATCTCCTACAACGACGCGACGCGCGACAATCTTATGAAGAACCGCATACGCTTCGACGGCATGAGCCTCTTCCCGGAAGCCATGAACAACGACATCAGGCTCAAGAAAGCCAGCGAGGAACGATACAAGCACGTCTACATTCCCAACACCCTACGCTCCTACAATTACTTCGAGAACATGCAGCAGAACTCCGACATGAACTTCGTATATTACAACGCATGGAACGACGACTGGTGCAACCTCCACCGAGACGAGATGAAGGCGGTGGGTCGCTTCGAAGTCATGTTCAAGCTGCCGCCCGTTCCGCGCAGGGGAACTTACGAGGTGCGATACAAGGTGCTTGCCAACGGCAATCGCGGCGTGGCACAGATCTACTTTGGCACCGATCCGGAGAAACTGCCCGTCACAGGCATTCCCATGGACTTGACAATGGACTGCAGAAACGACCTGGACGCTAAGCTGGTTGGTTGGGAAGACGACAACCCCTTGGATGATGACTACACAGCCGAGATTGACAAACGCATGCGCAACAATGGCTACATGAAGGGACCGCAGTCTATCAACTCCAACGACGGCACGGAACGTGGCAAGAACGACCGCGAGAACATTCGCCACATCTTTGTGCGCCAGACGCTCGACCCCAACGAGACGTACTACATCAAACTCAAATCTGTGCTCGACTCCGACAAAAAGGAGTTCTACATGGACTTCATCGAGTACTGCGCTAAAGAAATCTACGACAATCCCGAAAAGCCGGAAGATATCTGGTAGGCTGCAAGGTTTCCTGACGCGGCACGTGACGTTTGAAAACAACCCACGCGATAAATTAATTTTATCCACGTGATAATTTCAATTTACCCACGTTATATTTTAAATATTACACGTGATAATTCGAATTTACCCACGTGATAATTCAAAACACTCCCTGTTACGTCGGACGACATAGCAGGGAGTGTTTGTTTATGCAACCGGAGACGACCTCTTGCTTAAGTACCTACGACCCACTTGCTGCCGGGCAGCAGGGAGATTATCTTCGTGGTGACAGCGCAGCAGATGAAGCTCAAGACGGCTATCACAGGGATGGCTGCCCAGACGGGAATCAGGGGTTGTGCCTGGTTGCCATTGACGAAATAGACGGCGATGGGCGCCAGGAAGAACAGGTGCATCAGGTACATGCCGAAGCTCAGCTTAGACAAAGAGGTGATGAGCCTTGGGGCCGGCCGATGAATCGTCGAGAAGAGGATGAAGAGACCGTAGGTCGCAACCAAGACGTTGAGCGTGCAGAACTCCCAACTCCACTCGAGCATCGGGGTCTCGATGGCAACGCCGGGCACGCCTTTCAGCCAGAAACTCCAGCCGGTGAACGCGGCGCCGATGATGAAGCAGGCAAGACCTACGACGATGCGCTTGCTGTCAGTCCACTTGAGATGATAGCGGATATAGTGCGCCAGGACAAGGTAGCCGAGGTAGCCCGAGCAGTACCAGAGCATGTGGAACCCGTTCCAGAAGCACTCGCCCCACAGCTCGTCGCTCACGAAACGATGCAGCCAGGGCATCGTCGTCGAGAAGGCGAAGATGTAGAGGAACAGCCTTTCGTCCTTTGCAGAAGCCTTCTCGAGCCAGGGCGACACGACGGGAATGATGAGGTAAAGGCTGATGAGGGGGTACATGAACCAGAGATGACCTGCCATCGACGGGAAGTTCCACGGCAGACGGCTGAGGTCGCTCATCGACTGCTCCCATGTCATGCCGCCCCAAGCCAGCGGCAAGAAGCAGTAGAGGAACATGAAGATAATCATCGGAGGCAGGATTCTCAAAGCGCGCTTGCGATAGAACTCGCCCATGCCCATGCCCGGCTTAATCGGCACAAGCAGGAATGCGCTGATGGTCATAAAGAGTGGAACGGCGACGCGACCTAAGGCTCCGTCGTAGAAGGCGACCCAGAAACGGTTACTTTCGTTGGCAAGCATCGAGACGTTGCCAGCCAATCCGCTGTCGTCGGCACCATAAAAGTTCTCGCTGGCATGCACAAGCATCACCAGGAAACACGCGATGACGCGTATCCAATCGACGAAGGCGATGCGCTCTTTCAATTCACAATTCATAATTCACAATTCATAATTGCTCGACTTCCGCTTGCTCCTTCTTCATCTCAGGCACAGGTTTCTTGATGGAAGCGCAGATAATCTTTCGCACCTTCATAGGTTCCTCGATGCAATGCACCTGATGCGATGTGCCGCCGCTGCCCACCATCTCCACGCATCCAGTGCCAAGAAAGCGTTGCCACAGGGACTGATAGAAGTTGACGGTCTCGATGCGAGCCAGCGGAATCTCCGTCATCTTGATGTTGAAGATGCCGTCCTTCTGCACGAAACGGGTGTCCGTGACGGCAAACTCGCTTCGTGTCCTGACGATGCGCCCGATAATCCAGATGATGAAAGCCAGTACAAGCATGGCTATGCCCATATAAAAGAGAGCATCCTTCTGCTCAGGATACTTGTAGTAAGCCAGCCAAATTGCCGTCAAGCCACCTGCAAAAAACAGGAAAGTAAAGAGAAGATACCTGAAAATATACGACCAGTGAAGCCGTCCCTTGAAGATAATTGTCTCGCCCTCTTCGAGGCTCTGTTTGATGTAATTTGCCATAATCTTATGCTTTTTGCTTTGCAAAGATAACATGTTTTTGCTTACAAAACAAGAAACAAGGCAGAAAGTTTGCCTCTCGGCTTTTCTCTTAACTGATAAAATGCTATCTTTGCAGCAGAATATACATTATTAAATTATGAATAGAGCCTTCCTCATCAGCCTCATCCTGCTTTGCACGTTGCCGACACGGGCAGCACTCTACATAGTGGGCTCAGCCATCAATACCGGTTGGAACCGCCAGCAGATGGTGGAAGAAAGCAGCGGCATCTACACTTGGGAAGGTCATCTCTACCACGGAGGCGAGTTGAAGTTCATGACGGAGGCTGACGGATGGGGCAATCACTGGGGGCCTGCCGCCACTAACACCCTGCTCCGCATGGGTTCGCAGGCAATCGCTCTGCATACAAGCGGCGATTACAAGTACCGAGTTGACAACGTGGGATTGTGCAAGGTGCAGGTCGATACGAACGGAAAGACGATTCAAATCGCCGACCAGAACGGCTTGCTGCCAGAGGTTCGGCAGTTCCCGCCGTGCCTCTACCCTATCGGTTCGGCCGTCAGCACAGCACTCTCCGAAGGGAACTTCTACGCGCTTCAGGAAGATGCACCTGACGAAGGCACCTACACAGGCTTGCTCACGCTCTCGTCTGGCACGTTGGCTCTGCATTCGAAGCCTTACAAAAAAACTTACACACCACGCCAAATCACGCCAGTTCTCGCGTCGGGCTCGTCGGAGAAACTGCCCAAACTGCGCTATCAGATTGAGACCGACCGATGCAGCTACAGCCCTGGCGATACGGTGGAACTGACCTTCTCGACTACTCCTCCATCGGGCGCGAGGGTTCGCTACCGCTTCCTCGGCGACATCATCGCAGACACGTTGCTCACTTCACGCAAATGGACATGGACGGCACCCACGGAGAACTTCCGAGGATATATGGTCGAAGTCTATCGTCCGGCTGAGGAGAACGACGAAATCCTTGCGACAATCGGCATTGACATCAGCAGCGACTGGACGCGCTTCCCGCGCTACGGCTTCGTGGCAACCTTTGGAAGTGACAAATCGCTTAGCAAGACGAAGAACGAGATGAAATGGCTCAACCGATGCCACATCAACGGAGTGCAGTTCCAGGACTGGCATTACTGCCACGACTGGCCACTTGGCGGCACACGAGACGGCGGGCTGTGGACCTCCTACAAGGACGTCGCGAACCGCACCATCTACACCTCCGCCATCAAGAACTACATCCGTGCTCAGCACGAACGGGGCATGAAGAGCATCTTCTACAACCTCTGTCACGGCGCCCTCGACGGCTGGCAGGAGCGCGGCGTGCAGCCCGAATGGTTCATCTTCAAAGACCGGAACCACTCGACAATCGACTCGCACGACTTGCCGGACAGTTGGAAGAGCGACATCTACCTGCTCAATCCCGGCAATCCAGACTGGCTGGCTTACCTCGCGGAACGCAATGACGAGGTCTATTCGATGCTCGACTTCGACGGATTTCAGATAGACCAACTCGGCTCGCGAGGCACCGTCTATGACTACAACGGCAACAGCGTCAACCTGCGCGACGGCTTCGCTACCTTCATCAGCCACATGAAGAACCGCCACCCGGACAAGCGTCTCGTCATGAACGCCGTCGGGCAATGGGGCATTTCGCAGATTGCGGGGACCGGAAAGCTTGATTTCCTCTACTCGGAAGTCTGGGGAAACGAGGCCGGAAGCAGTCTCACGAGTGGCGACGGACGCTTCTCGAACATCAAAAACGTCATCGACGAGAACCTCAGCCTCAACCCTGCGCTGCGCTCCGTCCTTGCCGCCTACATGAACTACGCCACGGATAATAAGAACTTTAATACACCTGGAATCGTAATGGCAGATGCCGTCATCTTCGCTCTCGGCGGGTCGCATCTGGAACTTGGGGGCGATCACATGCTCTGCAGAGAGTATTTCCCCTACTCGGGCATGAAGTGGCATAGCCAACTGGAGGACTGGATGACGCGCTACTACGACTTCCTCACAGCCTACGAGAACCTGCTGCGCGACCCGTGGAAGGAGAAGACGAACGTCAGGTCAACGTGCTCCACCGTGACCATCAACACGTGGCAACCCGTGGCGAACCAGGTGACGATGCTCGCCCGAGAAGTGAACGGCAGGCAAGTTATCCACCTGCTCAACTTCACGCACGACGAGACAGCGACCGACGTCAGCGATGATTATATGCTCTGCTGGCATGATAACGAGGCGAAACGACCTTGGCCACAACGTTTCGAGAACCTTTCCATCAAACTGACCGGCATGACGGGTATGGGCAAAGTGCGTCGCATCTGGGTTGCCTCGCCCGACTATTGCGGCGGCGCCATGCAGGAGCTGACGGACTACAAGTACTCGTCTGCCACAGGCACAATCACCGTCACCCTGCCCTCCTTGCAGTTCTGGACGATGATTGTCGTCGAGCCGGAAACTGCCACAACGAAGGATAATACTTATTTCGCGCCGTCAACCAACGGCGAATCGCTCGTTCCGGACATCCCCTCGTCGCTCGCCTCCACCACATCCTCCACACGCTCCTGGAGCCTCCAGCTCGACGAAGCCGTCTTCAAAGTCCATGCCGACATCCCCGCCGGCACGCTCACTCTGCAAAGAGACAACGACGATGCCGTCAAGGAAGTGAAGAATGAGGACGGCCAAATGGTAAATGGTCAATGGTCAAATGGTAAATGGTATGACCTCAGCGGACGCCAAATGGTAAATGGTAAATGGTCAAATGGCAAATGGCCTCGCGGCCTCTTCGTCAGCAAGAACAAGAAGATACTCCAAGAATGAGAAGCTATACTATATAAAAAGGAAACATAAAAAGGTAACACAATGAAAAAGATCGTCATCACTCCCTGGAGCAAACAATTGCTAACCAGTATCCTCGGCACAGCCATTGGCGTGGGTCTCACATTCTCCGCTGACCGCATGATGGAGAACAACAAGCAACAACGTGCGCAACGCGAGACAGCCATCATGGCAGTGTGTGACATCGATGAGATTATCCAGCAGCTCAAGAATGAGATGCACTCGGAGGACGACCTGTTCCATGTGGCAATGTATGTCTCCACCCATCAGGAGCAGATTGACGCGATGAGAGAGGACACAATCGACATGACATTCGAGTACTTGTACGATGATCCGGCAAAGGTGAAGGACTGGACCATCGACACGAAGGAGAATGCCTTCAACAGCGGCATGGAGGCACGAAAGAACTTGGGCAACAACAAGTTCTACGAAAACATGCAGTCGAGCTACCATGCGCGCCGCTCGCTGATGAAGAAAATGGAGCAGGACCCGGTATTCCGCAAGCCAGTCAGAAGCGAAACCTACGAACAGGACTTGCAGCAGTTAGGATACCAACAGCTTGATGCGATGAAGAAATTCAAGCCGTATCTGGAGGCCAGGAAAAGCATGGTGAAGAAGTTTCTCGCACAAGGCGAGACCATGATTTACATAAAACGCTATTTCTCACGAAGGGAGGCTTACGAACATGCTATATCTAGCTTGCAACGACTGAACCGCGAGAACAAAATGCTGATGAACATCTCGAAAGAGGACATCGAAGAATACATCCGTCAGAACGAGAACATCATGCAGGCACCCACTGCCGACTTGATTGTCGGCTCATGGGAGGGGAACACGGAGAAAAACACCACAACATACGTATTCCATGCAGACAGCACGGTAGAGTTGACCTTGGGGTTTGTAATGGAAGTCACATTCAACCTCAAAGAAGAACATGCGGAAGTATTCCTACCTACTCCCACGACCTTTAGTGCAAAGGGACGATGGGAACTGACGGGCGATACCCTGAAAATCCAATTCAATGGGCAGACGGTGGAACTTCTATCATTTGAAGTTGACTGGAGCTACCTCCCCGAGGCGGCACTGGAACGCGTAAAAGGCGATTTTGAAGAAGATGAAAAAGATATCAAGGACGGTATGCTGGCAATGCTTCAGAACATGGCCCCCTTCATCAGCGATACCTGTGTGATATCTTTCGACAAGAGCGGCAGTACTATGGTATGTTCACAACGGAAGTCGACCCCGCCGCAACTGTTCAGGATGGAATAGAATTGACTGCAACGAGGTCCTCGCCGACATCCCCGCCGGCACGCTGACATTGCAAAGAGAGAACGAAGATGCCATCGTCCTGCCATTAGCAGAAAGCAAAGATTGCTTCTTTACACCTGCAGGCCTTCCTGCTACAAACCGCACTCGAGGCTTGCTCATCAGTAAAGACAAAAAGGTGCTCCGATAGCCTTTCACCTTTTCACTTTTTCACCTTTTTCACCTTTATTTTTGCCGCTCGGCGTGACATTTTGCCTCTTCGCGTCTATATAAAGTAGCATGACGAAAGACGACAACAGCATCATAGAGCGCATACGCGGCGGCGAGACAAGTGAGTTCGGCCAGCTCGTGAAGCGTTACGGCCCATCGCTCATGGTGTTCGTCGGACGCATTGTCGCTGTGCAGGAGGACACGGAGGACGTAGTGCAGAACACATTCGTCGCTGCCTACCAACACCTGAAGGACTACGACCCGCAGAAGGCATCTGTCGCAACATGGCTTCAACGCATTGCCTATCACGAAGCGCTCTACCATCTGCGGAAGCGAAAACGGCAAGTCATGCTGCCGCTCAACATAAGTGATGACGTTCCAGACGAATTGCCTGAAGACACGACAGCACAGCAACTGGACGAAGCCATACAGCAGCTCTCACCCGAAGACCAGATGCTCCTGCAACTCTTCTACTTCGACGGACGCTCTCTAAAGGAGATTGCCTACATCACCAACCAGGCGGGCGAAGCCACAACTCGCGAGGTGTCGCGCCTCAGCAGCAAGCTTCACCGCATCCGCCAAAGACTCAGAATCATCTTAACACACAGGAACCATGAATAACGACAACCGCCTGCGCCTGAGCGAAGCGAAGAACCTTTTCCGCGAGGCCTTGAGGCGACAGAACGACCGCGCCAAAGGCATGAAGATGCCCGACGACATGGAACAAAGGGTGATGGGAAGCCTCAAACCCAAAGCCACAAAGCGTCGTTGGCTCTACCCTCTATCTGCTCTTGCCGTTGCAGCAAGCGTGCTTTTGCTCATTATGCTCAACATAGGAAAGCAACAGCCTGAGCAACAGACGCCTGTTGTTGCAGAGGAAGTGACGGTGCCTAAAGACGATATGGAGGAAACGCCGCAAAAGATAGCTTCAACAAAAGCCACAGAGCGGCCAGTCGCAGCTCAAACGGCAAAGCCTCAGCCGGCTAAGAAACGCAGGAAAGTCCATAAGCCTGCCCTCGAAGAACCTGTGCCCCAAGAAGCAGAGCCTGTACAAGCTGAGCCAGAGCAAGAGAATGAATACCTGCCTCAACAACCCGACTTGTACCTGCTGGCAATAGCAGATGCTCAGGAAATCCGCTCTCGAGGCGAACGCCTTTACCAAGAAGTAGCTCAAATGATGAATAACCATTAATAATATAAAACGATGAAAAAGATTCTTACTTTTATGCTTTTGGCAGTTACTGCCACTACTTATGGGCAGCAGCCCAACGTTCGCCTCACTCAGTTGGAACAATACTTGCCGACACAATACATTGATGTCCACAAGCGACAGAACAATAGTGCAGGAAAAATCACTTACATGATAGAGACTGGTGGCGGCCACCTCACAGGTGGATGGGAATCCTATTTCAAGAAGGGACTGAGCGAAGAAGAAAGGCAACAGCGTGTCCTTACGGTTAATAGCCGCATTACTCAAGGGCGTCAGAAAATGGAGGGAGTCATTGATTACTTCCGCACAACTTTCGCCAGCTTAGGCAAGAATGCTACAGAAAGCTACTTGTATGAGTTCCACAAGAACGGCTTGGACACCATCAAGTATTCCTATATGGGTTCCAACGAATTTGCCAACTTCGAATACCACAATAAGCCCCATAAAAACAATGACAATGGGATTATTGACTATAGCGACTATTACTACTCTTACTATCACTCTTATACTGTTCCCACAGGCATCAAAGAGGACGACATGAAGCCCTTCGACGGCAAAGCTTTCTGTGAACACATCCAGCCCGTACTGAAGAAGTTCATGAAGCTGAAGGGAGCGAAGGCTTATCCTGTGCATTGGCAGCACGATGAAGGCTTTGAGAATGACAGAGATTTCTTCTTGACACCCAAATATGGCCGTGACAAGCATGAGTTCGAAACGCATCCAGGCCTTGTTACTGGCACGCACTATATCATTCCCTCCTTGCACGAGGCCGAAGCAAAAGCGCTATACAAGGAACTGGATGCGCTGGCACACGACTACGTTAACAGTCATCCCGAACAGCCCTACGCCTATAAATTCACTACTGAATTCGCAGGATCAGATGATAGCCACATTATTCATGGACTTCCCGATATGGTGAAAGGGAACATCTATAAAGGCAGCGACGAGTTCTTCCTTTGCTGCAAACGTGAACGGGATGGCAGCTACCACATCCTCACCCTCAATAGCAAGGGCGTGTACTGGGTTCCCGTCGACTATGCCATCCTGAAGAGCTACGTCAACGGAGAGAAGACATACCTCAAAGGTATGGAACCAAAGAAGGACAAGAAATAATCATCTCGAATTGGTTTTAAGAAGATAATAATAAATTGGTGCGCCATTGTGCTCCTGCGTCGCGACGACGCGGGAGTTGTTTTTCCTCACGTTGTATCGCCAAACGAAACGTGTTATGATAACAAACAAAGCGTGCCGTGTTGGGGAACACGGCACGCTTGCTTATTAGGAATCTTATTATTTCCAGTAGATGTCGGTGAACTCCTTCTTGATGTTCACCTCTTCGAGCTTGAAGTACTTGCGGAAGAGGCTCCACGTCACGTCAAGCATCTCCTCGGTGTTGAGGTTGACGTCGATGGCAAGGAGCTTGCTCGAGTAGTCCTTCGCGAAGTCGAGACAACGGTTGTCGTAGTCGGTGAGGTCGAAGCCATTCTCCAGCTTTGTCTTGGCATTGGCCGCATCGGCATAGAGGCGGATGGCAGCATTCATCACCTGGCTGTGGTCCTTCCTGGTCTTCTTACCTGCAACAAGTTGCTTCAGACGGCTGAGCGAACGGAACGGATCGACGATGACCTTACCCACGTCACTGTCGCGACGCAAGTAGAGCTGACCCTCCGTGATGTAACCCGTATTGTCGGGCACGGCATGAGTAATGTCGCCGCCAGACAAGGTTGTAACGGCGATGATGGTGATTGAGCCGCCGCCTGCACTCTCGGGGAACTGCACGGCCTTCTCGTAAATCTTCGCCAAGTCGGAATAAAGAGAACCGGGCATGGAGTCCTTCGACGGGATTTGGTCCATACGGTTGCTCACGATGGAGAGTGAGTCGGCGTAAGATGTCATATCGGTCAGCAGGACAAGAACTGTCTCGTGTTTCTCGACGGCAAAGTACTCGGCAGCTGTCAGTGCCATGTCTGGGATGAGGAGTCGCTCCACGGCGGGGTCCTCGGTGGTGTTGATGAAAGAGATGATGCGGTCGAGCGCGCCGGCGTTGGCGAAGGTGTTACGGAAGAAGTAGTAGTCGTCGTTAGTCATACCCATGCCGCCCAGGATAATCTTGTCCGCCTTGGCACGCATGGCAACGAGGGCCATCACTTCGTTGAAAGGTTGGTCTGGATCAGCGAAGAACGGAATCTTCTGACCAGAGACAAGCGTGTTGTTGAGGTCGATACCGGCAATACCTGTAGCGATGAGTTCGCTGGGCTGCTTTCTGCGAACGGGGTTCACAGAGGGACCGCCAATCTCTACCTCTGTTCCTTCAACCTCGGGTCCGCCATCGATAGGCTGGCCATAAGCGTTGAAGAAGCGTCCTGCCAGCTGATCACTGACCTTGAGGGACGGGCTCTTGCCCAGGAACACGACCTCTGCATTGGTGGGAATGCCGCCAGTTCCTTCGAAGACCTGCAGCGTCACGTCGTCGCCGATTATCTTAACCACCTGAGCAAGCTTGCCGTTGATGGTCGCCAGCTCATTGTAACCAACGCCCTTCGCCTTGAGCGAACACGTGGCCTTCGTTATCTGGCTAATCTTTGTATATACTTTCTGAAATGCTGTACTCATCTTTCTTATGCATTAATCATTGCTTCGATTTGCTTTATATAGTCGTAGTATTGCTCACTCTTGAACTGTGAGTAGTTCATCTGCTTGCAGAGGTTGATGAGCTTCTTGAAGTAATCGATGACGTCGAGGAAGGTGTCGAACTTGTAGTCTTCCTTGTCGCAGATCTTCGTCACGAGGTTCAATATCTCTTCCTGACGCTCGAGGGGAGTCACGGCGTCCACTTCGTCGAAGGCATCCTGCTGCAGGATGACGTAGTCAATCACCTCGGACTTCCAGAAGACGATATGGTAATCGACAGGCACGCCGTCGTCGCCCAGGATGTTAATCTGCTCGGCAATCTCCTTACCGCGCTGCATACGAGTCTTGAGGTCGAGCACCTTCGGTATCCATTCCTCGTTGATGTGCTCCTTGATGTATTCTGCAAACTCAGGGTACTCGAGGTATTTCGAGTAAGAATCGATGGGGTTGACGGCAGGGTAACGCTTCTTGTCGGCGCGGTCCTGCTCGAGTGCATAGAAGCAACGCGCCACCTTCTTTGTATTCTCAGTAACTGGCTCCTTCAAGTTACCACCGGCAGGCGACACGGTTCCCAAGAAGGTGACAGAACCTACCTCACCGTTGTTGAGATAGACATAACCGGCGCGTCCGTAGAAGTTCGAGATGAGGGCACCGAGGTCCATTGGGAAGGCATCGGGACCAGGCAGCTCTTCCATGCGGTTCGACATCTCGCGAAGAGCCTGTGCCCAACGCGACGTTGAGTCTGCCATCAACAGAACGCGGAGTCCCATCGAGCGGTAGTACTCTGCCATTGTCATGGCTGTATAGACGGAAGCCTCGCGGGCAGCAACAGGCATGTTAGAGGTGTTGGCAATGATGATGGTACGTTCCATCAACTTACGACCTGTGTGAGGGTCAACCAGTTCAGGGAACTCGGTGAAGATTTCCACAACCTCGTTGGCACGTTCGCCGCAGGCTGCGATAATCACGATGTCGGCTTCGGCCTGTTTCGATATGGCGTGCTGGAGCACAGTCTTGCCCGTACCGAACGGTCCGGGGATGAATCCTGTGCCGCCTTCCACGATAGGATTGAAGGTATCGATGGTGCGTACACCTGTTTCGAGCAGTTTGAATGGACGCGGCTTCTCCTTGTAGTTTGTCATGGCGAACTTCACAGGCCAGTGCTGCACCATGTCAACCTTGATGTCGTTGCCTTGCTCGTCGGTCAGGACGGCGATGGTGTCGTGTATCTTGTACTGACCTTTTGCCACGATGCTCTTGACAGTGGCAGTGCCCTTCATCTGGAAGGGAGCCATAATCTTCAAGGGCTGATGGTTCTCTTCGACCTTGCCGAGCCAGTCACTTGCCTGCACTTTATCGCCTTCCTTTACGAGGGGTTCGAAGTCCCAAAGGCGTTCAGCATCAAGTGCTTCGGTGTATTCGCCACGCTTCAGGAAGACGCCTTCCATCTTGTCGAGGTCGTTCTGAAGTCCGTCGTAGTTATGGCTGAGCATGCCAGGGCCGAGCTGAATCTCGAGCATGTGTCCTGTGAACTCAGCCTCGGCACCGACCTTCAGGCCGCGTGTGCTTTCGAAGACCTGCACATAAACGTCTTGGCCGACCACCTTGATGACCTCTGCCATCAGTCGGTCGCCGCCTGTTGTGATGTAGCATATCTCGCCTTGGAGCACCGGACCGTCCACACGGAGCGTGACCATGTTGGCGACAACGCCACTAACAATTCCTTTTGTCATCTTTATATCTTGCTGTGTTATGATTATTCTTTCGTTATTTCGTTATGCTCTTCTGTGCGATGTTTGGTGCGAGGAACTCTGCCGGCACTTGTGCTTCGCTTCGCAGGTCGTCGATTATCTTCTGGAAGGTTTCCTTGCCTTGTTCGACGTCGAGTTTTGCCCAACGTTCCTGCATCTGGAGTTTGCAGAGGTAGGCGAAGACGGCCGAGATGTCGAAGGGTTCGAAGAAGGTACGCTCGTCGAGCCATATCCACTTGAAGGCGTCTATCATCTTTTCCTTGCGGACAGGGTCGGTCTCGTCGACTATCTTCATGAGCTGCGGGATGTAGTCGAGCTCGTGGCTGAGGTTGAAGTCCTTGGTTTTGTTCTCGCGTATCATCTCCTGCACCTCGCCTTCTCCTTTGATGAAATCGCCGACGCTCCAGCCCTGGCCGCGTGCCAGCATGGCTGTGAGGATGTTGGTGATGTCGAGGTTAAGCTTGTACCAGCGTCGCATCATACGGTTGGGACAGGTCTGGATGGCGTAGTCGAGGAACTGATAAGCCATCTCGTCCTCGGGGAAGTAGCCTGCCTTGTCCTTATTGAAAGCATACTCACGGGCGAAGATACTCATGAAGGCTGGGTAGCGATGCACGTTGAAGTTGAGTTCCGTGGCACTTGTGATGAGGTCGCGCAGCTGTTCGAGCGAGAAGTTGCCCCACTGGTCGATGTCTGCCTCGGGGTTCTTGAGGAGCTTGACGAGGTTGACGCAGTCGAAGTGCAGGAAGAAATAGAAGAGCAACTTCTTGTCCTGCGACGTGAGTTGTTCCTCGCATTGTTCCCGCATGTCCTCAAGGCTGAGTCCCGGCTTCGTGTCCTTCAGGTCAATATCCGGCAAGCCGGCTATCATGCAATAGTAATTTGCCATGTTCTTTTTAATTCATAATTGTTAATTCATAATTCATAATTATTTCCTTTCGCTCAGTGTTGGGAGACAAACCTCTGAAGGATGCTTTCTCTAAGATTTCAGGGCGTAGCCAATTATGAATTGTGAATTATGAATTATGCATTAGAATAACATTTCCACGAGCTGTGGGCGCAGGAAGTTCTTGAAGTAGGTTTCGAACTCTTCCTCTCCGAAGTTCACCTTGTAGCTGCCGTCGGCGGGAGCGATGGTGAGCAGCGTATCCTTGCCGTTGACCTTGTTGATGGTAACGCCCTTGTCGAGCAGTGCTTTTGCCTTTGCTGCGAAGTAGGCTTTGAGGCTGTCGGCTTCGCTGCTGGAGATGACGATGGGCTCGTTTGCGCTCCACTTTTCTGCGAGGGCTACGGCGAACTGTCCGAGGAAGTCGGGGCTTGCCTTCATGCCTTCGACTGCCTCTTTTACTACGCCGTCGGTCAAGACGTTAGTCACTTCGCTCTTCAGCGCGCTGAGTGCCTGACCTGTGTACATCTTGAGTTCGTTGCGCGTGTTGGCATCGGTCTCGGCAGCCTGTTTTTGTGCCTGAGCAGCGATGTCCTGAGCCTGCTGACGTGCCTGCTGCAGAATCTTCTCTGCCTGTTGCTTTGCCTCCTGAACGATGCGGTCGGCTTCTGCCTGTCCTTTTTCCACGCCTTCGCGCAGAATCTTCTCGGTGAGTTCTTGTATCTTTTCCATTATTATTTTTATGTATTTGTGCAATTAACGGCACGAAGGTACAAAAAACCTTTGGAATACCAATGCAGAAGTCTAAAAAAAATGCCCTATCTGTCAATATCTGAACAGAAAGGGCAAGAGGGAAATGCTATTTAGTACACGCCCACCTCCGACAGGGCCAATTTGCCGTGATACCGCTTGACGGTGATGCGGACTTTTTCTGCCTTGACGGACGAGAAGCGATGCTGCTTGACGCGGCACTCGGGAGCTATCCCCTCGTAGATGGTGCGCCAGCGTTTGCCGCTCTTGTATTCCACCTTGTAGGTCTGGATGCTGCCTTTCTCTTCTTCTACGATGGTGACGAGCGAGATGCTCTTTTTGCCTTTGAGGTCCACTTCCCACCAGGGCTCTTCGACCGTCGGATGCGAGGTCCAGCCCGACGAGAAGTCGTCGTCGTTGGCAAAGTCGCCCAGTCCGTAGTCGTTGCTCCAACTGTATTCCGTTGGGCAACCCTTGGCGAGGTTGTGCTTGATGATGGGGGCATCGCATTCTGGGATGGGCTTCGTGGGACCTTCGTTATGCCATATTTTGCCGATGCGGCGCAGCGCCTCGACAGCGTTGTCGTCCATCAGGCCCTGTCGGTTCGGGGCGACATTGAGGATGAAGTTGCAGTAGGCTTCGTTGTAGGGACGGATGTTCTCCTCAACAAGCCAGCGTACATCCTTGAGCCGGTCGGTGGGCATCGACTCTTTCCAGAACCAAGTGCGCTGTATGCTCAGGCAGGCGAGTGCCGGCAGGCGGTTCTCGCTGGTGCTTATCTTCTGCCCTGCGCCCTGCTCATACGACTTGATGTCGGTGTAGAAGAGTGCTTCGCGGGGATACTTGGCAGCATTGAGGTCCATGACAAGGCAGTTTGGCTGCAGGCTCTTGATGTAGTTGTAGATTTCCTCGAAAGGGATTTCGTCGTAGGAGATGCGCGACCAGGGGGCATCCCAGCCGTCGATGATGAGCGCCGTGATGTCGCCATAGTTCGTGAGCAGCTCTTTCAGTTGGGCTTTGATGAACTTCGTGTGCTCCGGCTTGATGTGCCCGGGACGGATGCGATGGTGGGTATCGAGGATGCTGAAATACAGCATGACGCCCAACCCTTCCTCGCGGAACGCATCGACATACTGGCGAACGACGTCGACGCGGGCAGGCGACTGAAGGGAGTTGTAGTCGGTGGTCTGGGTATTCCAAATGCAGAAACCGCTGTGATGCTTGGTAGTGAGGCACCCATAGGTCATGCCTGCCGACTTGGCAGCCTTGGCCCACTGATGGCAGTCGAGCTGCGTGGGAGCGAATGCCGACACGGGCATGTCGGGGTCGGGCCAGTCCTCGGTGGAATAGGTGGGCATGTTGTAGTGGATGAACATGCCGAAGCGCAAATCGACAAAGGCTTGCTGCAGTTCGCGCAACGACTTCTGCTGAGCCGATGCCAGCATGGCTGTCAGCAAAAGGGGAAAGAAGATAAAGATACGTTTCATGTTCTTAGGTTTATGTTGTAGAATGTATTAATCTCTGATGCAAAATGCCGGGGCCGGAAACGCAACGTGGGATAATCGAAAATATCACGTGTTAAAATAAAAATATTACGTGGAATAATTGCAAACATCACGTGGAATAATTGCAAACATCACGTGCCTGAATTCTCAACTGTGCGTGTCGCGTTGAAGGACATGGCTGGCGATGCCGGAAAACAAAGCGTGCTCTTACCTTCATAAAAGCACGCTCCGTCGTATTTCTCTGCCCGTCTTACCAGATATCCTCGGGCCTTTCGGGGCTGTCGTAGATTTCCTTCGGACAGTACTCGAAGTAGTCGAGATAGAGCTCGGGACGTTCCAAGTCGGGCTGCACCGTCTTGAAGCGGACATAGTAGGTCTCGCTCGGATCGAGCGTCTGGCGCACGATGATGTGGCGGCTGCAATTGTTCTTGGAGCGAGCAGTATTGGTGTTCATCTCGGTCTCGTGGCGCGTGGCTTTCATCAGACCGTGGTTACGGAGTTTATGATCGATGTCGATGATTTCGTCCTCCTCCTTGCCGCTGTCGTTCAGGTCACCCCAAGTGGCACCCTCACCAAAGAACCTCTCCACATTATACGTCATGTTGATGGGGATACCAGCCACAGGAAGTTTGTCGGGGTCGCTGCCGAAATAAACCTGCACGATGCCGCGCGCCGCCGTGGCAAGCAGCTTGTAGCGGAACTCATAGGTATTGCGCTTGGGAACGGGAGGCAGGCGGAACATGATGTCGAAATGGCCGAACGCCTTGTCCTCGTCGCCGCTGTAGTTTGCCCACGCCGTCTTGTAGCCATTGTAATGGATGAAGTGCGTATCCTCGTTCAGCACTTTCATGTTGTCAAAATAGTTGTACTTGTTATAGAGAGACACAAAGACGTGCTGCCACTTGCCAAGCGGGCTGTCCGCACGACGAATGCCGTTGGTGATAGCCTCGGGGAAAAGAGCAAAGAGGTCGAAACGGATGCGCTCCTTGCTCAGGTCGTCGCGCGTCACATCGGTATAGCCCAGAGGCTTGTCGATGGGATAGATGCATGCATTGACAATGTCGGTGACGATGGCATTCTCGCTGTTCGTATCAATATAGACACCACGCTTCTCGGGAGCACAGTAGCCCTCGTGTCCGTCCTCGGTAATACCATTGTTCCTCTCAGGGAAACTGTTCAGGTATATGCCGTTGCTTTCTGCACTCTCGTAAATCTTAATCAGGCGGTCGCCTCCAAACACCGGATACCACTCCATGACGGGGATGGAATATTTGGTGGGAGCACTGTAGCTGTAGCCCAACTCGTTGCAATGGTGCACGAGCTTGTTGGCAGGAATCCTCATGGGCAACACATGGTAGGCCACCCACTGGTAGAGCATGTTCTTGGGCGAAGTGTAGTTGTCATCTGCCACATAGCCGCCCTCGGTGAGGTACATGTTGTTCGTCACAATCCAGTTCTGCAACTTCTCCACAGCATCATTGTCGGCAGGATTGATGCCCTGCGACTGCCAGAACTCGTCTGTCTCGCTGAAGATGGTGAAGCCATACTTCCTGTGCTCAGGAGCATGAGCATCGGGGTCACCAGCCGTAGCAGACATGTCGCCGCCACCCTTCGACTGGTAGTCCTTCATGTTGAGATTCTCACCTTCTATCTGGTACAAGGATTCGTAGGCCTCATCGCGCACAGCACTCAGCGTGTCCAAGAAACCACACGCCTGCAACGCCTTGGCCATCATCAGATAGCCTTCGCGCTTCTCATCAAGAATGACCTGCAAGTAGCGGGCGCACGACTCGTCCTTAGGCGCAATCACTTTGTGAAGCTGGTGCAAGACACCGTTGATGACAGGGATGTCGCAGTTGATCGGGTCCATGGGACAATCCTTATCAAGATAGATGGTGTCGCTCTTGCTCTGAGTGACCGTAATCTTATGGTCGTATATATTGGGCAGAGGGAACTCCGCATTTGATTTTCCACTGGCAATAGTCGTAATTACATCGACTGTATAACGTTCCGACTCCATGTCACCGCCATCGATGACGGTGTTCTGTACAATAACCTTACGGATGGAGTCGAGTTTCCTTTCGTCCGTAAAGGCGTCCCACGAAGGTTCGCTAATCAAGCCCTGCTCCACCAGGTCTTGCAAGTACTCGTCTATCGCCTCGTTGGTGAGGGCAAAACAAGTATAGTTACCACGCGCCGTCAGGAGCTGGTATACGGAAGACTTGCTTCTTCCACTTACGGGTACCAACTTCGTCAGTTCAAGGTACTTGGAGTAGTCTGAATGTGCCTCAAGGTAGCTGGCAATAGTGTACTCCCTGAAGACATAGCGCGCAGAGGTGTCTATGTTCTCCGTGCACGAACAGATAATAAATAAAAGAAGAGTGGTAAGTGAGAGAATGAGCTTCCTCATTGTTGTGTAGTGTATTGGTTTTGCTTTTAATTAAAGATATTCTCTTGGTCAGGCACGAGGCCTGACCAAGAGAATTAAAAGAGTTATCTGTGCATTATTCAGCGGACATGATGTTGAGGATCTGCTGGTAGTCACCACCATCGATGACACCGTCACCGTTGACGTCAAGTGCAGCTTCATATCCGTCATCAGAGATGACATTCAGAATCTGCTGAGCGTCACCGCCATCCACTGAACCATCGTTGTTCACGTCACCCTTAATGCCATTCAGAGGCTTGCCACCTGCAGCCTTCATTTCGGCCATGGTGATGAAGCGGAACTTAGCGATGTTCAGTTCGTAAAGGTCATCTGCTGTTGCATCGTAATTGATGTACCAACGGATACCATGGTCAACACCAGAACCGAAGTTCAAAGCGCTGATACCCTGCGATACATTGATGTAAGCAGTTGCCCATACGGGGTCAGCATCGGGATTATCATACGTTGCAGTCAGAGCACCGAGAGTCTCCTTCGGTTCGGTCATCAAGTTGGGAGTGCTGTACATAACCTGACCACCAGGAATCTCATTAACAGTTGCATAGTCGAAGGCAAGGATTACCTCGTTCTTTTCGATAGCCTCGTAGATATACTTCAACTCAACATAAGGCCTTGTGCCATCTGTCTGCAGGAAATATGTGAAGGCATCGAACTCTTCCCAAATGACTTTGTTCTTGCCACTCTCGGTAGTGATTTCGAGATAATCGGGGAAGGTTGTATAGAGATCAGCCTTTGCAGCCAAAGCAGCATCAGCATCCTCATATACGCCTTCGTCCAGGCTTGCTCTAATCATATATACAGCATACTCAGCAGTATTTACGTCGTCTGTTTCGAAGCTGTCATGATTGCGTTCGCACCACTTAGTATATACCTTTGATGTTGCCTCGAAGAGAGCAGCGTAAGCCTTCTTAGTGTAGTAGATAGACTCCATTGTCTCACCGATAGACTTCAGGTTGTCCAGAGAGAAGGGCACTGCACCAATCAGTTCTTCAAGGGCTGCCCTCTGAACTGCTGCGAAGCCAGGAGCGTCAGCGTAACCTTCTTCGTCCTCAGTTGTAGAATAATAGAGATCGTTCAGAACTTCGATACGAGCCTGTGCACATTCCTGAGCTTCAGCCAGTGCTTCGGCATCCATCTCTTCACCAAGGTAAACGAGACCGAAGTTACCAACTGCAGTCCATTCACGAGTGCCATCATTCTTCACACCGATAGTCAGAGTACCATCAGTTACCTGTGCAACCAGAGTGATTGCATAGCGGCCCTGTGCAAATGCATGAGCTGAACCTTCAGAGCCCCAAACACCCCAACCGAGTACCTCAGAAGAGTCGGCAGTGTAGATCTTGTGGTCTGCAATAGTACCAGTCCAAGCGTCGTCTTCGTCAACAGCACCTTCAAGGACTACGGGGATGTAGGTCTTCACGTCGTTAGCATAAGCCATAGCACCGTAGTTGTAGCTCAGCAACTTCTCGTCGCCATTAGCACGATAAGCAGCATTCAGCGTAACCTTGTAGTAACCGTTCTTCAGGTTAGAGAGCGTCTGGTTAACGTCGAACTTAGCGTTCTGGTTAACTAACTCAGCAGCGTAGATTTCGTTGTCAGCAGTGCTGGTAGCAGAGCGGTAGATGTTACCGTTCCAGCCTTCAGCCACGAGGTCGCCACTCGGCTTTTCCTCCGTAGCGTTAGTCTTAGCGAAGGTGCGGTTGACGATGAGGCAGCTGATGTCAGCACCTTCACCATAACCAGCAGCAACAGCAGCAACTCTGAGTTCCTCGAGGAAGTCAATCTGAGTCTGCAGGATGCTGTCGTTCAGGACATGATTCTCGATGATGTAAGCAACGTTACCATATTCGAATTCGTCAGTGGGCTCAGCGGCATCCTCAGCGAGGTAGCTCAGGAGGGTTGTCTTAGCATCACTGTCGGAGAGGCTTTCTGCCTCAGTTGCATACGCTTCAGCATTCTCTGCGAACTTAGCGTAGAGAGCATCACTTGCCTCGATGTCAGCGCGGAGTGTCTCGAGCTTGTAGTTCACACGGAAGAGAGCCTCCATGTTAGCGCACTCGTCGATTTCGGGAACGGTAGCCTTGTACTCGTCGATAAGAGCTTGGTCTGCTACATAGTCGTCAGCGTCGAACTTGTTGGCATTATCAGTGTACTCGTCCTTGATTGCCTCGAACTCTTCGGGAGTACCGAAGTGGAGTTCGTTCATCTGAATCTGTGAGCCAGAGTAAGCCTTCGTTACGACAACCTTATAATATGTATATTCTTTAGTTGTCTCTGTGCTGAAGCCGAAGTAAGAGGGCTCAGCATTTACGGGATGCAGACGGTCCTGACCAGTGTTCTCCTTGTTGTCGATGAGATCCCAGCCTTCAGCGTCCTTAGTAGCATCGGCGTCACCGTCGAAGTTTGCACCATAGATGTACCAAGAGCCCCAGTTACGAGTCCAGTAAACTTCTGCATCGTTACCTGTTGTCAGAGTATAGAAGAACGGGTTGGTCTTGTTGAGTGTACGGAAGATGATGTATGTGTCGCCATTGGCATCAGCATTACCGCCCCACTTGGTTGCCTTTACTTCGTTGCCGTCTTCGTCTGTAGTGTTCAGAGCGATACCGTCGATGAGGTGACCATAGAAGCCGTCATTGAACTGTGCTACGGTGTGACCGCCGAGGAGAATGTAAACGCCTTCAACTGCGGCATTCACCATGTTCTGGATGTAACCAATCTCACCGCTGGGCAGGATTTCAGTTCTGCCTGTTTCCTGTCCATCGTCATTATATTGGATATCCCAATCGGCAGCACGACCGATAGCATCGTTGTCGAGCTGGAGGTTCTCCATGATGTAGTCATGAGTACCATTGATGTAGACACTGTTGGGAGCGATGTTCTCTGTTGTGTAACCGTTGTACCAAGCCTCGAGATCCTCAGATGCAGCACCTGCGCCCACGAGCTCGTTGTACCATTCCTCGTACTCAGCATACTTATCTACAGAGCTTGCGATTACATCCTGCAGGTCAACCAGTTCGTTCTTGAGTCTCATCACGTCAGGAGCATAGCCTGTGGTGCACAACTCGTTGTACTTCTCAGTAAATTCATCGGTATAGCCCTTGTATGCAGGTTCGGCTGTGGGGTCGTAGTCTTCGAATTCGCTCACGAAGCCTTCACGATAGATATTCAGGTCACCCTGGTTGTAGAAGGTGAACTCGTTCATCTGCATACCGCCTGAATGGTAAACCTCAATCTTGAAGTAAACGTAAGGAACAGCGCAACCTATAGAGAGGTTGATGTAGCTCTCGAAGAGGCTGGTGGTCTTGAGGACGTCAGTGCCTACGTTCTCCTTCTCGTCGATGAGTACCCAACCTTCAGCGTCCTTGGTGGCGTCTTCGTCGCTATCGAAGTTGGCAGCCCAAATCTTCCAGTTCTTCCAGTTACGGTCGGTATAGATGTGTGTGTCGCCACCGGTAACGAGGCCGTAGTAGGTGGGCTTGATGGGCGTGTTGTCATTTGTCTTGAAGATGACGAAGCGGTCGCCTCCCGTTGCAGTACCCCACTTGGTGCCGTCGCGGTCGCCGTCAATCAGGAACGCGGGACCTTCGCCGTCATTCCAGTTGTCGGTCGTACCGTTGAGGAATACATAGCCGACATCGCCGATGGGATCGTCCACGACCTTGACATTTGCCTGGAGGAATGCGACGAAGCGTCTTGCCTCTGCCGATGCTTCCTCGCCAGTGAGCTGGCGGTTGGCCTTGATGTAAGCGAAGTTACCTACGGGATAGTCATCGTTGGGTTCGATGATGTCTGTCTCGCTGGTCCATCCATTGACGTATTCGATTGCATCATCTGCCACATTGTCCTCAGCCAACTGGTTGATACCGCTGTTGCGAGCGGAAATCAGTTCGACATACTTGTTCTTTGAAGCATTGATCTGATCGACCAAGACATCAGCTTGTGCTGTCAGCTGACTCAGAGTGATGGGGTCGGGGCATGATTCGATGTTTGCCATGAGCTGTGCCATCTGGTCGTAGAGAGCAGCCTCTGCGAACTCCTCAGCATTGTAGCGCTGTGCAGTAGCGTCGAGGAGAGCGTTGACATCGAGAGCGAATGTGAACTCATCACCAAAGGTGAACTCAGACATCTGCATGAGACCGTCGTTCACACATGCGTCAATCTCAATCTTGAAATACCTGTAGGCTGTGGTGTTTTCCTCGGAGGGCGTGAAGTATGCCGTTGCAAAGCTGGCTGCAGGAAGTTGGTTCAATTCAGTGCCGGCAGGAACATTTTCCTTGTTGTCGATAAGAACCCAGCCATCAGCATCGCGATTCACGTTGCTGTCATCAGCAGCGTTCATGCCATAGATGCGCCATTTCTTCCAGTTACGGCCAGGGCTGGTACCCGTGTCGTTACCGGTCACCATGGTGTAGTAGGTGGGAGCAATAGCACGTGAAGCCTTGAAGACAATCCAGCCGCCGTTGGTTGTCTGGCCTTCCTGTGTTCTGTTGGTAAAGCTGGTACACCACTTGTTGGTGGGGTTGCCGTCAATAAGGTTGGCAGTGCCTTCACCACTGAAGCCAGCAGGTGAGCCAGAGAAGTAGTAGTAGTTGACGGGCTCGTCGGTGGCTGTTCCTTGATTGGCAAGGTCGGTGAGGTACTGCTGGAAGTCACCATAGGTGCCGAGACCCCATTCTGCCATCTGCAGCCAAACGTCGCTGCCCTCTACAGACTCGAGTATCTCAATCCAGAAATACTGGAAAGCTTCTGAGCCTGCGTAGTCAAAATCTAAGTTAACCTCTGTTGTGTTGGCCTGGGGCAGGGGCTCATCTTCCTTAAAGTCAATGAGTGTCCAGCCTGTAGCCTCGGGATTATCGACGTCGCCGCGAACTGCATCAGCATCGCTTTCGAAGTTACCGCCGAAGATTTTCCAAGTCTTCCAGTTACGGGTGGGGTAAGTACCCGTATCACCACCAGTGACAAGGAAGTAAAATTCGGGCACTACGGCCTTCTCTGCCTTCACGATGATGTAGGCGAGAGCGCGGTCGGGGTTTGCCGGGTCGAAAGAATGGCCCATCTTTGTGTCGATCTTAGTATCGACCAATGAGGCATAACCTTCACCACCAGTACCGCCGGTACCGGACAAAGCTGTGAGTGGAACGTACTCCGCCCACGCACTCTGAGCTGCAAGCATCATCACCAGGGCGATGAGGCATGACCAAAGAGTGCTTGAAGATGTAATTAGTTTCTTCATCTTTTTAGGTTTTAGAAGTTAATAAATTGGGTTAATTAATAATGATTTTTATTGTTTTACGTCGTATTTCTCCCTTTTAGGTGCACATAATACACCTTGGGAAAGGCAAAGTTACACATTTTTGTTCATCATTTTGCTTTCCTTGACACAAAAATCGTAGGAATTAAGGATTTTTAACATCACGAGGTTAGTTTTCCATCTTTGCTGCATATGTATGCACACGCTGCGTGCCACGTATGCCAACATCGCGTGGAATGATTGGAAACTATTGCAGTGCGGGGGAAAAAGCACCTAAGGTGCGATAGAACACAGACGGGGGCGTCAACCCCACGGGGCCTGTGTCACATTCAGTACATCAAAAGCCCTGAAAGGGCAAAAGCTCTGTGCTATAGTGCTTTTGTCCTTCCAGGGCACATTTTATCCGCCGATGCCGAGGGCTTCGCCCCCGGTCACTGATGGTAAAGCCCTCCAGGCTTTCTGCCTTTGTTGCGTTTCGAAACTCAAATTCAACATGAGTTGAATCCAAACGACCCACGTGATAAATTCATTTTACCCACGTGATATTTGAAATATTACACGTGATATTTTCATTTTACCCACGTGACAATTTCAAACATGGCACGCGATGGTTGGCAACGCGACGGCTGCCCCCCCATCAGGACGGCTGCCCGGAGATGCTACAGGAGCTTGATGAGCTCCACGAGGTCCTGGGCGTTGATTTTGCCGTCGCCATTGAGGTCGGCAGCCTGGGGCACGAAGCCCTCCACGGGTTTGCCCACGATGTATAGGCGCATGGCCTGATAGTCGAGAGCATCCACCACGTCGTCGCCATTCACGTCGCCCGCGATGACGGGCTGCGGATAGGCGAAGTAGAAGTCGTAGGGCGTATAGTTGAGTGCTCCCAGCGTGGTGTCGTCTTCATGGCGGTCCAGGAGCGTCCACGACTGATGGCTGGAGATGGTACTCCTTGTGTTGCTGCCGTAGAGTGCCCACGTGACGGGGTTGCGTTCCGGGAACTCATAGGTGTCGTTTGCCGTGGTGAGGCGATAGCCGATGAGCGTGACGGGCTGTCCGGCATCCATAAACAGACAGACGGGGTTGCTGGTCGAGAACGAACCGGCATACTTGCTGTAGGGAGTGTTGTCGAAGAGCTTGCTCTGCGTCTCGTCGCTGCTATAGGAGGAACCTGTGGACTTATAGAGAGATAGCGTCGATACTTCGTTGCCGTCACGGTCCAGGAGGTCGAACTCGGAGAGCTGTATGGATGTGTTGTTGTAAGTAGCCTCGACGACGAACTGATAGTAGCGGTGTGCCGGAAGCTCGTCCATGACGGTGAGGGTGCAGACGTCGGAGAGCGTCGGGTCGTCGGCATCGGTGACAATGATGTCTGCCGTGCCTCGTCCGGTGGCAAAGACAAGTCCTTGCTCATCGACGTAGGCAACAGACTCGTCGGAAGATTCCCACAGCAGGGTCATGCCAGGCAGGACGCCAAGCCTGTCGCTGACCTGCAGCTGCAGCTCCTCGCCGATGGCAAGCAGATAGGAGTGCTTGTCGAGGGTCAGCAGGTTGGGCACTTCCCTGAAGAAGAAGTCGAAGGGCGTATAGTTGGTGCCAGATATTGTCGTGTCGCCATTGCGCTGGTCGATGACTTCCCAACCGGAATCATAGGGAGACGTCAGTCGTGTGTTGCTGCCATAGAGCGTCCATGAACTGGGATTGCGCTCGGGATACATATTCGAGTCGCCTGCCGTGGAGATGCGGTATCCGTAGGGTACCACCTCGCTGCCTGCGTCGAACAGGAAGTAGGCGCTGCCTCCGAATCCATTGCAGTACTTCGTATGGAGGTCGCCATCGGTCAGGTTGGGCCAGCCCTCGGAGCCATTGTTGTATTGGGGCCCGCCATAAGTCTGCAGTCCTGCCACCTCGGAAACCGTCTCGTCGAGGATGTCGAACTCAGAGAACTGCAGGACGTCGCCTCCCTGCAACCCGGTGACAAACAGGTTGTAGTAGCGGTATGGCGTGGCAGGCTCCTCGATGATGGGAGCATCCAGCAGGAAGTCGTAGGGCGTGAGGTTGATGGCTCCCAGCGTCGTGTCGTCCTCGCGGCGGTCCAGGAGCGTCCATGCCGGGTCGTCGGGGACATCGCTCTGCGTCTCGCTGCCAAAGAGCGACCACGTCTTCGGATTGCGGCCGGAGAAGCTCTGCGTGTCGGCAGCCGTCGTGATGCGATAACCGGAAATCGTTACGGTAGCGCCTGCATCTATATATATATATAATGTAGGCTCGAACGCAGCACAATACTTTGTCGAGAGATCGCCATCGAAGAGGTCGTCCGGGTCATGGTCCTTGATGTACGTGCCTGTCCAGGCATATGTGGTGAGCGGCGTAATCTCGTCGCCATTCTGGTCGAGGAGGGCAAACTCGCTGAACTGTATGGTGGAACCCTCTACAATCTCCTCAATGGCAAGCTGGAAGTAGCGATAGCCTGCCAATTGCTCCACGACAGTGACGGTGCACGTGTCGCGCAAGGTGCTGAAGTCCGGTGCGGAGACGATGATGTCGGTCGTGCCCAAGCCAACTGCGACAACGAGGCCGTTCTGGTCGACAGTAGCGATATTCTCGTTTGTACTCGTCCACTGCAACGTTACGTTATCTATGATAGCAGGAGTATAAGTTGCCGAGAGCTGCAACTCCTGGCCAGATGTGAGTGTGGCAGAGTGGCGGTTGAGCGTAAGCGACCGGATTGAATGAGGAATGAGGAAGTCGTAGGGCTCATAGTTCGTGGGCTGCATCGTCCAGTCGTCCTCTCTCTCATCGATAAGCGTCCAGCCCGAGTCGTCGGAATCATAGAGCTGGGTGTTGCTGCCATAGAGCTTCCATGAGCATGGGTTGCGATCTGAGCTACTGCCCGTGTCGTTGGCAGTATAGATGCGATATCCATAAGCATCAACCTCAGTGCCTGCATCGAAGAGGAAATAAGCGTTGCCCCAGAAGCGACCACAATACTTGGTATAAACACTGCCGTCGGCAGCATTGTCCCAGTTCTCATTATTATAGCCATCGGGACCGCCCGAGTAGACGTACAGGTCGCTCACCTCGTCGAGCGTCTCGTCGAGGATATCGAACTCCGAGAACTGAAGGTTGCCGTCATATCCGCCCTGCACCTTCGTGATGACAAGATTGTAGTAGCGATACTTGGCAGCATCAGCATTGATATTGGTGTAGCGACCTTCCTGCTCATAGACCTTGCCGCTCCTATTGCTCAGCACGGGACGAACATCGTGAGGCTTGCCGTTGTCGAGGTTCTGACGCCACGTGTCGCGCTCGCCGTTGCCATTCAGCCTGTAGCAGAGCTCGCCGTTGTCGAGCTGAGCAGGCGTCAAGGGGTTGGTCTGCATAGAGGTGTAGTCCCAGCAATTGTCGATGGAAGTGAGCATGTTGGCATAAGCAAACTCCTTGCCCTCCGTGGCACCGGTGATGGTTCCGATGTTGTAGCAGTTCGTCACAGTCACCTTGCCTGCCGACGGAGCAACGAGAGCAGCGGCATTATTCAGTGCTGTAACTGCTCCTGTGTTGCAGCAGTTGTTGACATAGAACACCGAATTAATACGTCCATAACCCACCAAACCTCCGGCATAGCCGTCGGAAGCAGTGACGCTGCCCTGGTTCTCTACGCCCGAGATGTTGACTACGCCAGTCTGCACATAGCCGACAAGCATGGCGACATGCGACGTGCCCTCAGCGCTACAGCTCTCGTCGAAAACGATATTGCTGATCGTACATTTATTTACATAGCCGAAGAAGCCAACAGCATCTGTGCCGCTGAGATGGAGGTTGCTTATGGTGTGGCCTTTGCCATCGAACGTTCCTTCATAGCGCGCCGTCTGAAGACCTATAGGCTGGAACATGTCGTTGTATTCCGTCATGTCAATGTCGTTAACAAGAGCCGCCTTGGCATCCGTCATGCCAAGTTCGTTAACCATTTGACAGAAAGTGCATAGGTCGAGAGCAGACGCTATCTGATAGACACCACCCACTTGGCGAAGGATGCCGTAGGAAAGCATCTGGTCCATCCATGCCACGCGGTCACGGACGAAATTGCGGACGCGGTCCACCTCTGCTTCCCATGAGCCAGGGACGGCTGGGTTGAGGGAGAGATATTGATTAAGGTAGGGCCAGCGGATGAAGTTGAGGTTGGCAGAAGCGCGTACCTCATTTCGCAGGGAATCGACATCATCGGCAAGGTCGTTGGGCTCGAAGTTGCCTTTCCTGCGCAACCTCGCCCACATCTCCTGCAACTGCGCAAAGAACGAAGGTTCGGAAAGGACACGCGTCAGGAACTGGTTCCAGTTACCTGTCGAGCAACGCTTTTTGTATGTCCAATCCATGTATTCATTGGCAGGATATGTCGTCTCGTCGTTCTCGAGAGCAAGGTCGGCATCCCAGATTGGGCCAGTGTAGAAATGGTCATCGCCTCGCTCCTTGTACTTGAAGACCTGGCATATCATGTCGGTATTGCCATTGAACTCGCTCGCGATGAACCACGAGAAGAACGACTCGAGGTCGAAGACAGAAGGCAGTCCGTTCTCCCTATCTGCATAGTTTGAACTGTAGGCTACGTCCTCCATTGCATTCCAAGTGTTCTCTATGTACTGGAACTGCTCGGGCTGCAGCACTTCTTCATCAGGTTCGTGAATGGAAAGCTTGTTGCCCTTACCTGAGAGGAAATGGTTTTGTTCCTGATCGTAATAGTTATCCAACTCAATGAAGTAGCCGCCGGTGATGAACTCATCGTCCACGTCGTCGGCAGTCATCTCAGTGATATCAATGCGATGAGGATCCACGGAGACAGCATCGGCAAGGGTATAGGTACCGCGATAGTCGCCGTTGACAACGAGGTCAACCACTTGGCTCCACGGCGTCCAGTTCCTTTCGACACGCTTTGACACAGTCCACGCCACAGGATTACGCATGAGCGTCTTGTCGCGATAACTGTTGATGAGCACCCACTTCTTTGCTTTCGCAGGAGATTCGTTCTTGCCTCCTCGCATCACGTGATGGCTCTTGCCGTCGTTGTACTTCATGCGGAACGCCTTGTTCTCGTGCGACGCCGAGTAGTTGCCACGGACACGGAACAGGATAGGATACTCCTGCACTCGTGTTCCGTCGTCATAGATGAGGATAGACTGCGATTCGAAGTCCTCGCCTTTCACGGTCGGAAGGATGTTGTCCTGCACATGCACACTGAGCGTCGGCAGGTTTGTAATCTGATAGAACTGACTGTCATCACCCTCTCCGGCATGTCCGAAGAAGCTTAGCTCTGCGACGTTACAATAAGAGCCGGCACCGCCGACGTAGCGCACATAGCGGAAGCCACGGCTGACATTCACATCGGCAGTCGTTGCAGTGCCGTTTGCTGGCTTTTGGCTAATGAGGTACAAGGGCACAGCATCCATGAAGTCGGGACTGTTGGCGCCTTCGAAGATGCTGAGCAACATACGGTCAGCACCTTGGAAACCCGACATGGGTGTATATCCGACACGAGTGATGACGTATGGCTCGCCCAGGTCAAGACCTACCCATTGCATATCACTTGAATTAGTGCTATAATAAGTAGAGGCATCACCATCGAATGCCTTGAGTGCATTCGTCCGGTTTCCCGAGTACATTAACTCTCCTTCGAGAAGATGGTCGACTAAGGAATCGTAGGCATGCGACATCCCACACACAAACATCAGAGATAGCAGGACAGTAAGCCTGCGACATATCAATTTCATCATTATCTTATTATTTTTCTATTCATTCATTATCATACGGATTAACGTCACCACGTCCTGACCGTTTATCACTTCATCGTCATTGAGGTCGGCTGCTTCCACAACGAAGTTCTCCACCGGCTTGCCGATGATATGGCGCTTGAGAGCTACCAGGTCGTCGGCATCCACATAGCCGTCGCCATTGACGTCCCCAGGGATAATCAGTTCGGGAAGAGCGAAGTAGTAGGGCGTATAGTTGGAGGCTTCAAGCGTCGTGTCGCCCTCGCGCCGGTCGAGAAGTGTCCAAACATCATCGTCGGGCACATCGCTCATGGTGTTGCCGCCAAGCAGCGACCACGTGACAGGATTGCGGTCGGGGTTCCTTTGAGTATCGTTGGCGGTGACGAGTGTATAGCCGGACAACTGCACTTGCTGACCTGCATCCACAAACAGATATGTTGGATTGGCTGCAGAGAATGGACCGCAGTACTTGGTGCCGTAGTTATTGTCGAAGAGGTTTGCCTGCACCTCATCACTATAGTATGAGCCAGTAAAGGCATAAAGCGTGAGCGGAGTCACTTCGTTGCCGTCCTGATCAAGCAAATCTATCTCAGAGAGTTGTATGGAAGTGTTGCCGCTTACCTTCTCGATGGCAATCTGATAGTAACGGTAGCCGGGTTGCCTTTGCATGACGGTAACGGTGCAAGTATCGCGCAAGATGGTATCCTCGACGGCATAGACGATGATGTCAGCTATGCCTTCAGCCTTTGCCTTGACCAGTCCTTGACTGCTCACCGTAGCGACAGTGGCATCAGTCGTTGTCCATTGCAACGTAAGGCCCTCCATCGTGCTGGGTGAGAATGTGACCTGCAGTTGCTTTCTCTCGCCGCGCATGATGGTTGCGGTCTGCTCGCTGAGGGTCAACGACTTGATGGGATCGGAGACAAAGAAGTCGTAAGGAAGGTAGTTAGTGGCTTGCATAGTGTTGTCCTCTTCACGTTCCTCGATGAGTTCCCAAGCAGGGTCGTCGGCATCGTAGAGTTGCGTGTTGCTGCCATACAGTTGCCAAGAGACAGGATTGCGCTCGGGATGGTTGCCAGTGTCGTTGGCCGTGTAGATGCGGTAGCCGCAGAGACTCACCGAACGCGTCGCATCGAAAAGGAAATAGGCATAGCCGTCGAAGGAGCCGTTGCAGTACTTGGTAGTGACATTGTTGTCGGCGGCGTTTTCCCAGTTCTCGTGGGAGATGCTGGACTCTGTGCCAGCGTAAATATAAAGGTCCTCTACTTCAGCACCTTTCTCGTCGAGGATATCGAACTCGGAGAACTGGATGCAACGGCCAGACTGTATCTTCGTGATGACGAGGTTATAATATCGATACTTCGGTAAATTAGGATTGTAGTTGGTGTAGCCGCCATCCTTTTCGAAGACCTTGCCGCCCTTCATTCGAAGCACAGGCCAGGGATTGTGCACCTTGCCATTGTCGATGTTCTGATGCCAGATGTCGCTGCCGGCACCTGCATTGATGTGATAGCAGAGATAGCCATTGTCCACCTGTGCAGGTGTCATGTTGTTGGTTTGTGTAGAAGAGCAGTCCCAGCAATTGGTGATGGACGTGCTTTGGGTTCCATAGGCGAACTCTTTTCTCTCTGTAGCGCCAGTGACGTTACCTGTATTGAAACTGTTCTTCACCGTCACGCGGCCACCGGAAGAGCCGACGAGTGCTGCGGCGTTGAAAGACGCCGTGATGTCGCCGGTGTTACTGCAATTGGTGAGTTGGGCGTGGGTATAGGTGTGGACATAGCCGACGATGCCTCCCGCTGCTCGTCCTGTGCCGACTACCGTGCCATGATTCTCTATGCCGGAGATGATTGCAATGCCGCTATAGGCATAACCCACGAGCATGCCTACCTTGTCTTTTCCTTCCACGGAGCATGTCTCGTCGAAGGTGATGTCTTTCAGGGTGCAGCTGTCGGTATAGCCGAAGAGTCCGACGACATCTTGGCTGCCACTGATATGGAGGTTGCGGATGACGTGTCCCTTGCCGTCGAAACTGCCTGCGAAATGTGCCGTCTGGCAGCCGATGGGCTGGAATTCCTCGCTGCAGTGGGACATGTCGATGTCGGCGACGAGCACTGCCTTTGCTTCTGTCTCGCCATTCTCATTGACCAGTCGGCTGAAGAAACAGAGGTCCATGCCGGATGCAATCTGATAGATGCCGTCTTCCTGACGGAGGCGTCCGTAGGAGAGCATCTCGTCCATCCATGCCACGCGGTCGCGAACGTAGTCTCGCACACGGTCAACTTCTGCTTCCCATGAGCCTGGGACGACCGGGTTGAGCGAGATTTCCTGGTTGAGATACGGCCAGCGGATGAAGTTGAGGTCGGCCGATGCACGCACCTCTTCTCGCAGGGAGTCCACGTCGGCTGCTACGTCTTCGGGCTCGAAGTTGCCTTTCTTGCGAAGCATCGCCCACATCTCCTGCAGTTGTGCA
The DNA here is from genome assembly GCA_017645655.1 of Bacteroidaceae bacterium. GTDB lineage: Bacteria > Bacteroidota > Bacteroidia > Bacteroidales > Bacteroidaceae > Physcousia. Next base: position 25,239 of record JAGCNZ010000045.1, on the reverse strand, counting down.
AAGACGGATGGGTCGGAGAGGACGCGTCCGACGAACTGTGTCCAGTTGCCTGTGTCGCGAACCTTATAGGTCCAGTCCATGCGTTCGTTGGCGGGATAGGTTGTTCTGTCGTTTTCGAGTGCCAGTTCTGCATCCCAGACAGGACCGGTGTAGAAGTGGTCGTCGCCTCGTTCTTTGTAGAGGAAGTCTTGGCAGAGCATGTCGGTATTGCCGTTGAACTCGCTTGTGAGGAAATATCTGAGGAAGGACTCGATGTCGAGGACCGAGCGCTGTCCGCTTTCCCAGTCAGTATAGTTTGCGCTGAAGACGATATCCTCCATGGCATTCCACGTGTCGCGGATGTAATTGAACTGTGCCCTCTGTATGACGTCTTCGTCGGGGTCATGCACGGTGACGGGGTTGCCGTGGGACGACGTGAACCAGTATGGTTCCCGACTTGCATTGTTGTCAACCTCGACGAAGTAGCCTCCGGTGATGTACTCGTCGTCGATGTCGTCGCTGGTCATCTCGGTGATGTTGATGCGCTTGCTGTCTACGGAGACTGCGTCGGCCAGGGTGTATGTGCCGCGATAGTCGCCGTTGACGAAGAGGTCGACTATCTGGCTCCATGGCGTCCACTGCATTTCTGCTCTCTTCGACATGGCCCAAGTGACGGGATTGCGCATTAAAGTCTTGTCGCGATAGCTGTTGATGAGGACCCATTTCCTGCATTTCGTGGGCGATTCGTTGGCCGAGCCTCGCATCATATGGTGGGTCTTGCCGTCGTTGAACTTGATGCGATAGGCCTTGTTCTCGGGGCTGGAGGAGAAGTTGCCGCGCACGCGGAAGAGGACGGGATAGTCCTGCAGGCGTGTTCCGCCGTCGTAGATGAGCTGGGACTGCGACTCGTGGTCCTGGCCGCGGACGGTCGGCTTGACATTGTTCTGCACGTGCACGCTGAGGGTCGGCAGGTTGGTGACCTGATAGAACTGGCTGTCGTCGCCTTCGCCGGCATGGCCGTAGAACTGGAGCTCAGCGACGTTGCAGTAGGAGCCTGCTCCGCCGACGTAGCGCACATAGCGGAAGCCTCGGCTGACAGTGACGTCGGCAGTCGCAGCAACGCCCGTGGCGGGCATCTGGCTGATGAAGTGTAGGGGCAGGGCGTCCATGAAGTCGGGACTGTTGGCGCCCTCGAAGAGGCTGAGCAGCATGCGGTCGGCGCCCTGACTGCCCGGTGCTGGCGTATATCCGACGCGTGTGATGACGCATGGCTCGCCCAGGTCCAGGCCTATCCATTGCATCTCGCTGGCGGAGGTGCTGTAGTAGGTCGAGGCATCTCCGTCGAAGGCCAATGCCGCCTTCTCCGCTGTGCCGGAGCACATCAGCGCACCCTCGAGAAGCCCGTCGACAGCCGGATTGTAGGCTTGCGACAGGAGCGGAGCAAACATTATCGACAGCAGGACAGCCAGCCTGCGCACCGTGGTTTCTATCATATCCATTTTTAATTTATGTCCGCACACGCATGCGCATTTGCGAACACAAAGCGACGCAAAGTTAGCAAAATTTTTAATAAGTTGTCCTTTTATGTCGATTTTTTCGCCTCAACATACCCAATTTGTAACTCAGGCATGCCACGTTTGAAAACATCACGTGGGTAAATTACAAATATCACGTGGAATATTTGAAATATTACGTGGGTAAAATGAATTTATCACGTGGGTAAAATGAAAACATCTCGAGCCGCGTTTTCATTCGTCACATTCTGAGACTGAAAATGTGCCTGCTCAAATCGTCTTTCCCTCGCGATATTGCTGGGGCGAGACGCCTGTCTGCTGACGGAAGAACCTGCCGAAATGCGACTGATTCTTGAAGCCCATCATGGCGGCAATCTGCTTGATGCTCTTGCTGCTGTCGCGGAGCGTGATTTGTGCAGAACGCACGATTTCATCGCTTATCAACTGGTTGGCAGTCTTGCCGGTGAGGCGCTTGCAGACACTCGAAAAGTACTTCGGCGTGATGTTGAACAGGTTGGCGTACTCGTTGACGTTGAGGTAGGGCTGTGCAGGGTCGTGCAGATGCTGCATGAACTGCCTCAGGATGTTCTCTCCGGAACTGTAGGTCTGGTGCAGCAACTCCTCGTCCTGGAACTTTTGGAGGTCGTGGAGGTCGTACGCCATCGAGCCGAAAAGCAAGCGCAGGCACAGTTCCTTGTGCGGCGTGTCAGGGCTGGAGAGGTGATTCCTCAGCAAGTCGAAGTAGAGACGATAGCGATTTACCGCCATTTCATCGGCATGCAGAATCTTGTGCGAGGTGGAAAACATGGAGTAGGTCCACTCCATCCGGACCATCTGCGAGAGCTGAGCCACATACTCCGGCGAGAGGAAGAGCAGCAAGGCATTGAAGTCCATGCTCATCATGCTCCGCTCGAAGATGTTGCGCGGCTTGCAAGTGATGACGTCGCCCTCCTTGAGCTGATACGTCTTGTCGTCGACCGAAATCTGCGCCTGCCCGTGAGTGATGACGGCAAACAAGAAGCCCTCGACCAGGACATCGGAGATGGTGAGGTTGCGCACCTCTTCAAAATCACTGAAAATGGCAATGTGGTCATTGCAATGAAAGTTGAGTTTGCTATCTACGATAGCCTGAAAGTCGAGTTTCTCCATCTTTGTGTCATTTTGTGTCGCAAAGGTAAGAAAAAGTTTCTAATTAGATGTCCTTTTTGCTACCCTTTTATCCATTTTTACCATACAAGAAGCAAAAAGTGGAGAAATAGGACAACCTTTGCGCCATAACATTATACATTATATTAAGGAAAAGTAGTAATTTTGCGCCGCAATAAACGATAACACACACAAGACGATGAATAGACACGACATTTTCGCCGCCACGGCAGCCGTCATCATACTGGCAGGTTGCAGCAAAAGCGAGAAAAACTACCAGGTGGAGCCCTTGAAAGTCACCACAGAGACTGTCTGCGAAGGCGCATCAGCCGTCAGAAAGCACTATGTGGGAAAAGTGGAGGAAGACAGCAGCACACCCGTCAGCTTCATTGGCATGGGGACTGTCAACCGCGTATATGTGGAAGAGGGACAATACGTGGCAAAGGGACAACTCATTGCAGAAATGGACCCCACGCAATGCGAGAACACCCGGCAGGCAGCAAAGGCAAGCCTCGACCAGGCACTCGACGCACAGCAACGCATGCAAGTCCTGCACGAGTCGCAGTCCATCTCCGACATCGACTGGGTGAACGTCCAGACTAAAGTGCGACAGGCACAGTCCAGCCTCGACATGGCAAACAGGGCCATCCAGGACTGCCGCCTGCTGGCACCATGCAGCGGCATCGTCGGAAAGAAAGAGATGGAAAGCGGCATGACCGCAATGCCCTCGCAACCCGTCTGCACCATACTCAACATAGCAAAAGTCAAGGTCAAGGTCTCCGTCCCAGAAAAAGAGATAGCATTCTTCAATCCACACACGAACAAAGGCAAAGGAGTGACCGTCTCGGCCGAAGCACTCGGAGGAAAGACATTCCGCAGCACGCACTTCATCCGCGACGTGCAAGGCGACGTCATGACACACACCTATGATGTGCGCTTCACGGTGCTCAATCCGAGCCTGGAATTGCTGCCCGGCATGGTGGTGAACGTCACGACCGACGCCGAAGACAGCCACTTCGGGAACCACATGGTGACAGTGCCCGTACGCTGCGTACAGCAGAGTGCCGACGACAGACAGTTCGTCTGGCTTGCCAAAGACGGCAAGGCCCATCGCCAACCCGTCGAGGTCGGACAGGCAGAAGACGACCGCATCATCATCATCGCAGGCTTGGCCGAAGGCGACAAAGTCATCGTGGAAGGCTATCAAAAGGTCAGCGAAGGAAGCGACGTAAAGGAATAACCTGAACAACATGGAACAGAGAAAACAAAGCGTCCTGATGCAACACTGGTCTGCCATGCCTCTCAAAAACTGGGGCATCACTGCTCTCATTACCATCATCCTGCTGGCGTTCGGCTTCTACGGACTCGAGCAGATGTCGAAGGACGAGTTCCCTCCCTTCACGATAAGAATGGGAGTCGTGGTCGCCGTCATGCCCGGCGCGACCAGTGAAGAAATAGAAGCACAGGTGGCACGGCCGCTGGAGAGATACATCTTCACCTTCAAGGAAGTAGACAGAGCCAAGACTACCACCCAAAGCATGAACGGCTTGTGCTTCATGAAAGTGTATTTCGACCCCCGACTCACCGACCTCGCACCGATATGGAACAAGGTGAAGCACGGCGTCAACGCCTATAAAAGCCAGTTGCCAAGCGGCGTCGTAGCACTCATCGTCAACGACGACTTCGGCGACGCATCTGCCCTGCTCATCACTCTCGAAAGCAATCAACGCTCATATCGGGAACTTCAGGAATACAGCGACGAACTGGCCGACCGCCTGCGTCGGGTAAAAAGCGTCAGCAATGTACGTCAGTACGGAGAGAAAAAGGAACAGATAAGCATCTATGTAGACCGTGAAAGGCTCGCTGCGTACGGCATCGGGCAAGCCGCTCTCATGACGGCGCTCTCCAACGAAGGACTCACGACAATGAGCGGCAACGTCAGCACCGCCTCCATCAACATCCCGCTGCATTTGGCCACAACACGTCATTCGGAACAGGAAGTGATGAACCACATCATCTATTCCGACGCGACAGGTAAGGTGGTAAGGGTGCGCGACATCGCAGACGTGAAACGCGAATACGACACGAGCGACAGCTATATCGAAAGCAATGGAAAGCGTTGCGTACTGCTTTCGCTTGAGATGACCGAAGGCAACAACATCGTGCATTATGGCGAAGAGGTCAACAAAGTCATCGACACCTTCCGCCAAGAATACCTTCCCAGCGATGTTGACGTGCTTCGCATCACTGACCAGCCGAAGGTCGTGGAAGCAAGCGTCAGGGATTTTCTCATCAATCTCGTAGAGTCAATGGCAGTCATCATACTCGTCATGATGCTTCTCTTCCCCCTGCGAAGCGCGATTGTCGCCGCTATCACAATCCCCTTGTCGACCTTCATCAGTGTCGGCATCATGTATATTCTCGGCATACCTCTGAACATCATCACGCTCGCGTCGCTTATCGTCGTACTCGGCATGATAGTGGACAACAGCATTGTCGTCATCGATGGATACCTCGAGTACCTTGCCGGCGGCATGGACAGAGGCGAGGCAGCCGTGATGTCCGTCAAACAATACTTCATGCCGATGCTATTGGCGACTGTATGCATCTGCGCTATCTTCTACCCTATTCTCTTCACGATGACAGGCGAGGCAGGCGACGTCATTGGCTATTTCCCTGCCACCATCACCATTTGTCTGATGGTCAGCCTCATCGTGGCAGCATGCATCATACCAGCACTAAACGTGCGTCTCATTAAGAAGGTAAAGGAGAGGAACAAGCGCAACATCACCGACACTGTCCAATTCTATTACTACAAAGCACTGAAGTGGACGTTCCGACATCCGTGGCTTACCATCAACAGCAGCATCGTGCTTGTTGTCCTGACTTCGCTCATCTTCCTGACGCTGAAGTTGCGACAGTTCCCCTTTGCCGACCGCAATCAGTTTGCTTGCGAGGTCTTCCTGCCAGCAGGTGCTGGGTTGGACGAGACGAAAGCCATCACGGAGGCTCTGCGCGACTCGTTATCGAAAGATGAGCGTGTCACGAGTGTCACTACCTTCATGGGTTGCAGTTCACCACGCTTCCAGACGAGCTATGAGCCACAACTGGGCGGCAAGAACTTTGCCCAGCTTATCGTCAACACAACAAGTATTGAGACGACATTCGAGATGCTCAACGAGTATGCTCCTCGCTTGAGCAATTACTGGCCAGGCGCTTACGTGCGCTTCAAGCAAATGGATTATCTGCCCGTTCCCACCTACGAGTATCGCTTCTACGGCAACGACCTGGACAGCATCGAGCTTGCTGCCGAGCGCTTGATGGAAAGGATGAGGCAGATGCCTGAACTGGAGTGGGTGCACACCGACTACGACCAGCCCTCCCCTCTCGTCGACGTGAGACTCGACCCCACCACTGCCCCGCAACTTGGCATCAATCGCACGATGGCCGAACTGCAGCTGGCTCTACAGACAGGCAAGACAAAGGTGGCGACCATATGGGAGGGCAACTACGAAATACCTGTCGTGCTGCGTGACAAGCAAACGGAGCAGATGCATATAAGTGACATCGAGAACCTTTACCTCACGCCGCTTGCCCAGCCACTCAGCAGCATTCCATTGCGACAGGTGGCGGACATCGAAACGAAATGGGTTCCGACAAACATCATACACCGCAATGGCGAGCGCTGCATCACAGTGACGGCAGAGAACAAGCGCGGCGTGCTTGCTGCCAAGGTGCAGAACAACATAAAGAGTATTTTGGAGAAGGACTTCCCGTTGCCTGTCGGCGTACGTGCCGAGATTGGTGGCGAGCCGGAGAAGAACTTGGAGACGGTGCCTGAGGTTGCCCTTGGCATCGGCATTGCCCTGGTCATTATCTTCTTCTTCCTGCTCTTCAACTTCCGCCGTTTCGGCCTGACAGGCCTTTGCATGGCTGCCATCGCACTCTCGCTGCCGGGTGCCATGATAGGTTTGGGCATAGCGGACATCACGCTTGGACTGACGAGCCTGTTCGGTTTCATTACCCTGATGGGCATTATCATGCGCAATGAGATACTAATCTTCGAGCATGCTGACCAGAAGATAGCGGAAGGCATGTCGGTGCACGATGCCGCTTTCGATGCCGGACGCCGTCGCATGGTACCCATCTTCCTGACAACTGCCACGACTGCCGTGGGTGTGATACCCATGATTCTGGGCAAGTCGTCGTTCTGGATGCCAGTCGGCATCACCATCTTTGCGGGAGGAATCGGCACGCTTATCCTTGTGGTGACGGTGCTGCCTGTGGTCTATTGGAAGTTGAGCAACGACAGGCAAGGCGCACCGAAAGAGAACACGCAACATACCTCATGAATTACAAAAATTCCCCATTTCATCGGATGAAACGCTATATCTTACCCTTCATAACAGCCTTGCTTTTCTGTCAAAACGTGGCTGCTCAGAAGCTGACACTGGAGCAATGTCTTGAGCGCGCCAGGCAGAACAACTACGAACTGCGCAATGCGGCATTCGAGATCGAGGCCGCCTCGGAGCAGAAGAAAGAGGCTTTCACGAATTATTTCCCTCGCATCAGCGCCAACGTGCTTGCCTTCCGTTGTTTCGACGAGATGGTCAAGGCGGACGGCACCTACCCTCAGGAGATTGCCGCCATCAGCATGCAGTTCGCCCCACTCATAGGAAGACCGTTCAGCGTTCAGGAGTTGAACAGAGGCTACTCTGCCTCCGCGACTCTCATCCAACCGGTCTTTCACGGCGGACAAATCGTGACGGGCAACAAGTTGGCACGCCTGCAGGAGGATGTAATGACGCTGAAGCAGCAACTGACCGAGAAGGAGGTGCTCCAGAAGGTGACCGAATGCTTCTGGCAACTCGCGCAGGTTCGCTACAACCTGAGCACCATCGAGGCAGCCGAGAAACAGATGGATGCCGTGATGGCGCAGGTGGAAAACTTCCTCCGGGCCGGCGTGACGACGCGCAACTCGGTGCTGAAGGTACGCCTCCGCCAGCAGGAACTCTCTTCCAACCGCCTCAAGCTCGAGAATGCCGACCATGTGCTCAGGCTTCTTCTCGCCCAACAAATCGGCATCGAGCCAGCCGAGGCGGACAAGAACTTCGACATCGTGCTCGAAGACAAGGCTGCTGAGCAGCCTATCGAGGCAGGAGCGGGGCCGTTGAGCCTGTCGCCCGACCATCGCGAAGAGCTGCAGCTGCTGGGCAAGGCGGTGGAGGCACAGAGGCTTCAGGTCAGGATGGAGCGCGGCAAGTACCTGCCCCATCTGGCAGTCGGACTGGGCGGCTACCACACCGGTCTGGGCGGTTTCTCGCAGAGGGCAAAGGAGTATGTGCCTTCCAACCTCAACAACGGACTCGTCTTCGGCACCCTCTCCATTCCCATCAGCGACTGGTGGGGCGGAAGTTATGCGATGAAACGGCAGAAAATTAAACTTCAGCAGGCTCAAAGCGACCGCGAAAATGCAAGGCAAATGCTGCAGATAGACATCGAAAGAGCGTGGACGAATTTGCAGGAAGCCTACAAGCAGACACAGATTGCCCAGGCGAGTTGCGACGAAGCGGCTGAGAACCTGCGCATGACCTCCGACCAGTATCGCATGAGCACCTGCACCCTGACCGACCTGCTCGATGCCGAGACGCTGAACCGCCAGGCACAGAACAACCTGGCTCAGGCCAAAGCAAACTATCAGGTGGCACTGGCCGACTACCGCCGCAAAGCGCTCTGAAACCAGACCCCCCAAGGGGCACTTGAAAACACGGCACGCGATGATTCAAAATATTACACGTGATATTTGAAATTTAACGTGTAATAATTCGATTTATCCCACGTGATGTTTTGCATCTTCACACGTTGCGTTTTCATTCACCCCTCAGGAGGTATTTCATTCTTTTTCGTCATAATGTTAGGAGGGAAACGAAAAAAATCGTATCTTTGCGCAAATATTCTACTATTTTTGCATTATGAAAAGATTGTTTACATCCCTCTTCTGCCTCGTCACACTGACTGGCAGTGCACTGAATCCCGAGTTTTTCACTCCAGTACACCAGAACAACCTGCGACTTCCCGCTGTGCCCCTCATCACGGTCGACCCGTACTTCTGCCTCTGGAGCAAGTACGACCACCTCTACGACGGCAGCGTCACGCACTGGAGCGGCGTGAAAAAGCCCCTGAACGGCGCAATATTCGTGGACGACAAGGCCTATCGCTTCATGGGCGAGAGCATGGAAGGCGTATGCCCGATGGCTTCCGAGCAGTCATGGACAGGCCAATACGTCACCAGCAGACCCTCGGGCTCCTGGACAACCATCAACTACGACGACAGCAGCTGGCAGAGCGGCGAAGCCCCCTGGGGCGGAGGAGACAACAACTACAACAAGTCCGTGAAAACCCCATGGTCGGGCGACAACAAAGACATCTGGGTGCGACGCAGCTTCACACTCGATGAAATAGACGACAACGCCCTCTACTACGTGATGTACAAGCACGACGATACCTTCGAACTGTACGTCAACGGCACACAAGTCGTCTCCACCGGCTACAACTGGGACGTCTCGGGAACAGCCGTCAAGATAAACAAGAACCTGCTCCGGCAGGGCAACAACGTGATTGCCTGCCACTGCCACAACACCTATGGCGGCGCCTATGTCGACATGGGCCTCTACCTGAGTGTCCTCCAAGAAGCACAGCAGACGGCATGCACCGTCAACGCCACCAGCACCTACTACACCTTCCGCTGCGGAGGCATTGACCTCGACGTCGTCTTCACCACACCACAGGTGATGACCGACCTCACCCTCTTCTCCACACCCATCGCCTACATCTCGTACCAAGCCACAGCCAACGACGGACAGCCCCACGACGTACGCATGTACCTGCAGACCAGTGCCGAGATGGCTATCCGCAACATGAGTCAAAACACAACGACAAAGCGCAGGCAGTACAACGGAAAAGAGTATTTCTATGGAGGCAATGCTAAACAAGAAGTACTGTCGCAGACGGAAGACCTCATCGACTGGGGCTACGTCTACGTCTTCAACGACAAGGCGGAAGGTCACAACCTCAAGCTCGGCAAGCACGACGACCTGCTCCACGAGTTTGCCAGCCAAGGCACGGTGACAAGCAGTCTGTCCTCCAAAACCAGCGCTGGCGGCACGTACTACAGCATTGTCTACAACGACAGCCTCGGCATCGTGACCAACGAAAGCAAAAGCGGCTTTGCCCTGATTGGATACGACGACACCTACTCCATCCAATACTTCGAAAACAACCGCAGAGGCTACTGGTCTAACAATGGAAGGGTCAACATCTTCGCACGCTTCGACGACCTCTACGAGAACTACAACGACATCATGCGACGCTGCCGACTCATGGACCAGCAAATCTACATAGACGGCTATCTCGTGGGCGGAACCAAGTATGGAGAGATACTGGCAAGCGTCTACCGACAGACAAACGCTGCCCACAAACTCTTCACCGACAAGAGCGGCAACCTCATGTTCATGAGCCGGGAAAACAACTCGGGCGGCTTCATCAACACTCTCGACGTCACCTATCCCTCGCAACCACTCTACTGGATCTACAACCCCGCACTCGCCAAGGCCATGATAACACCAGTCTTCGAGTACAGCGCGCTGGGCAAGTGGAACTACGACTTCCCCAACCACGACCTCGGACACTACCCGCAAGCCAACGGCAACCACTATGGTAACCCCGCCGACGGCAGCGGCAGCACCATGCCCGTCGAGCAAAGCGGCAACATGCTCACGCTCGCAGCACTCATCGCACGACTGGACGGCGACCTCGATTACCTCAGAAAATACCTGCCGTATATGACAAAGTGGGCAAACTACCTCGTCGAGAACGGCAAAGACCCCGCAAACCAACTCTGCACAGACGACTTCATGGGACACAGCGCACGCAACACCAACCTCGCTGCCAAAGCAATCATGGGCGTCATGAGCTACAGCGAGATACTCCGCATGCTGGGCGACGACGAAGGAGCCGACGAGTACAAAGCGAAAGCACAGGACATGGCATCTTTCTGGAAACAGAACGGCATGGTCGGATACGGCAACAACCGACACAGCCTGCTCAACTTCGGAGCAGAAAGCAGCACATGGAGCACAAAGTACAACCTCATATGGGACAAAATCTGGCAATGGGACATCATGAAGGACGTCCGCACCACCGAAATGACCTACTACATGAATAAGATGGAAACCTACGGCTTGCCGCTCGACAGCAGAGGCAACTACTGCAAGAGCGACTGGCAGATGTGGGCCATGGGATTCGCAGACCAGACAACTCAACGCTCACAACTCATCAACACACTCTGGAAGTACATCAACGAGACATCATCGCGTGTTCCCGTCAGCGACAACCACGACGTCAAAAACGGCAACCAGGCAATGTTCCAGGCACGAAGCGTCGTGGGAGGCTACTGGATGCGCGTCTTCGTTGAGCAGTTCGACGTCAACGACCCGACAGGCATCAACTGTCCGCAAAACATAACCAGCAACGACAGCGAACATCGTTGGTTCGACCTCAACGGACGTCAATGGACAAAACCCGGGAAAGGTATTTACATCAAGGACAACAAAAAGATATTCATCAAATAACCTACTATGAAATCTAATATCCTCTGTCTGGCAACAGCCCTTCTCGCTCTTGCCATCATGCCAAGCACAACACTGGCAGGAGAAGTCTATCGCGATGCTCATGTTCGCTTCACCCTCATCGATGAGGGGACAATACGCCTCGAATATGCTCCCGACGGGAAGTTTGTAGACGAGAAAAGTTTCGTCGCGGTCATTCGCGAGTATGGTAGCGTGCCGCACAAAGCCTCAACGAGTGGCAGCAAAGTAGTCATCACAACCAGCAAGTTCAAACTCACATACAAGAAAGATGGTGCACCACTGAGTGCAAACAACCTCACCATCACTTCTGCCAAAGCTCTCGGCATTCCATTCACCTGGACGCCTGGCACAAAGCAGAAAGGCAACCTGAAAGGAACTTATCGCACACTCGACGGCTACGACGGCGACACCTATCAGTACAGCAATCCTAAGCACGCCATGCCTCTCGAGGACGGTCTGCTCGCCACTGATGGCTGGACGCTCATCGACGACTCAAAGAACTACCTCTTCGACGGGGCACAAGACTGGGATTGGGTCAAGGAGCGCAGTAGTGCCGAAGGTGCACAGGACTGGTACTTCATGGCATATGGTCATGACTACAAGGGCGCGTTGAAGAGCTTCACAAAATTCGCCGGCAAAGTTCCTCTGCCACCTCGCTACACCTTTGGCTATTGGTGGAGCCGCTACTGGAGTTATAGCGACAAAGACCTGCGTGACCTCATCGGCAACTTCCAGCGCCTCGACTTGCCGCTCGACGTGTTGGTTATCGACATGGACTGGCACCCGATAAGTGAGCAAGCAGGTGGTGGATGGACAGGATGGGACTGGAACGAGCGACTCTTCCCTGACTACAAGAAGTTCCTCGCCTATCTCGACGATCAAGGCGTCAAGACTACTATGAACCTTCACCCTGCCGACGGCGTTCGTCCCTATGAAAAGAAGTATCAGGAGTTCATCAGACGTGCCGGCATTGAGAACGGCAAGACCGTCGAATGGCAAGGCAGCAATAAACGCTATGTCAAGGCATTGTTCGACACATATCTGCACCCATATATCGACGAAGGCGTCGACTTCTGGTGGCTCGACTGGCAGCAATGGGAGAAAGACCGCACCCTGAAAAACCTCGACAATGTATTCTGGTGCAACTACATTTGGTTTACGGATATGGAGCTGAACGGCACGAAGCGTCCCTTGCTCTATCACCGCTGGGGAGGTCTCGGCAATCATCGCTATCAGATAGGCTTCTCGGGAGACTCCTACATCACATGGGAAAGCCTGCGCTTCCTACCCTACTTCAACAGCACGGCATCCAACGTGCTCTATGGTTACTGGAGCCATGACATCGGCGGACACCAGGTCAAGAGATACGGCATGGGAGTTGAGCCTGAGCTCTACACTCGCGCCATGCAGATGGGACAATATCTGCCTATCATACGCAGCCATAGCGCAAAAGATCCCAGCCTGAATAAAGAGCCGTGGGCATTTGATCAGGTGACGCAACGTCGTCTCACAAATGTCATCAACGGACGCTATGCCCTTGTACCTTATATATATACTATGGCACGCCAGGACTACGAGACCGGTATCTCGCTCTGCCGTCCTATGTATTACGACTATCCTGAGGCAAAGGAAGCATACGAGATGAAGGAGCAATACATGTTTGGCGACAAGATGCTCATCGCTCCAGTCACTGAGGCGGTCAACAAGGAGAGCGGTCTGGCAACAGTAAAGGCCTGGCTACCCAAAGGACAATGGCTGGAGTATGAGACCGGCACAATGCTTAAAGGCGGACAAAGCATCGAGCGACAATTCTCGATGGACGAGTATCCTGTCTATGTCAAGGCAGGCAGCATCATTCCCTACTACGGCAAAGTCAAGAACCTGAGCGGTACGGAACAGCCCATCATCGTTCGCGTCTTCCCTGGTGGCGACAAGGATGAGTTCACGCTTTACGAGGATAATGGCGAAGACAAGAAATACGTCGACGAATACGCCACCACGCTCCTCTCCTATCGACGCGACAGCGAACGCCTCACAGTCACGATTGGTCAGCGAAAGGGAAACTACAAGGACATGCCGGCACGCCGTGACTACACACTTGCACTGCCTTGCCAGAAGGCACCTCAGTCCGTGAGTGTCGATGGCAAGAAGGTCGCCTTCACCTACGACGGCTTGAACCTCGAGACAAGCATCGCCATGGGAAGCATCGACTGCAGCAAGGGCGCGACCATTGACGTGACGTTCCCCTCAGCCTATTATGCCGTGGCAGATGGTGAGAAGGGACAATTCCATCGCATCCAGAATGCCGTGCAGGACTTCAAGCAGCACGATGCCGGCATGGTCTACACGGAAGGTTTCGGCTTCCTCGAAGCCACGCCGCTGCGCCTCTCCTATCATCCCGAGAGGCAAGATGAGACACTCGACCGCTTCCATCAGTTCTATAAGAAGTTGCCCGTCGTGCTTGTCGAGCAGATGGGCAAGAACGAGAATTTCGACCGCTTCCTGCGTCAGGTGGGCGAAGACGGAAAGATGCTCGCCGAGGTTTCTCCCGAGGCATACAGCACTGCAGCAGGCACTGGGTTCGACCTCCGCTACTTCCTGGGCAAGAAGCTCGAAGGCGAGGCAAAGGCAACAGGTCACTTGGAGAAGCTTGATTTCTTCATCGGCGGCAGTCCTACAGAAGGCATTCCCGAGAACTATTGGAGCATGACGGCAGAGAGCACCTTTACCGCTCCTGAGTCGGGCGACGTGATGTTCATCATGACGGGCGATGACGCTTATCGTCTCATCGTGGACGGCAAGGAACTCTTCAGCGACTGGGGCGACCATGCAGAGACAACCCGCAACGCCACCATCTCCGTCGAGAAAGGCAAGAAGTACAGCGTGCGCATCGAGTACTACGACAACGAGTACAATGCCATCCTGAGGATGCAGACGCTTCTCATTCGTAAATAAACAGTTAATGTCAAATAGTAAATGAAAAGGCGTTTCTTCCTTCTGGCAGCATTGCTGCTCATCTTTATAACGCCCGTCGGCTCCGTACTCAAGGAGAAAGACTTGGCACGCACGCTCGGCGTGCTCAAAGCTGAGTTGCAGACCAACTATGAGATGCAACAGGCATTCATGCAGAGCTACGAGCAGCAGGGCATGCAGCAACACCAGCAACTGGTTTGGTACATGCATCAATGCGAGCAGATAGGGCTGATGCTCTATTCCCAATCCACCGACAACACCTTCGACATGGCGTATGCCTGCCAGCAGGCGGCCAACCTGAGGCGCGACCTCGACAACCGTAACAGCAAGATGCGGCAGTATGACAAGATTATCGCCCGCATCAAGCAGGACATCGAGCGCACCGACTACCTCATCCGCTCCTTGAAGCGCATGCCGCCGGTCATCGATGCGGACAGCATCCTCACTGCCAGCGACAGCGTCCTGCTGCAAGCCATCGATTCGTTGGCAGGCAAGCAAGACTCCTTGCTCGTCGCTCGCGTATCGATGGACGAGACAACCATGGAGATGCTGGAAGAGACCGAAGACGAGATTCCCGAAGAGGAAGAACTGGGAGAGCCGCTTTTCCTGACGAGAGCGCAGCAGCGCGACAGAAACGCCTGCCTGCTGTTTGCCGATACGATACGCAACAACATGCAGCACTTCCTGGAGAGCCTCGAAGCCGAGAACGCCTACTATCAAAGCGTGAGAGAAAAGGTGCTCGAACTCGACAAGTACGCACAGAGCCGGTACAAGCTGCTGCAGGACAACATCTTCCGAAACGGCGGCGCCAACTATTTCCGCATCCTTGCCACCCTGCCGATGCAGATTATGATGGCAAAGTCGACGGTCGACATGAAGTACAAACCTTTTGAGGGACACAGCCAGCTCTACTCCGAGTGGAGAGGTGCGACAGTGATGTTCATCAGCATCTTCCTTGTCTTCTACCTTGCACTCTCGCTCGGCATTTGTTATATCATACTGCGCTGGCTGTTGCCGAAGAAGTGGCGGGGACCGAATTTCAAGGAGAAGCGGCGCATGCTCAACTTCGTGGCTGGCATCGCACTCTTCGCCATCATCGTGATGGTGGTGAGGGCTTCCGTGCAGCGCAACTTCATCCAGATGGGCACGGGACTCATCATCAACATTGCCTGGCTGCTTGAGGCGGTCTTCCTCAGCTTGTACGTGCGCCTCAAGAGCGAGCAGATGCGACATGCTGCCATCATCTACACACCGCTGATGGTGCTGGCGTTCATCGTCATACTGTTCCGCATCGTGCTCATCCCGAACACCCTGGTCAACCTCATCTTCCCGCCCATCCTGCTCGTCTTCGCCATCTGGCAATATGTCGTGGCGAAGCGGCACAGGCAGTACTTGCCGCTGCTCGACAAGGTCTATACGCACATCACGACAGCCGCCATGCTCTTCGCCTGCCTTGCTGCTTGGGTAGGCTACACGCTGCTCGCTGTGCAGGTGATGATTTGGTGGACATTCCAGTTGGCTGCCATCATGACAATAACGTTCATCTACGACCTGACGAAGAAGTACGAGGCACGCTACCTGATCAAGCACCTCGCGACCGATGTCAACGACGAGGAGGGACGTCTGTCTCTGATGAAACGCGTGAAAAAGGGCGATTTCATCGACCGAACGTGGTTGTACGACCTCTTCTGCCGCACCATCGTGCCCATACTTGCCGTGCTCTCCATCCTGGTGAGCATCTACTGGGCAGCGCAGGTATTCGAGATGACGAGTCTGTGCCGCAAAATCTTTACGCGCGACATCGTCAACCAGACTAACCTGTGCCGCATTTCGCTCTTCCTGGTGTGCATGGCAGCCGCGCTCTTCTTCATCTTCCGCTACGTCAACTATGCCGTGCGAAGCTTCTACCTGCACTATCGCAAGCAGCTCAGCGACGACAACGAAGCCATCAACAAGACGCTGGCGCACAACGTCATCGGCATTGTCTGCTGGGGTCTCTACATCATCATCGTGCTTGCTATCTTCGACGTTCCAAAGGATGGCATCACCATCGTCAGCGCTGGTCTGGCAACGGGCCTCGGCTTTGCCATGCAGAGCATATTGGAGAACTTCTTCTACGGCATCAGTCTGATGTCGGGACGCATCCATGTGGGCGACTACATCGAGTGCGACGGCATCGCCGGACGCGTGGAGAGCATCACGTATCAGAGCACGCAGATCACTACGAACGACGGCAGTGTCATCGCTTTCCTCAATAGTGCCCTGTTCAGCAAGAACTTCAAGAACATGACGCGCAACCATCGCTACGAGCTCATCAAAGTGCCTGTCGGAGTGGCATACGGCACCGACGTGGAGCAGGTGCGACAGTTGCTCGTCGAGGCACTCACGCCCATCTGCCACGAGAAGACCGACGACGGACGTCCCCTCACGGACACCAACATCCCCGTCAGCGTGGCCTTCAGCGATTTCGGGGAAAGCAGCGTCGACCTCAAGGTGTGCATCTGGATGCTTGTCGAAGAGAAACTCAACATCACGGCCTGCGTCAAGGAAATCATCTACAACACCCTGAACAAGAACAACATCACGATACCATTCCCGCAGCGAGACGTGCATATCCAGAACTAAGCACGCCGTTCCGGAAATTATCACGTGGGTAAAATCAAAATATCACGTGTAATATTTCAAATATCACGTGGGTAAAATGAATTTATCACGTGGGTCGTTTGGCATCACGCCACGGGGTGTTTTCCGACTTGCCTTGCCGCACCTGAAACCTGACTGCACTTAAAAAACTCTTAAAACATCTAAAACATACAAAAAAACTTGCCATTTTTATTGGCAGTTCAGAAAATAAATAGTAAGTTTGCAGAGCAAAACGATAAAAAATAACTGTTCAACTCATAAACTTATAGACTTATGAAACACATTACACTTCTTTTGATGGCAGCTGCCACCATTTGCACAAGTGCCTTCGCACAGCCCAGGCCTAAGTACGTCTATACCAGCAGCACAACGCTCAACGTGGAGCAGCTGCAGAATCAGGCTCAGCCCACTATCCTCAACCGCACCCTGCTCGCTGGCTACAACACCATCTGCCTGCCCATGAGCCTCAACGCAGAGCAGCTCCAGGCTGCCGCTAAGGACGTCCAGGTGGAGCGTCTCGAGATGATCCGTCAGGAAGGAAACACCCTCTGCATGTACTTCCTCGACTGCACAAACGAAGGCATCCAGGCTGGTGTGCCCTACCTCATCTTCTCTCCCACACTGCAGAACCTGCGTGCCAACACACAGAACGCTTCCGGCATCAGCACCGAACTGCAGAGCATCTGCAAGAGCGACGGCGCTGGCAACACAGTGACCTTCGGCAGCTCATGGGAGACAATCCAGATGGCAGGCCGCTACGGCATCCCCGCTCAGCAGGACACCTACATCCTCGAGAGCATCCTTATCCGCACTGAAGGCGACAAGGCATTCCTCCCCACACGCTGCGGATTCACATGGGACCAGCAGACAAGCGACGCCACTGAACTCGAAATCAAGCACGTCACCAGCATGCAGGACATCGAGACAAGCATCGAGAAACTCGAACAGGCCGACGCCACAGTCGACATCTACAATGCTCAGGGCACACTCGTCCTCTCCCGCACAAACATCAACGCTGCAAAGAAGAGCCTGCCACAAGGCATCTACGTAGTGAAAGGACAAAAGTTCGCAGTTAAGTAAGCGTGAGACATAAACCTGCCCACGCAGGTCAACGCCCGACAAACACAAGCGAACCCCTACCGTAACGACAAACCGCGGTTAAACAAGCACAGTTTCCAACTTAACCCCAAACACCGCTGAAGGCAAGCGGACACTCCAACCCCTCGTTCGCAGCCAGTTTAACCCCTTTGTATTCATAGTTGTAATTGCAGGAAGCACCCTCTGAAAAGACCGGGCTTCCTGCTTCCTTTATATATATATATAATGTATAGTGGCCCCCACAACTGACATCAACGCACATTTTGATGTCAGTTTTTGTCATATTCCTGGCAGAATGACACGTTTTGGCACGCCCTTTGTATGATGTTTATGCCGTTATGCAGAGATAACGGAACAAAACAAAACGAATAACACTAAACATTAAATACAATTATGGGAAAGATTATTGGAATTGACTTGGGTACCACAAACAGCTGCGTATCCGTATTCGAGGGCAACGAGCCCGTAGTTATCGCCAACAGCGAAGGCAAGCGCACCACTCCCTCCGTCGTGGCATTCGTCGATGGCGGCGAGCGCAAAGTAGGCGACCCTGCCAAGCGTCAGGCCATCACAAACCCGAAGAAGACCATCTTCTCTATCAAGCGCTTCATGGGCGAAACCTATGACCAGGTGCAGAAGGAAATCGCGCGCGTACCTTACTCGGTAGTCAAGGGCGACAACAACACACCACGCGTCGAGATTGACGGCCGTGCCTACACACCGCAGGAAATCAGCGCGATGATTCTCCAGAAGATGAAGAAAACCGCAGAAGACTACCTCGGACAGGAAGTCACGGAAGCCGTCATCACCGTGCCCGCCTACTTCTCCGACTCACAACGTCAGGCAACAAAGGAAGCAGGACAGATTGCAGGTCTCGACGTGAAGCGTATCGTCAACGAACCCACCGCAGCCGCATTGGCCTACGGTGTTGACAAAGCCAACAAAGACATGAAGATTGCCGTCTTCGATCTGGGTGGTGGAACATTCGATATCTCCATCCTCGAGTTCGGCGGAGGCGTGTTCGAAGTGCTCAGCACTAACGGCGACACACACCTCGGAGGCGATGACTTCGACCAGGTTATCATCGATTGGCTGGCAAGCGAATTCAAGGCAGAAGAAGGCATCGACTTGAAGCAAGACCCGATGGCACTGCAAAGACTGAAGGAAGCAGCAGAGAAGGCTAAGATAGAACTGTCCAGCAGCACCACAACAGAAATCAATCTGCCCTACATCACAGCAGTAGGCGGTGTGCCCAAACACCTTGTAAAGAGCCTCACGCGTGCTAAGTTCGAGCAGCTCGCCGACAGCCTCATCCAGGCATGTAAGGTGCCTTGCCAGAAGGCTATGCAGGACGCAGGCCTCAGCAACAGCGACATCAACGAGGTCATCCTCGTGGGTGGTTCCAGCCGAATCCCTGCCGTGCAGAAACTCGTGGCTGACTTCTTCGGCAAAGAGCCCAGCAAGGGCGTAAACCCCGACGAGGTTGTGGCTATCGGTGCAAGCATTCAGGGCGCCGTCCTGACAGGTGATAAGAGCGACATCGTACTGCTCGACGTAACACCTCTGTCAATGGGTATCGAAACGATGGGCGGCGTGATGACTCGGCTCATCGAAGCCAACTCGACCATCCCTTGCAAGAAGAGCGAAATCTTCTCTACCGCAGCCGACAACCAGACGGCTGTTACCATCCACGTCCTTCAGGGCGAACGTCCTATGGCAAGCCAGAACAAGAGCGTCGGCCAGTTCAATCTCGACGGCATCGCACCCGCTCGTCGTGGCGTGCCTCAGATTGAGGTGACAGTCGACATCGATGCCTAAGGTATCCTCAACGTCAGCGCGAAGGATAAGGCTACAGGCAAGGAGCAGCACATCACGATAACTGCATCCAGCGGCCTGAGCAAGGAAGAAATCGAGCGCATGAAGGCTGAGGCAGAAGCCAACGCTGAAGCCGACAAGAAGGAACGCGAGAAAGTCGATAAGCTCAATCAGGCTGACTCGATGATCTTCCAGACCGAGAACATGCTGAAGGAAAGCGGCGACAAGATTCCTGCCGATGTGAAGAGCGAAGTCGAAGCTGCAGTTGCAAAGCTGAAGACTGCTCATCAGGCACAAGACCTTGCAGCCATCGACACAGCCATGAACGAACTCCAGACCGCTGCAGGCAAGATGTATCAAGCCCAGCAGCAGGCAGGTCCTCAGCCCGGTCCTGATATGAATGCAGGCAACACCGGCAATCAGCAAGGTCCTACCGACGACGTCCAGGACGCCGACTTCGAGGAGGTGAAGTAATATTAAAGCTACAGATAGAAAAGCCGTGCAGCTCTGGCGAGTTGCACGGCTTTTTGTTTGGTATTTACTGGCTACTTGAACCGGTAGTTCTTTCCTGAGATGTCACCTCTCCTGCCGACTTTCAATATAGAAGAACACGTGAGGCATGGTCAGACTCGGCAGGCTGGCTTCTCAAACTTCACGTGTGATGTTTGTAATTATCACGTGTAATATTTTAATTATCACGTGTAATATTTTAATTATTACGTGTGATATTTGCGTTTATCACGTGTGATATTTGCGTTTATCACGTGTGAAGTTTTTGAGAGAGGTATTATTCTTTTCCTACAACGACGTTGGTGCTGCCTGTCACCTCAGCTTCGTTGCCGCCGCCGAAGACGTTGCCAATGATGTCGACACCCTTGACGGCAAGGCCCGTACGCGGTGTCGTCTCGCCTTCTGACATTGTCACGTAGTCAACCGTCGTAAGCGTGCCGATGTTCACCATCGTATTACCTTTCACCTCTGCCGCATTGCCGCCGCCGAAGACTGAGCCTATGACGCCCATTTCACCCGACGTGTGAGCAGGCAGGTCGACTGTGGAGCCGTCGGTCAGCGTGCGTGTCGTGCCGGCATAGTCAGATGTCTGCAGAGCATTATCGCCCAGTGTCTCGTTGATGTTTATCGTAGGATTGCCTGTCACAACAGCACCTGCTCCCAGTCCGCCGCCGAAGATGCGACCGATGCTGGTGAAGGACTTCACGTTGATAGTGGGGTCAGCCTTGCCGGCAGGAGTGGTATAGGGTGCCTGGTTGCCGCAGCCGTAGAGTTCGCCGATGGTGATGGGGTGACAGCCTGTCTCCTCGATGTTAACCGTGATAGAGCCATAGATGATGCCGTCGATGTTGTTGCCGCCGAACACACGGTCGAAGTGGCCGCTCGTGATGTTCAGCACCACATCGCAATTCTTATCGGCGCTACCCACATTAGCCAGACGGGCACCGCCGTATATCTCGCTCAGACTGGTGATACAACCCAGCTTAATCTGAATGTCGCCTGACATGGGAGCCTCGTTGCCGCCGCCATAGACCTCGTCGATAATCAACGGACAGCTTGGAAGGAACTTCTCGTCAAGGTATGCAACAGCCTCCGTGCGCACATTGCCCAGCGTGTTACTGCCGCCGAAGACATAGTGCAACGTGCCGCCGAATGCATTCACAAGCGCCTCGCCCGTGCCGTACGCAGTTGTGCCGTCGGCATAGTAGCCCACATTGGCACCATCGTTGTCCACCCAGTCTGTTCCGTTGAACAGTTTGTCCTTACCATTACCGCCACCAAAGATGTTGCCTATCTCGTAGGAACCGTTGACAGTGACATTTGTGGCAGGCACTGAGGCAGCATTACCGCCGCCATAGACATACTGGATGCTGCTGTCGTCGCAGCCATCGATGATGACTTCGGTAGCCTCCGTAGTTGTTGCGGGATTGTTGGGCACATAGGCAGCCATGTTGCCGCCGCCATAGACTGCTGCCACATCGTATGTGGTGTTGTCCTTGTTAGTAGACTTCTTATGGTCGTCGTCGTAGCCTACAGTCTTATAGACATGAACCAGGACATGCCCCTTCGGCGAACCGTTCAGGTTGTTGCAGCCGAAGATGCGGCCCGTCACCTTGCAGTCGTTGGTAGCGCCCGTTGTGCTGCTGCCATTCAATATCACCGAGACATCGCCATAGACGTAGGCCTCGATGTCTTCAGTAGCACCGAAGAAGCCATTCTTCTGACCCAAGCCACCGCCATAGACATCATTCACGGTGCCGCCAACCAGATTGACCGTCGTGGTTCCGCCGTTGGTATTGGTATGTGCAAGTGCGCCGCCGCCGTAGAGGGCACCGAGGACTGAGCCTCCAAGCATGTTGACCTCCACACTGCCTCCCACGGCTGCCTCCAAGCCGCCGCCAAAGGCATCGTGGCTTATCGTGCCGTTCTTGATATTCACCACAGGACCACCTGCATAGTCGGCCTTGTTGCCTGCGCCATAGACATAGCCCAGGTAGTTCTTTCCACAAGACGAAGGTTCGTCCCAATCAATATTTATCACAATGTCGCCGCTGATGCCGCCACTGACGTTGTTGCCACCAAAGAGGCGTTCGATGCTGCCGCCAGAGATGTCGAGCGTAATGTCACCTGTGACGTCGGCAGCTCTTGCACCGCCATAGACGTCGCCAATGCCTTCGCCCTCATCGCCCGTGCAGACGACAGTGACTTGGCCGGCATTGCTGGGAGCTTTGTTACCGCCACCATAAACCTCGTCGATGTGCATGGCACAAGTGCCTTCCTTGTTGACAAGGACACTGATAGTGCCACCGATGGTGCCCTGAGTGTTGGAACCACCGAACACATTACCAATGGTGCCACCATGAATCTTCACGCTGGTATCGCCCGATATGTTGGCAGCCTCAACCTGTCCATTGCCGCCGCCAAAGACATTGCCTATCTTGTTGCCGCCGTAAATCGTCACGTCGGTATTGCCGTTGGTGATGTGTGCCGCATTGCCTCCGCCATATACATAAGCAATGCTGTTGTCGCAGTTGTTCACTGTCACAGTCGGCGTGCCTGCAGCATAGCTGGCACGGTTGCCACCACCATAGACGGCATCCAGCGCATAAGCACCTTCGCTGGGAGCAGGGTCAGTGCCGTTGATGATGACCGCAACAGTACTCTGCGGCGCGCCATTGATGTTGTTACAACCATAGACAGCACCAGAGCCGTCGGCCGATGTCGTGTTGACTGTGCCGCCATTGACAGTTACCAAAACCGGGCCATTGACATTGGCAGCTGTACCAGTAGCACCCAGACCACCGCCATAGAGCGAGCCATTGATGATGCCCTTGTTCAGGGTAACATTAGTATGGTTTGAGGCATTGGTGTTAACAGTTCCTAATGCCGAACCGCCATAGACATCGCCATAAACAGTGACGCCAGGAGCGGTCTGTGTTGTTGTACCAAGTGTCAGATCTACATTGCCTGAGATAACAGTCGACTGACCATAGCCACCACCGAATATGCCATCACCCTCACCACCATCGCCAACGGTGCCGCCATCAATGTGCATGGTAACGTTGCCTACAGTGCCGGTGCTATTACTACCACCATAAACACCATTGGTAACCAAACCACCATTCACCGTAATGTTAGCAGTAGGAATGTCACCGCTGTTACCATTACCATAGGAACCGCCAAACGCCTTACCAACTACTGTGCCTCCAATAATATAGACATTTGATGTCGTTGCAATGTTTCCGTTATAGCTACCGCCATAAACATAGCCGCTTCCGCTACTTGCATTTGAAACTGTTGCCTCATCTGCAACAACAACATGAGAGTTGTTCACGGCGGAGAGACGACCTGAAATGCCTCGGCCGGCACCAAAGACTTGGCCGCCCTCCGTACCATTCACTGTGGTGGGATCAGTGCCACCGACTATAACGTCACCACCAACATAGATATAGCTATTTCCGTTGGTTGCACCTGTACCAGAGGTACCACCTGTACCATTACAACCACCTGCTATCCATCCTTGTATTTCTCCACCAGTGATGATAAACCTGCGACTACCGATAGATGGGTTATCGGCTGCACCGCCATACACACTTCCATGTATAAGACCACCCTTGACTCTCAGGATGAAAGTTAATACATCGGGAGTCATGTAAGTAGTACTCTCGCCACCTACGCCGCGACCGCCACAGACACTACCCATTTCTCCACCTTCGATGGTAAGGTAGCGCATTCCAGGATAAGTGTTTCCTGACGAGTTTTGCCCGCAATAGAATGTCTGCTGGTATTCTGCATTGCCCGTTCCGTCCCAATAATTTCTCTGAATGGAGCCGCTTTTCACATAGCCTTCAAATGTTTTTACATCTTTGTTGGCATTACCTCCAAAGGTAACACTTTGAGAGAAGAACATAGAAGACCCAGCTGAAATTGATAACTTGTTGTTCGTATTTGTAGCTCGGTCATAGTCGCAGCCAAGGATACTTTTCACCATATATCTGCCACTAACGGTAGTAGAACTGCTGCGCACAAAAGAGAAAGCAGAGAATTGTCCGCTCTCCACGCGTAGGGTGTAGTTCAAATCTGTGGCGGTAGCATTGATACCCTGAATGGTACCTGCATTGTTGGCGGCGCTGATGCCGCGGCCGAAGCAGAGGTAATGGTTGTTAGCTGTAAAGGTACCACCGCCAGTCAAGTTAATATATTCAAACTTAGTGTCGTAGCTCAAAGTTCGGGTACCTGCGCTGTAGGTGGTTATGTTAGCCATTGTGGCTGCAGTCGTCCCATTGGTGGTGCCATTCGGATAGATGGCACTATAAGTGGCAGGATAATTGACTGCAGCACCGCCGACGACGAAGTTGCGTTCATAGCCAACGCTGGCCTGATATCCACCGCCTACATACATTCTTGCCCAGAGGGCTTCCAACTCTATCTCCATCGATGTCGCGTTGTTGGCATTGTTCTGAGCGTTGTCTGTCGGCTGGAAGTAATATGTGGTCTCTGCATCGAGCATTGAGCCTACACCAAGAGCCGTGCCTCCTGCATCATGGACAGAACCGCCCGTAATGCTCTTGATGCGCCACCTGTAGAAACCTCGCCAGCGAGTATCGCCTGAGCCATAGGTCGGCCTTACGGAGAACGGGTTAGGTATCAGTTCATATGGGAAGCGGTCATTGGCGTCGCGCTCCAGCGTCTTATAATATATAAAGGTATGTTCGGGTGCATCAATGCCGACCTTCACGCTATTGTTCGTTGAGGCTGTAAATGTATTGTTTCCAGGATTTGCATCGTTGCTTGTGCTGACAGTATTGCCGTTGCCATAGTACGTTATCTTCACATTACGTGGGAAAGCAGAATGCAGTTGGTCGGGATAGCCTGTAGGCAGTTCCGATGCAGGCTGGTAGTAGCTCCAGTTG
>JAGCNZ010000044.1 GCA_017645655.1 Bacteroidaceae bacterium | reverse complement strand
TTCCTCGAGGCCAGCGGCAAAGACCACGCTCTCGCCCTTCGAGATGCTAAACTCGAAGTAGCCGGGCACATAGAGATCCTCGGTCGAAGCATAGCCGCGCTCCTGCTCCTTCGGATATTCCAAACCTCTGTACCAGTCGGGACGGAACACGAACTCGTTCTCTTTGTTAATCTGCATGAAGAGCGTCGGATAGCCACGATACATGCATGTCGAGATACCGTTCTGCACGATGTCGTAGTGACGATTCACGCCAGCATTCTCGTGTGTGAACTCTCGTACGCTACGGAAGGCCAGGAATGGTTGCAGGCGAAGTGTCGTCTCGGAGTGAGCATCCACCAGCGTGTAGCGGATAATAATGCGGTTCTCGAAGTGCTGGAACATCATCTCGCGCTTCAAGATGACACCTCCTACACGATAAATCGTCGTGGGAACTTGGAGAGAGTCGAACTCGCGGATGTACTTGTGGCCGCGAGGACTGAAGTTGTCTCCGTTGTACTTATGGAGGCCGAGATTGAACTCGGCACCATGCTGAATGACAGTCGCGTCGAGGCTCGACAGCAGGACGTGGTTCTCGTCGTCCAGCTCAGGCACAGGCACGACAAGCAGACCATGGTATTTGCGTGTATTGCAATCCACGATAGTCGTGCAACTGTATGCTCCCGAGCGATTCGAGCGCAACACCTCCTTAGGCAGCGAGTCCCGCAAGTTAGTCATCAGCGTCTTATCAAAACGTAAATAACTCATATAAAGTTTAGAGTTTAGTGTTTAATGTTTAAAGATTGTCCGTAAAATTACGCAATTTCCTCCAATTGCAGAAACATTTCCTCGTCTTTTTCATCAGCGAAATGCAAATAAAACGGCAAAAGATGTTTTTTAACACAAAAACACTTGACTATAAACACTAAAAGATGTATCTTTGTGCAGAAAAACTTATAATAATGACTAAAAAGGAAGATGTGTTTGGGAAATTGCCCGAAATGAGCAGGGTGTTGACCATGGAGGAGCGCGAACAGGTACTCGACGTGATGGAGGTACGCGCTTATCGCAAGAACGAACCTATCTACAGCGAGGGAGATGTGCCTTCGCATCTGCTTTGCCTGCTCAGCGGTAAGGTGAAGATATACAAAGATGGTGTTGGCGGAAGGGCTCAGATCGTGAGGGTGATAAATGCTGTGGAGTACTTTGGCTATCGCGCTGCCTTTGCCGAAGAGAACTATGTGACTGCGGCTGCGGCATTCGAGTCTTCCGTCATTGCCAGCATTCCGATAGACTTGGTTCGCCAGCTCATCACGCGCAATCCTCAGTTGGCGTGGTTCTTCATGCATCGACTGGCTGTGGCTTTGGGCAGGAGTGATGCCCGGACGGTTAACCTCACGCAGAAGCACATCAGAGGTCGCCTGGCAGAGAGCATCCTGTTCCTCAAGGAAAGTTATGGTACGGACGAGGACGGCAAGACGCTTACCGTCTATCCCAGCCGCGAGGATATGGCGAACCTGAGCAACATGACGACCAGCAACGCCATCCGAACCTTGAGCGTATTTGTCCAGGAAGGACTCATTACCCTCGACGGACGAAAGATAAAGATTCTCGACGAGCCTGCCTTGCAAAAGATATCCCGCATGGGCTGACGGCAGTTCATATTAGGATTTAATAGTTTATGTTCTTATACCATGAAGAGGAGTTTCTTTTTTTTACTGCTGATGGCGACTTGTCTTTGTAGCTCTGCCGAGACGAGGAAAGTGATAGGAACCTTTGGTGACAAGTCTGTAAGGGCCTATCGAAAGATGATTCCGCAGCAGGCCGAGAGTTATTACCTGAAGGTCACGCCAAGGGAAATCGTCGTGGCTGGCAGGGATGCAAGCGGAACGTTCTATGGAGAGCAGGCACTTGAACAACTTCAAAATTCTAAATTAACAGCTTCAAAATTCAAGGAGGTCCGTTCGATAGGAGGGGATGGCTTCGAGATTCGTGACTGGCCCAGCGTCAGTTGCAGAGGCGTCATCGAGGGCTTCTATGGCAATCCTTGGAGCCACGAGGACCGCTTGAGGCAGTTCGAGTTCTATGGGAAGCACAGGCTCAACATCTATGTCTACGGACCGAAGGACGATCCCTATCATCGTGCACATTGGCGCGACCCATATCCCGAGGCTGAGGCTGCAAAGCTGAAAGAACTCGTCGAGGCTGCACATCGCAATCGTGTCCAGTTCGTATGGGCGATTCATCCCGGTGGCGACATCAAATGGAACCTGCAGGACAGCCTGGCCGTCGTGAACAAACTGAACATCATGTACGCCCTTGGCATCCGCACTTTTGCAGTCTTCTTCGACGACATCGGCGGCGAGGGCGCGAAGGCAGAGAAGCAGGCAGGGCTGATGAACTACCTGACCGACAACTTCGTCCGCAAACACAAGGACGTGGAACCCCTCATCATCTGTCCCACGCAGTACAACAAAGCATGGAGCGGCGGCAGCTATCTCTCCATCCTCGGCACGGAGATGTATCCGGAAGTGCGCATCATGTGGACGGGCAACTCGGTGGTCGACATGATTCAACGCGAGGATATGGAATGGATTAACGCGCAAATCAAGCGCAAGGCGTTCATATGGCTCAACTATCCGGTCAACGATTATTGTCAGAGCCGCCTGCTTATGGGCAAGACCTACGGCAATGGACTCGACATCGCCGACCTTGTGTCGGGCTTCTGCAGCAATCCGATGGAGTATGCCGAAGCATCCAAAGTCTCACTTTACAGCATCGCTGACTATTGTTGGAACATGCCAGCATACGATGCAGAGAAGTCTTGGGAGCAAGCCCTCGACGAGTTGATGCCGACAAGCAAGGATGCTTTCCGCTTCTTCTGCGAGAACAATATCGACCTTGGCAAGACGGCTCACGGCCTTCGTCGCGAGGGTGAAAGTCCTGAGTTCGGCAAGGTTCCCAACGAACAATACTTCTCTCGTCTTGTGACGGAGGCAGATGCTCTGCTTGCCGACAGCCTTTCCCAGCCCGAAATGCTCAGGGAGATTGGGCCGTGGGTGGAGGCGATGCGTGCGCTTGGGCAGAGAGGTTTGCAAGTGACGGCAATGCAAAAGGCTTTGCAGACGGCAGACAGCGTGGGCTTCGTCGCTCACTATCGTGCCTTGCAACGCCTCGAAGAGAAGCAAAAGAGCATTGTCAGCCGCAACTTCGAGGGCTCTGTCGTGAAGGCAAAACCCGTGGTGAGCGGCACGATTGTCACGCCGTGGGTGAATGAAGAAGCAGTCCGTCTTGCCAAGGACTACAGGAAACGTTATGCATTCGGCCTGGAGTATTTCCCTCAGCAAGCCATCGAGGACGGCATATATTATATAATGTATGACGGCAAGTACCTGACCGACGTCAACGCTTCGCCCGACCGCGACGGCGACTTCCCTGTCTTTGTGGCAGAGGCGGACACCATCAATCCACAGCGCCAACTATGGAACATCGAGCTCGTGCCGGCAACAGGCCGCTTCAAGATAACGAACGCACAGGACGGACGCTACATCAACGAGATTGGCACGTTCTGGGCCAACAAGAACACGAAGCCATACGATGCTGAGTGGAACACTTACATCTTCACGAAGACACCTGATGGATACACCATCCAATGTGCAGGCCGCGCTTCAGGCTCATGGTATGTTGAAGACAATCGCATCAAGAATGGCAAGCCATCGAGTACGTTCAAAATAAAAACTCCATGATGAGATTCCGATTTCTTTTGCTTTTCCTGTTGGCTGTTGTTTCGGTTCAGGCGCAGGACTACGAGAGCATACGCAGGCAATGGCTCGACAGCCTGAAGATTGCGACGGCAAACATCATTCGCGACAGCATCATCCGTCAGGACGGCGACAGCATGAAGCTATGGTGGACGATATATGGCGAGAAGCCTGCCGACGGGCGAAGCCTGTGGATTAGCCTGCACGGAGGAGGCGGCACGACGCCTGAGGTCAACGACCAGCAATGGCGGAACCAGATGCGGCTTTATAGGCCAAGCGAAGGCGTCTATGTTGCTCCTCGTTCTCCCCTCGAGGCTTGGGACATGTGGTGTCAGCAGCCTATCGACAGCATGTATCGTGTCTTGATTCGTACGATGATTGCCCATCACGATGTAAATCCCGATAAGGTTTACATAATGGGCTATTCCGCGGGAGGCGACGGCGTGTGGCGAATGGCTCCTCGCATGGCAGATCATTGGGCTGCGGCAAGCATGATGGCAGGTCATCCGGGCGACGTTCGCCTCGAGAACTTGCTGAACACGCCATTCATGATTTGGTGCGGTGCGAACGATGCTGCCTACAATCGTAACCGGCTTGACCGAGAGAGGGGCGTTCAGATGGACTCGTTGCAAAGCGTTTGTCCCGACGGTTACGTCCACGAGACGCACATCATGGAGGACAAAGGGCATTGGATGGACCGCGAAGATGCCGCGGCTGTCCCTTGGATGGCGCAATATAAGCGTCAGGCCTGGCCGAAGCACATCATCTGGCAACAAGAGGCAGTCCTGCGTCCTTCCTTCTATTGGCTTGAAGCACCTCGTGATGAGCTAAAGCGAGGCAAGCGAGTGGATGTGGAGGTCGAGGGCAACACCATCGAGATATCTCGCTGCGATTACTCCGGGCTGACTTTATACCTTAGTGATGAATTGGTGAACATCAAGAAGCCTGTGACCGTCAAGCTTTGCGGCAAAAAGGTTTTCAAAGGCAAGCTAAAGCCCAGCGAAGCCACCTACCGACAGACGCTTTATGAGCGGCAAGACCCTCGCTTTGCCTCGCCCTACAAGATAATGGTGAAGTAAAAAAACACCGAAATGTTTGGCGATAAGGAAGAATAGTCGTACCTTTGCAGCGTAACACGATGAATTAACCCAAACTATGCTCTCTCTCTCTCTCTCTCTCTAAGAATAGCTTATTTGCGAGATAATACGAAGCGTTGTCTTGGCGGTGCATGTTCCGTCGAGGCAGCGCTTCTTCCGTTATAGATATTAAACAATCATTAAACACAACCAACTATGAAGAAAATCGTTACCCTTTGCCTGCTGCTTTTGGCGGGCTTGCAGACAACCTTCGCGCAGCAATACGACATGAAGGTATGGAGAAACGGCACGTTCACGCAGTTCTTTGTCAACGCTGTGGACAGTGTGTCGTACAGCAAACTTGTGGAGAGCATTCAGCTTACGCCCGAGACTATCGAACTGGAAGTCGGGCAGACTTGCCAGCTGACTATCAGTATCTTGCCTGAGGATGCTGGCGAAAAAGCTTTGGAGTGGCAGAGCAGTGCAATCGTCTCAGTCAGCGAGACGGGACTGGTGACAGCCAACTACAAAGGCACAGGCTTTGTCCGTTGTTATGCTGCGGATGGCAGCGGGGTGTCAGCCCAGTGTCAGGTGACGGTGACAGGGTCGGCAGGAGAAGACCCCGAAGAGCACGAATATGTTGACCTCGGCTTGCCAAGCGGTACGCTTTGGGCAACATGTAACGTCGGTGCCAGTAGCCCATGGGAGCCGGGCCTGCACTTTGCTTGGGGCGAGACATCGCCAAAGGACGAATATACCTTGGAGAACTATTCCCTCTATGACAATGAGACGGGCGAATGGCTGACTTACCAGACGGACGGACAGACGGAACTCTTGCCAGAGGATGATGCCGCCACGGCCAATTGGGGCGAAGACTGGCAGATGCCAAGCTATGAGCAGTTTGTGGAATTGATAAATGAAGAATATACGACCTCAGAATACAACTCTCTTAACGGCGTTTATGGCTATATATTCGCGAGCAAGATTAACGGCAAGAGCATCTTCCTGCCAACTGCCGGCTTCTACTTGCCAGATGGATACCAAGACTGGGGTTCTTTCTATTGGACC
Source organism: Bacteroidaceae bacterium (assembly GCA_017645655.1). Lineage (GTDB taxonomy): Bacteria > Bacteroidota > Bacteroidia > Bacteroidales > Bacteroidaceae > Physcousia. The sequence goes on along the minus strand of JAGCNZ010000044.1, from coordinate 8,676 downwards.
CGCACCCTTGGTGAAGATATCATATGGGGATGTAGTTACTCAAGCGGCCAGATGGAGGACAATGAAGGACGTATTTATGGCTTCTCTGTTCGTCCTGTACGGAAGCAATAAAAGTAAACAAACACATGGGGGAACAGCATAATCGCTGTTCCCCCATGTGTTACACGACAGGGTAAATCTGTAAAAATCCTTTACATAAAAAGCGGCTTTCACGTGAGCTTTTGGTGGCGTTGAAGTGAGTCGTTGGCAAACTACACGTGTGTGATTTGTAATTTACACACGTGTGGTTTGAAATCTACCTGTGTGAAGTCTGTAAAGAAAACACGCAAAATTTTGTCCCTAAACGCGTATTTCTTGTTCTGTTTTGCTGCACCGACAGAAAACGTCGCTTTGCAAGCAGTTGGACTTCAATGTATTAGGGAGAAACCTCGAATTTGCGTTTTGCGGGTATCTACGTACCACCCGAGCAGAAAAACGCGCTTAAATCGCGTGCCGACAGGAAAAATCTTTACAAATTCGGCGGTTTTTCCTGTGGCTGTTGATGGTATCTTTTGTCGCTTTACCTGCGACGCTTGCTGGGTGCGAAGAAGGAATAAATGCCCGAGGCAACGCCTGAGCAGAGGCGGAAACCGCGATACAGGACGAGTCCGTTGATGAGCAGCCGGGTGATTTTCTGCACTCTGTCGGTCGTCTTCGGCATAGAGCCGCCCGTCAGATAACTGACATTGTCCGTCATCTGTGTGCGGGAAGCTTGCATTTTCCGCTTGATTTTGCGCTTCCTCTGCTGGATGGCGGCAAGCACATCGGGAGAATTGACAATGTTGCTCATACCTCGTCCTCCATTTCTTCGTCCTCGCTCACGAACAGTCCAGCCACGAATCGGGCGATGGGCTGCACAATCCAGCGTTTGCGAGCCAGGAGCACAATGATGATGAAGAGCAACATCGCTCCGCCTACGATGGTGAAGCTCCATGCCGCACCCACCATCTTCGCCAGCCACAAAGCAAAGGCTATCATGAAGAAGAAGAGTGCTGCCAGAGCGAGAATCAGGCACACGGCTGCAGTGGCCACCACGGAGAGGAGCACGCTCAGCTTCTCTGCAGAGTCCAGCTTGAGATACTCTTTCTGCAGCTCCAGATAGTTCTTCGCTTCTGTCCAGAGCGATTGAATGCTGCTGCTATAGTTCATAATACGTTATGCACTCACCTATGGAGAGAGTGGGGAGTGAACTTTATTCTTCAGCCTTGGCAGCCTGCAGCTCTTCGGCAATCTCGTCGACCAGGTCGGACATCTCCTGACGGTTGAGCTTGATGCCGCGCTTGCGCAGTGCTTCTGCTATCTTTTCACGAAGGTCGCTGCCCTTTTCAGGAGCAAAAAGCAAACCGCAGGCAGCACCTACAAGTGCTCCGCCAATGAATGTAGCCAGAAAATCAAATGCTCTCATAATAGTTTTCCTTTCTTTATAACTTATAAATAGTGTGACTTTTTGTGTTATCTGCCCACAAATATAGCGTTTTTTCGCTTCCCTGCAGCAGAAAAATGCAAAAAAATGTTGAAAAGAAGGCTTTTTCTGTCTCTTTTGTTGTGCTTTTGAGGAAAAAGCAGTACTTTTGCGAGGTAAAATGAATAAATAAGTAACCAAAAACATATTAAAACCACTTATGAAAAAGATTCTTTATGTTTGCGCTGCTGTCTGCGCTGTGTTCATGATGTCCTCTTGCAAGAGCAAGGAAAGTGCTTACAAGAAAGCTTACGAGAAGGCAAAGGCTCAGCAGACTCAGACTGTAGCTCCTGCCACCACCACAACTCCCGTTCAGCAGGTAACCACTCAAACCGTGACTCCCGTCACCACCACTCCCGTGGCTGACTACAGCAATGTCCAGGTTCGCAACGAGAGCGTTACCTTCGTAGAGGGCAGTCCCCTGAAGCAGTACGGCGTAGTCGTAGCATCTGTTACCATTAAGAGCAATGGCGTGGCCCTCATGCAGAAGCTCGCTCAGCAGGGCTATAACAGCTGCGTTGCCCAGGCACAGGTGAACGGACAGACCTTCTATCGCGTTGTTGCTTGCAGCTACGACACCAAGCCCGAAGCAGCACAGAAGCGCGACCAGCTCGAGGGACAATATCCCGGCGCATGGCTGCTCTATAAGAAATAGCCTACCCATAGCCTCTCCAGAAGAGGAACTTTTAAGTCCTTCCCCTTGGGGGAGGGTAGAGGAGAGGTCATATATATAATAATGTGGGAAGAGTTCTTGCAATAGACTACGGGGTCCGTCGTACAGGTTTGGCTGTGACGGACCCTTTGCAAATTATTCCGGGAGGGCTGACTACCGTTGAAACGCCTAAACTGCTGCAGTTCCTGAAGGATTACGTCTCGAGGGAACAGGTGGAGCGTTTCGTGGTGGGACTCCCCAAGCAAACTAACGGGCGGGACAGCGAGAACTTGCCAAGAGTGCTCGCTTTCGTGGAACAACTGAAGAAGACGTTCCCTGCGGTGCCCGTCGAGATGTGGGACGAGCGCTATACCAGCGTCCTCGCCCAGCAAACAATCCTGCAAAGCGGCATCGGCAAGATGGCTCGCAGAAACAAAGCACTCGTGGATGAGGTGAGTGCAACAATCATCCTGCAAGGCTGGATGGGGAGAAGGATTAGAGATTAGAGGATTAGAGATGATATTACCTATATACACATTCGGTCAGCCTGTGCTCCGTCAAGAGGCTGAAGAAATAGACAAAGACTATCCGGAGCTGGAGCAGCTCATCAAGAACATGTACGAAACGCTGGAACGCAGCGAAGGCATCGGCTTGGCGGCACCTCAAGTGGGGCTGCCCATCAGACTCGTTGTCATCAATCTCGACGTTATCAGCGAGGATTTGCCCGAGTACAAGGGCTACATAAAGACCTTCATCAATCCATATATCGAGGAGTATGATGAGACGGAGCAAGAAGTAATGGAGGAAGGTTGCCTCAGTCTGCCTGGCATCCACGAAAAGGTGAAACGCCCCACTCGCATCCGTGTCACTTATCAGGACGAACAGTTCCAGGAGCACGACGAATGGGTGACTGGATACTTGGCCCGCGTCATGCAGCATGAGTTCGACCACCTCGACGGCGTTGTCTTCACAGACCATCTGCAAGGTCTGCGTCGCCAGCTCACAAAGTCCAAACTCCAAGACATCAGGAAAGGCAATTTCTCCTGCAACTATAAGGTCAAGGTTAAGAGATAGGCTATTGAAGAGACTCCTGTCAATAATCCTCTTTGTGTTTAGCCTGAGTTTGACGGCTCAGATTAATACAGACCGCGTCCTGTTGATGGGACGCAATGCTTTGTATTATGAGGACTATGTGCTTGCCATTCAACGCTTCAACATGGTCATCAATGCGAAACCTTGGTTGGGAGAACCTTACTTCTATAGGGCTTTGGCGAAATTCTATCTCGAGGATTATCAGGGAGCAGAAATTGATTGCAACAATGCCGTAGAGCGCAACCCTTATGCCCTCAACCATTATGTTCTTCGTGCTCTCTGTCGCATCAATCAGAACCGATATGCCTTGGCAGAGGAAGACTACCAGAAGGCCATCGGCATCAATCCTCTCGATCACAACTCTTGGCACAACATCGTCCTCTGTCAAATCGAGTTGAAGGAGTACGAGAGGGCAGACTCGTCGCTCGACGTGATGCTACGTCATTGGGGGAAAGAAACTGAGCAATACACGATGAAGGCACAGGTGTCGTTGCTCCGAACAGATACTGTTCAGGCAGAGAAATGGGCAGATCGTGCACTCGAACTTGATGAATATGACGGCAAGGCATGGAGCATGAAAGCGATGTTCCAAGGGAATCGAAAGGAATACAAGGAGGCTGAGGCTTCGCTCGACAAAGCTATCGTGCAATTACCGCGAACGGCGGGACTCTATGTCAATCGTGCTTTGGCGCGCTACAATCAGGACAATCTCAGAGGGGCAATGTCCGATTATGATGCTTGCCTCGACCTTGAGCCTCGCAACTATCTTGCCCATTACAATCGCGGTCTGCTTCGTGCTCAAGTGGGCGAGGACAATCTGGCTATCGAGGACTTTAACTTCGTCCTTAGTCTTGAGCCGGATAATACCATCGCCCTGTACAATAGAGCACTCTTGCTCGACAACATCGGTGACTATAACGGAGCAATTCGCGACATAAGTGCAGTCATCAAGGACTATCCCGAGTTCTGGGATGGCTATCGTCAGCGTGCAGCCATAAAGCGGAAGATAGGCGACGTAAATGGTGCTGAGCGAGATGAGTTCAAAGTTCTGCAAGCCCGGCTGGACGCGGCAGCAGGCAAGAAGCATCCAGTTCGAACGCGAAAGAAGAGCGAGCACAACATCGAGGACTATGCGGCTCTTGTCGAGGAAGACGAGCATGAAGAGGAGAACGAGTACGTAAGCGAATATCGAGGCAAGGTTCAGAACCGTCAGACGGAATTGCAGCCTGAGCCTATCTATTCGCTCACCTATTATAAACGAGACTCGGAGACAAATACTTACGTTGCTTATTGTCCTGAACTTGAGAAGCTTAATGCCGCTCATACTTTCCCTCGACAATTGTATTTGACAAACAATGAAGCACCATTGACGGCGAAGCAGACGGAGACACATCAAACCTCTGCCGAAGCCTTGCAAGAACAAATAGAACAGGCAGAGCAACCCGGCAGCAATTCTGCAGACAGGAATCTGCATTTGCGACGTGCCCTCGACTATTACCATATTCGTGACTTCGAGAATGGAGTCTTCGAGATGACTCATCTCCTGCAGATGAATGGACCTGATCCGTTGGCTCTAATCCTTCGTGCTCAATGTCGCTATGCTCAGCTCGAAGTGTCGCGAACAACGGCTTCTGCTTCCGACCTTCGCTTTGGCTACCTTATGGCTCTGCAGGACTACAGCAAGGCTTCCGACCTCATGCCCGACGTTCCTTTCCTGTATTACAATATCGGTTGCGTGCAAGTGCAGTTGGCTGATTATGTGGCTGCTCAGAAGTCCTTCACTCGTGCTCTTGAACTCGACTCCCACTTCCCAAGTGCTTACTACGGGAGAGGCGTTGCTTACATCCTGGGAGGGCAGACAGAGCAAGGCTTGAGCGACCTCTCTCAGGCAGGTGAGTACGGACTTTATACTGCTTACAACCTTATCAAGAAGTACTCAAAAGAGAAAAAATCGCAAGATTAAGCAATTCTTTCTAAAGAAAGCTTTTGTAATTTGATGAAAAGCACTATCTTTGCACCCCGAAATTAGTAAATAAAGTACAAGATGGTAAAAATAACCTTCCCCGATGGCTCTGTTCGTGAGTATGAGAATGGCGTCACTGGTTTTGAGATAGCACAAAGTATTTCACCTCGTTTGGCTCAGGACGTTGTGGCCTGCGGCATCAATGGTGAGACAACGGAACTCAATCGTCCTATCAATGCAGATGCAAGCATCAAGCTCTATAAGTTCGAGGACGAAGAGGGCAAGCATGCTTTCTGGCACACGAGTGCCCACCTGCTTGCAGAAGCTCTGCAGGAACTCTATCCTGGCATTCAGTTCGGCTTTGGTCCCGCCATCGAGAATGGCTTCTTCTATGATGTGCTACTTCCCGACGGAAAACAAATCGGCGAAGGCGACTTCAAGGAAATCGAGGACAAGATGCTCGAACTTGCACGCAAGGACGAACCTGTTGTGCGAAAGGAGATAAGCAAGGCCGATAGCCTCGCTCTGTTCGGCGCTGCAGGCCAGACCTACAAGTGCGAGCACATCGAGCAGGACCTTGAGGACGGCAGCATCAGCACATATACACAAGGCAACTTCACCGACCTCTGTAAAGGTCCGCACATCGTCAGCACGGGCATCATCAAGGCCGTCAAGCTGATGAGCATCGCTGGAGCCTTTTGGCGCGGCGACGCTACGAAGGACCAGATGCAGCGCCTCTACGGCATCTCCTATCCCAAGAAGAAGATGCTCGACGAGTACCTTGTTATGCTCGAAGAGGCTAAGAAGCGCGACCACCGCAAGATTGGCAAGGAGATGGAACTCTTTATGTTCAGCGAGCGTGTGGGCAAAGGCCTTCCCATCTGGCTTCCCAAAGGCACCGACCTGCGTCTGCGTCTGCAGGAAATGCTTCGCAAGATTCAGAAGCAGTATGGCTATCAGGAGGTCATTACGCCCAACATCGGCGGTAAGAACCTTTATCAGACTTCAGGTCACTGGGACCACTACGGCAAGGACAGCTTCCAGCCCATTCAGACTCCGGAAGAGGGCGAGGAATACTTGCTCAAGCCCATGAACTGCCCGCACCACTGCGAGATATTTGCTAATCGTCCTCGTTCCTATAAGGAGCTGCCTTTCCGTTGCGCTGAGTTCGGTACGGTGTATCGTTACGAGCAGAGCGGCGAGCTGCACGGCTTGACGCGTGTTCGTTGCTTCACACAGGACGACGCCCACATCTTCTGCCGTCCCGACCAGGTGAAGAAGGAGTTCATCAACGTGATGGACATCATCCAGCGCGTCTTCGCGACCTTCAATTTCAGCGAGGAGAACGTCGAGGTACAGATTTCTCTGCGCGACCCTAACGACAAGGAGAAATACATCGGCTCTGATGAAGACTGGGCAAATGCCGAGCAGTCCATCATCGATGCCTGTGCCGAGAAGGGCATGAAGGCTCGTCAGGAACTGGGCGAAGCAGCTTTCTACGGTCCGAAGCTCGACTTCATGGTGAAGGACGCCATCGGTCGTCGTTGGCAGCTTGGTACCATTCAGGTGGACTATCAGTTGCCTCAGCGCTTCCAGTTGGAATATGTCGGCGAGGACGGACAGAAGCATCGTCCCGTCATGATTCACCGTGCTCCTTTCGGTTCGATGGAACGCTTCGTGGCAGTCCTCATCGAGCACACAGCAGGCCACTTCCCCCTCTGGCTCACGCCCGACCAGGTTGCCATCCTGCCCGTCAGCGAGAAGTATCAGGAATATGCCGAGAAGCTGAAGGCTTACTTCGACACACAGGACGTTCGCTCTTTCATCGATGACCGCAGCGAGAAGATTGGCCGCAAGATTCGCGACACCGAGCTCAAGCACATTCCCTACATGCTCATCGTAGGCGAAAAAGAGCAGGAAGAGGGTACTGTAAGCTTCCGTCAACGTGGTGGAGGAGAGCAAGGAACGATGAAATATGAAGATTTTGCAAAGAAAATCGTCGAAGAAGTGCGTAAAATGACAGAAAAGTGCTAAATTTGCACCCGCTTAAACATAATTAATGAAGAAACCTAACCTGAAACAACAGTATCGCGTCAACGAGCAGATTCGTGGTGTTCGCGAAGTTCGTATCGTAGGCGACGATATCGCAAGTTCCGTCGTCTCTATTTCCACAGCGCTCCAGATTGCTGAGCAGAAAGGAGTCGACCTCGTAGAGATTTCTCCCAATGCAGAGCCTCCTGTATGCCGACTCATCGACTACAGCAAGTTCATCTACCAGCAGAAGAAGCATCAAAAGGAAATCAAGGCAAAGCAAGTGAAGGTGGATGTCAAGGAGATTCGCTTCGGACCTCAGACCGACGACCACGACTACAACTTCAAACTCAAGCATGCTCAAGGCTTCCTCAGCGATGGCGACAAAGTGAAGGCTTACGTCTTCTTCAAAGGTCGCAGTATCCTCTTCAAGGAACAGGGCGAAGTGCTGTTGCTTCGCTTCGCGCAAGACCTTGAGGAATACGGAAAGGTAGAGTCGATGCCGCAGCTCGAGGGCAAGCGAATGATTATGTTCCTTGCTCCGAAGAAGCAGCCGAGCGGTGCCAAGAAGCCTCAGGAGACGGAAGAAGTGGTTGAGGCTCCTGTTCGCGAGAAGAAAGCGCCTCAGCAGAAGGCTCGCAAGGAATACACTGGGCCGAAGGTTGAAGGAGAAGATTTCGACGACTAAAAGAACTCCCTCCCGACCTTTGCCCTCCGTCGGGCAGAGCCCTCCCCAATTGCTCCGCTACCAACGGACAATTGCCCGAGGGGAGGAGAAAATGGCTAAATGGTAAATGATTAAATCGTAAATGAGATTGTGCGTAACGCCTGGTATATGCGTTGCCACATCATTATAATTAATAATTAATAATTAACAAATTAAAAAAATGCCAAAAGTAAAGACTAACTCCGGCGCAAAGAAGAGATTCTCATTCACCGGAACCGGCAAGGTAAAGCGTCACCACGCCTACCACAGCCACATCCTGACGAAGAAGACAAAGAAGCAGAAGCGCAACCTCGATCACAGCGCTATCGTTGTGACCGCGAACATGAAGCAGGTCCGCGACCTCTTCTGCCTCCGCTAAACCTCTGTAAAACTCAGGAAACAATTTACTTTAGTTATTAACCGAATGCTTAGCACATAAAGTTCAAAGTTCAAAGTCCATAGTTCATAGTCCATTGTCAAATGGTAAATGGTAAATGATAAAATGGTAAATGCTTTGGCGCTAACATTCAAAAAGAAACAAAATTATGCCAAGATCAGTAAATCATGTAGCTTCAAGAGCTAAGAGAAAGAAAATTCTGGGTCTGACCAGAGGTTACTTCGGTGCCCGTAAGAATGTTTGGACCGTTGCCAAGAACACTTGGGAGAAGGGTCTCACCTATGCTTACCGCGACCGTCGTACCAAGAAGCGCAACTTCCGCGCTCTTTGGATT
>JAGCNZ010000005.1 GCA_017645655.1 Bacteroidaceae bacterium | reverse complement strand
GTATGGACCGTTGCCAAGAACACTTGGGAGAAGGGTCTTACCTATGCTTACCGCGACCGTCGTACGAAGAAGCGCAACTTCCGCGCTCTTTGGATTCAGCGTATCAATGCCGCTGCCCGCATGGAGGGCCTCAGCTATAGCCAGCTGATGGGTCTGCTGCACAAGGCCGGCATCGAAATCAACCGCAAGGTGCTCGCTGACCTCGCAGTCAACTACCCCGATGCTTTCAAGGCAGTTGTTGCCAAGGTTGCGAATAAGTGAGCGGAGTGAAAACTTCTGTTTGCACTTCCGAGCGACCTCGAGCGCAACTCAAAGTAAAGTAATTCGAGATTTACAATCAAACTAAGGAGGAGAACGGCAAACGCTGCTCTCCTCCTTTCGTATATATGAAAATCGGTTCGTAGCGGCCGCTGTGAATATTTTTGGCGAGCGCTACGGTTTCTTTTGGCGGGCGCCGTGAATTCTTTTGGCGGCCGCTAAAAATCAACATCACGTGTGAAATCTCCCAACTTAACACGTTGAGTTTCCCAATGAAGCACGTTGAGTTTCCCGATTAAGCACGCTAAATTTGCAAAAAAAGCGTGGAAAGTCTGCTGCTGTGGCTGCCGTTCTTGCCTGAAAGAGGCAAAGATGTGGAGGTTGGGAAAACTTTTCGTCACTTTTTTTTGATGCTTTCACAAAAAATCATATCTTTGCAAGGCAATATGTAATGTAATAGACGAAAACGTATGAAGAAAATCTATATTCTCCTGTTGGCAGCATTGGCTTGTGGTACGGCTGTGGCTCAGGACAATACGTTGTATTTCTGCGATGCCATGCTGATGCCCGGTACATCGACAAACATCGAGATGCGTATGAGAAATACGTCAGCTGACTTGACTTGCCTGGAGGCTGAAATACAGTTTCCAGAAGGCCTTTCTGCAGTTTTGAACGAGAGTGGAGACCCTGCTGTCACGCTCTATCGCAACCGTTCCACTCAGCATGAAGTGCTTACCAACGTCCTTGAAAATGGCAATCTCAAGGTGCTGATCAGTTCCATCGAGGGTGTCGTGTTCAATGGCGAGGACGGTCCGCTGCTCAGCATCAGCGTGAAGGCCGACATCGATGCTCCTACCGGGGAATGCACAATAGAGACCGTTGGCGAGTCACTTCTCGTCAACACAGCGGCAACAGCTTATTACAATGTCGGCGTGACGGGCAATGTGATGATAACGGACGACCCGACGGGAGTCAACCTTAACGCTAACGAAAACCTTAACGAAGAGGCCATCTACAACCTTGCCGGCCAGCGCGTAGGCAAAGCAAAGAACGGAATCTTCATCAAGGGTGGCAGAAAAGAACTGCACAAATAAGCAAGTCTAAGGATATCAATAGCGACGAGGGCTTTCTGTAGTGAGAGCCCTCGCCTTTTTTGTCAGAAACCTCCCAGAGCCGTGTAGAGGTTGATGAGGGCCTGGATGCCTTCGTAGTGGTTCTCTACCTCCTTAATCTGTGCCGTGAGCAGGTCTTCTTGTGCCCTCAGTACCTCGACGTAGGTGTTCGTGCCATTGTTCATCAGCTCTCGCGTGCCTTTGTAGGCTTCGTGCAGGGAGTTGACGGTGGAAGTCAGATAAGCAGCCTTCTGTTCTGTCTTCTTGCAGATGTGCATCTGGCGGTAAACCTCGTTTCCGGCATTAAGCAATGTCTGAACGAACTGCAGGCGGGCTTTCTCCTGATCAATTTTGGCATTCTTGTGACGTGCTTTCAGACTGCCTTGCATGAAGAGCGGCTGAACGAGCGAGGCGACTGCCTGTGCCAGGAACTCCGAGGGATTGACCGCTCCTTCGCCATTGCTCCACCCAAGCGTGGCACTTATCGTGAGGTCTGGATAGAAAGCCTGACGCGCCTGTTGGACATCGTAGTAGGCGACCTCTATGCCCCGAGCAGCTTGACGTACATCGGGCCTTGCTTCGAGCAAACGCAGCGGCAAACCAACGTGGAGTTCAGAAGGCATCACAAACTTTTCATACTGCGAACGCTCAATGTGATGCGGCTGTTCCGAGAGCATCAGACACAACGCGGCTTCTGTGGTGAGTATCGTTTCCTGTACGTCCACAATGCCTGACTGAACGCCAGCCAGATAAGCCTCCATCTGATAGACTGCCGGGCTCATATACAGACCTGCTTCGAAGAGCACACGCATGGCTTCGAGCGACTCTTCCCAAACGACCTGCGTTTCCTGCAGAATCTGCAATTCGCGGTCGAGCATGACTAAATTATAGTATGTGCTGGCAACATTGGCTGCCAGACTTGTTTGTACCGCTTGCCTGTAATCTTCCTGCATTTGCAGGCGAGCTTTTGCCTGGCGCTTTTTGCTTGTCACCTGTCCGAAGATGTTGAGTTGCCATGAAGCTTTGAGAGGAACGATGTACGAACGGGTCGCCATTCCGTTGAAGTGGGTGAGGGCTCCTGAAGGCTCGAACGTAAAGGTAGGCAAAACACCCAACTTGGCAGAGACAAGGTCGTTCTGTGCCTGCTCAACAGTCAGCTGTGCCAGCTTCAAGTCGGTGTTGTTCTGCAAAGCCTTCTCGATGAGTTCCTGCAGCAAAGGGTCTGTAAACAATTGACGCCATCCCAAAGCTCCAAGGCTGACGGTATCGCCAGGCTGGACGGCATCGCCCATGATGTCTGCCGGCACCGTGTTGTTTGCTTCGTATTTCTGGTAGAGTGAACAGCTGGAGAACATCATCACACCAGCCATCAAGCATATCTTCGCTTTATTCGTCATCTTTCTCGGGAGTTAGTTTCTCGTGCAGTTTCTGGAACACCATATAGAATGCAGGCGTGACAAACAGCAGGGCTACGGTGCCTATCGTCATGCCGCCGATAACGGCAAGTGCCAAAGAACGGTTGCCTACGGCTCCTGCTCCGCTGCCAACGGCCAAAGGAAGCATGCCAAGAATCATGGTAAGTACTGTCATCAGGATTGGACGCAAGCGGTCCTGACAGGCTCCTATGGCAGCATCAAGAATGCTCATGCCCTCCTTTCGTTTCTGCACGGCGAACTCAGTAATGAGGATGGCAGTCTTTGCCACCAAGCCAATCATCATGATGATACCCGTCTGCACATAGACGTTGGCTCCCACGCCCATCGACTCCATCGGAATGATGAAGAGGTAAGCGCCGAACAGGGCAAAGGGAATGGAAAGCATGACAGCCCATGGAATGAAGAGGGAGTCGTAGAGGCACGCCATGATGAGGTAGATGAGCAGCATGCAGATGCCATAGATGAGCAGCGTCTCGTTGGAGTTGGCATTGTCTGCTTCCTCGCGAGCCATGCCTGAATACTCGTAGCCGAATGTCTCGGGGAACACCTCTTGCTTCACCTCCTCGACAGCCTTGCGCACATCGTCGCTGGTGTATCCTGGCGCGGGGAGCGTGCTGACGGGGTAGGAGGGGAAGAGATTGAAGTGGAGGTCCATGGCAGAACCCGTGTCGAGACGCATCGAAACAAACTGTGAGACAGGTACCATGTGGTCGCCTACAGGCACGAAGATGCTGTTGAGTGTTGCCTCGGACATACGATACTCCTTGCCTGCCTGCACCATCACGCGATATACATTATTATATTGTACGTATGAGCCGATGTAGTCTCCTGCAAGGAAAGTGCCGATGGTCTGCAGAACGGTCTTTGGAGAGATGCCCATGCGCTTGCAGGCAATCTCATCGACATCGAGCCTGTACTTGGGGTAGTCGGTGGAGTAGGTGGAGGATGCAAACTCTGTCTCTGGCCTTTGTGCAAGCTTCTCCACGAACTTCTCGCCCATAGCCACAAACTCATGCTTGTCGGCACTGCGCGAAAGGTCTTGCAGGCTGAAGCTGATGTCGGAGCCGTTGCCGTAACCTGGAATCTGAGGCATCTGGAAAGCTGTGACGTCGGCTTGCGGCAGGTTGATTGTTGCCCAGTCGCTGATGTCTTTCTGTATGTCGGCAATGCTGAAGAAAGCACGTTCGCTCCAATTCTTGAGGCGAACCATGAGCGTGGCGTAGTTTGTGCTCGTGACGTCCTCCATCATGGAGTAACCCGTGAGCGCTCCTACAGTCTCTACCTCGTCGAGCGATTTGATATAGTCCTCAAGTTGCAGCACCGTAGCTTCCGTTTCGTTCAGGTAAGTGCCAGGTGCCATCATTATGTTGACAAGCAGGAAACCTTGGTCCTCCTGAGGCACCAACTCGCTCTTCGAACGCATCACCAACAGGCCTGCCAACAGACAGAAGACGCCCAGCAGAATCCAAGCGTAGGAGGCTTTCTTGACGAAACGC
>JAGCNZ010000043.1 GCA_017645655.1 Bacteroidaceae bacterium | reverse complement strand
GGTGTGAGTCCGCCCAGGACGAACGTCGTGGTGCCTGCATCGATAATGCCCTTGTCATTGTATTGCGATGCGGTTACATGCTCAAAAAGATGAATGCGCCATGCGCTTGCGCCGCAGTTGTCCTTCCACTTCACGACTGCGCTGTTGGGCGTTATATTCGAGACAGTCACGTCGGAAGGTCTGGGATATTGATCCTCTGTGTGGAATGTTGATGACGTCCATTCGCTGAGCTTGCCGTTGTTGTCGGTCTGCACACGCACCTCGTAATATGTAGCTTGTTCCAGGTCGGTGAGGAAGCAGGACGTTTCGTTGGTGCCTTCGGCTGCAACAATCCATTCGTCGCTACCATCTATCCTGTACTGCACGTTCCACTTCGAGCCGCGGCTTTCCCATGTGACGGTTGCACTGTTCCACGTCACGTCGGTGACATTGACGACAGAAGGCTTGAAACTGAGACCTGTTGCATTGAGGACAATCTGACTCTTCTTGCTCGAGCGGACACCAAGTATTGCGCTCATTGAATAGAGAGGATTCCAGTTACTTTCTGATGAACTGATGGCATAATTGTCACTACAATTCATAGCAAGGAATGACAGCTGGTTCTCATCTACATCACCGGTATTGTCGTCGCAGACAACAATGAGGTTGTCTGTACCATTGTAGTCGAAATACTTGTCGAATGCGATGTCTGTCCACTCATTGTGCTTGAATGTGACGCTACCGCTGTAGACCCTGTCGCTTGCAGAGAACGAGGAATGCCAGTCCGCATCGCCAGTGAACGAGCTCTTTGTAGTGTTCTTGAGATAGAGGTCGATGTTGCGCGTCACCTCGTCACCGGTGTTGTAGAAGCTGATGCTGGAGATTGAGTTAGGAATCCCTAACAATTCGGATGAGGAATAGATCTGCTCCGAGAGCGTATATGACGAAGCAGAAGTTGTGGGTAATGCAGCCTTCTGATCGCCAATGACGTCGCCTTCGTTGATGCGAATCTTGTTCTTAAAATTGAGGGAACCATGTAAGCCCTGAGTAGCATTGCTGACAGTGACGGCAACATTGTCACTGATAGAATACAGCGCCGAGTATCCATCTGTATTATATGCGGAGAATCGAGATGAAGACGTGAAGGAGCCAGTATTGTCTTGCATGATGATTGCCAGGTTCTTCGAGTTGTTGTAAGTAAACGAAACATCAAAGTTGATGGTTGTCCATTCGTTCGACACGAAGTTCACTGAACCGGAGAAGACCATGTTGGTAGTTGTGAAGTTCAGATAGTCACTTTCGTCTGAAAAGCTCGTCTTGTCGGTCTGTACCAAATATAGGTTAATATTGCGGTTATTTATATTGTTATGGGAAAAGAAGCTGATGCTGTTGATTGTCTGGGACTCACCAATCTCTTCCACCGTGTAAATCTGCTGCGAGAGGCTGTACTTCCAATTGTTAGTGGTAGGCAAGTAGTAGTGTGTTGTATTGTCAACAACCTCTCTACGGAAATAACTCCCGATGTTGAGCTTCATGTAGTTGTGGGCAGCCATGATTGTCTTGCTGCCTGTGAAGCCACCGAGGTTGTTGAGGTCGGGCACGATATCGTTGCTGGTGTACGACAGTCCCGTCGTCTCCGTAGTGGGAACGAAGTAGAACCTGTTCGTGTTGCCTGCTGCACGGCCTGGATTGGAGTCGTAGAAGCAGACGAGCAGATTGTTTGAGATGAAGTACTCGAACGGCTTGTCGAGCGTGATGGTAATCCATCCTTTGTAGTCCACTGCTGGAGCGGAGAGGGTGCCCTGCCATACGAGGTCGCTCTCGTTGACGGTGACGAAGTCGTTCTCGTTGTTGAACTTTGTCTTGTCGGTCGCCTTCATGTAAAGCTTAAGCCCGTTCAAGTTAAGTTCGTCGATGTTCTCGCTCGTCCAGTCGCGATAGAACGAGATGGACATGATGCTGCCGCCTTGACCAATCTCCGCGCTGGTGATGATCTGCTGCGTCATCGCATAAGAGAAGTAGGGATTCACTGGGAACTGGTTCGTCAGTTTGTTCGTCTCCAAAGTGCCAATCTCTACATCTGCTGCGCTTGCCATGCCGAAGCCTATCAGCATGAGAAGCGTCATGAGTAATGATCTTTTCTTCATAACGATTACTTTTTATTGGTTAATAATTATGCTTTCCTTTATATATCATATTGCGCCCGTATGCGCATGCATGTATATGACACGCCACAAAGTTACGAAAAATAACTTAAAGAAGTACGCAACAGATGTTAAAGATTCTTAAAGTATCGGGATTTTAGGGTTAATTTGTGGAAATTCGGAACATCCGGCGGCTTTCGCAGGGACACGTTCAGCAGGTTTTTGCACATTTTCGTGCAGGCTGATGACAAGCACGGCGCGGCAACATGAAAAACATCACGTGGGTAAAATCATTTTATCACGTGGAATATTTGAAACATCACGTGGGTAAATTTCAAACCACACGTGCCTGATTTGTCAACAGGACCTGTGAAGTTGGGCGAGAAAATGTTTCTGCTCGAAGAAAAAGACAAGGGTCGCACCTTATCACTTCTGATGAACCCAGCCGTCTTTGCCTATCTTGAGGCGGTAAAGAACCGCTTTGCGGCCTTCCTCATAGCGGTCGAAATAGTAGGCATGGCAGAGGTAGTACATCGCTCCCTTAGGTGTCTTGACCATCGTTCCATGGCCACAACTCTGGATTTTATTGCCGGTGCTTTCCAAGATTGGATTGCCTTCGTACTTCTCCCACGGACCTTGTATGGTGCGGCTACGTGCTACGCTGACTGCATAGTCGCTCCGGGGCGAACAACAGTCGCGGATGCTGTAGAGGAGATACCACCAGTCGCCTTCCTTGAAGACACATTGGCCCTCCATTCCCTGCCTTTCATCATCACGAAGCAACATGAAGGGCTCGCCCTCGAGATGCAGGCCATCGCTCGAGAGACGCTGGCAAAGCAGTTCTATGGGGCGCTTGCTGGGGTCAAGACCATAAGCCTTCCAAGTGATATAAAGCTGGTCGCCATCGCGGAAGACGAAGGCGTCGATGGCCTCGTTGGTAGTGCGTACGAGCGGGCCATAATCGACAAACTTGCCTTCGGGACCTTCAGCCATTGCCACGCCGATGCAGCTCGTGCTGTCGCTCTTCTGCCGAGCGGTATAGTAACACATAATCTTTCCGTCGAGCTCAAAGAGTTCAGGTGCCCAGAAACTGCCGCTTGTCCATTCCGGCCACTCATCGAAGATGAAACCCATGGGCTCCCAAGTCTTCAGGTTCTTCGAGCGGTAACGCTGGTAAGCATGCGGCTTGTTGCCCGACGTGGCTGCCGCATAGTAAGTCTTACCAATGCGAATGACTGTGGGGTCGGGTGCGTCGGCGTCGATGACAAGGAGGCCGTCACCTCTCCCTTCCCCTTCCGTGAGGAGGAGAGGAGTCGCTTCACATGATATTGTGCCTGTGACTATGAGGAGTGAGAAGGCGAGAAGTGCCTTAATAAGATTCGTTTTCATTTGGGAAGTCTCGGTTCTTGACGTCGGTGACATACTGACCCACGGCATCGGTTATAATTGTTGAAAGATCGGCATAACGGCGAAGGAACTTGGGGGAAAAGCCTTTGTTCATGCCTAACATATCATGAACGACCAGCACCTGCCCGTCTGCCTGCCCGGCTCCGATACCAATGACAGGCACCTCCACCTGCTCGCAGACCTTCCTCGTCAGTTCGGCAGGTATCTTCTCCAGCACGATGGCAAAGCAGCCAAGCTGGTCGAGGAGCTTCGCATCACTGAGCAACTTTGCGGCCTCTGCCTCTTCTTTGGCACGGACGGCATAGGTGCCGAACTTGTTGATGCTCTGCGGTGTCAGTCCGAGGTGTCCCATAACAGGAATGCCTGCATCAAGGATGGCACGGATGGTGTCCTGAATCTCCACTCCTCCCTCGAGTTTGAGTGCGTCGCAACCGCTCTCCTGCATGATGCGGATAGCGTTCTTCACGCCTTCTGTCGCGTTGACCTGATAAGTGCCGAATGGCATGTCGCACACTACGAGCGCCCTCTTCACACCCCGAACCACGCTGCGGGCATGATAAATCATCTGGTCGAGCGTGATGGGCAGCGTGGTCATGTTGCCCGCCATTACGTTGCTGGCGCTGTCGCCCACCAGGATGATGTCGATGCCAGCCTGGTCCACAATCTGTGCTATCGTGTAGTCGTAGGAAGTGAGCATGGCTATCTGCTGCCCCTGCTCCTTCATTTCAATCAGACGGTGTGTCGTCACCTTGCGTGTATCGCTTACTAAATAACCTCCCATGATTAGTATAGAGTTTGAATTTACGAGTTTAGAGTTGGCGTTTCTGCAAGTCCGCTGTTCTCGGATGGGCAGCGACGCCGGCAGACTTAACGTGTGATGTCAGCAATTATCACGTGTAATATTTGCAATTATCACGTGCCGTGTTTTCAATCATCACGTGCGACGTTTTGTCGCTCCCGCTGCCTGGAGAACTCACGAGGACAGTTTTCTTGCTTTTTTCAGCCTGCAGAGGAAGATTTTTTCCTTAGCAGCTGCAAAGGTACGACAATTTTTAGTATATTTGCATACAAAAGGACAAAAATCGACTTTTCATGAATCAAACGCTCACCATCTACAGGGCTTCAGCAGGTTCGGGCAAGACATTTGCCCTGGCCGTCGAGTACATCATGTCACTCTTGCAGAACGAAGCAGACGACGCATTTACCGAAATACTCGCCGTTACCTTTACAAACAAGGCGACGGCGGAGATGAAGGGGCGCATCCTGGAAACCCTCTACGGCCTGAAAGAAGAGCTTGACGAGACGAAAGACTACTTGAAGGAAATCAAAAAACGCTTCGCAGAGAGCGGGAAAAGCAT
Source organism: Bacteroidaceae bacterium (assembly GCA_017645655.1). Lineage (GTDB taxonomy): Bacteria > Bacteroidota > Bacteroidia > Bacteroidales > Bacteroidaceae > Physcousia. Next base: position 33,496 of record JAGCNZ010000043.1, on the reverse strand, counting down.
CTCGGACCAGGAAATACGCGACAAGGCGGGAAAAGCCCTCACTGCCATCCTGCACGACTACTCGCATTTCCGCGTGGAGACCATCGACTCCTTCTTCCAAAGCATCCTCAGGAACATGGCCCGGGAACTCGGGCTTGCAGCCAACCTGCAGGTAGAACTTTCGACCGACGAGATTATCGACAGCGCCGTGGACAGCCTCATAGAAACGATGAGCGAAAACGCCGAAGTGGAGAAATGGGTGCGCGAATACGTCGAAGAACGGCTGAGCGACGGCGAGAAATGGGACATCGTGAATCCGCTCAAGGCCTTTGCCAAAAACATCTTCAAAGAGGATTACCAGCAGAAGAGCGAGGACGAGTTGGCTAAAATCAGCAATCAAGACATCGTCAAAGCCTTCAAAAACGAGATGTTTCGCATCCGACAGACGACCGAGCAACAAGTGACAAAGAACGCCGTCCTGCTGAGTCAAGACTTGCAGGACGGCCCGCTCTACGAGAAAATAAGTAGCGTGAATAACGTCATCAACTACCTCGGAAGACTGGCTGCAAAGGATTTCGGAATGCCGACTAAGGCTATGGAGGAAAAAATCAATGGAGAAAAAACGTTCTTAAAAACAAAATACCAAGCGGATACCAACAGCCTGGCAGAAGAAAACGAGTTGCGAGAAAGAATCCTACAAATCCTGAATCACCTCAAGAATTATTTCTCGGCAAGATGCGTCCTCAAGAACCTCAACGAACTAAGGCTCCTGCGCAACATCGACGAACTGGCACACAAGATAGAAGGCGAGACCGGCCGCTTCATACTCAGCTCGACACCCGTCCTTCTCAGCAAAATGTCAGAAGGAAACGACGCACCCTTCATCTTCGAGAAAATCGGCACTGCCATCAACAATGTGATGATTGACGAATTCCAAGACACCAGCCTGATGCAGTGGGAAAACTTCAAGAAGTTGCTTCTCGAGAAACTCGCCTCAGGCGGAAAGGTAATGCTCGTCGGCGACATCAAGCAAAGCATATACCGCTGGAGGAACGGCGACTGGAAGATTCTTCACAATATCAAACAGGAAATGCAGGGCTTCGACATCAAGGACGACCCACTCGACATCAACTATCGCAGCCACCAGTTCATCGTCGACTTCAACAATGCGTTCTTCCCCCTCGCTGCCCAACAACTTGACAACAGAAACCCCGATGCGACAATCAAACTGGCCAACATCTATCACGACGTAGAGCAAAAAAAGAAAAAGGACGACGGAGAAGGCTACGTACGCATAAAACTTTATAAGAACAAAGAAGAAGACAACACCATTGACGATATGGTGGAACAAATAAAACGCCTGCAAGCAAGAGGTCTTGAGCTGAGCAAGATTGCCATCCTCATCCGCGAAAACAAGAATGCTCAAAAGCTCATCAACGGCTTCAGCCAGCATGGCATCCCCATCGTCAGCGATGAAGCATTCCGACTCGAAGCATCTGTCAGCGTACAAATGATTGTGGCGGCAATGCGACTTCTCGTCGACAAACTTCACACCGACATCATCTCGGAGAAATATCTGATGCTGCACTATCTGCGAGACGTCCTCGGGCAAGAAGACACAACCATACAAAGCGTCGCTCTGCAAGAAGCGGAGCAAGTCCTGCCAAAGGACTTCACAGAAGGCAAAGAGAAGTTGCTGCAAATACCACTTTACCTCCTTGCTGAGAAGTTGTGGCTCATCTTCTCGCTCGACAAGATAACAGGCGAAGACCCATACGTACTTGCCTTCTTCGATGCGCTGCAAAAGCACCTTAGCAGTGCCGCAGCCCCCGACATCCAGACCTTCCTGGAGGCATGGGACGATACCATCCATAAGAGTTCCATCCCAGGCTGCTCCATGACAGGCATACGCATCCTGACCATCCACAAGGCAAAAGGACTGGCATTCCACACCGTGATGCTGCCATTCAACAACTGGGCTGTCGATAACGACCAAACAGATGAGATACTCTGGTGCAAGACCGACGTTCCTCCCTACAATGAGATGGGAGCACTCCCCATCTCCATCAAGTCGAAAGGTGTAAGGACATCTGTCTTTGCACCTTGCTACGAAAAGGAACATATGGAGAAACAGGTAGACACCCTTAACCTCCAATATGTGGCCTTCACACGAGCAGAGGCAAATCTGTATGTGTATGGCGTGAGAGATACTAATAGATATAATGTAGCCAAACTCATCTACGATTCGCTTCGCAACGACAGCAATGACCCGGACGAGAACTGCTTTACCTACGAAATAGGCTCTCCCGTGACGGAAGCAAAGGAAGAAGACGAAAAGAAGAACCCACTCGCCCTGCAACACCTTGAGAAGGATGCCATCGACGTGAACGTCGTGACGCGAGATCCCAAACTCTACTTCATGCAAAGCAATCAAGCACAAGACTACCTCAGGCAACAGACTTCGGACGATGGGCAACAAATGGAGGGCATCAGGCTTTCACAGCGAGAGATAGGAACCCGAATGCATGAAGTGCTCAGCCGAGTGGGCGATGTCAGTCAGCTCGAAGAGGTGTTCAACCAGGCTCGCCAGGAAGGCCTCATCGGCGATAGCGAAGACTGGAATGCCATCACGACTCGCATCACAGAAGGCTTCCGCGACCCCATCGTCGCCTCATGGTTCAAGGCAGACAATATTATATATAATGAATGCAGCATTGCCGGCATTAACAAGGAAGGACAGCCCGACGTGCTGCGACCGGACCGAGTGGTGATGAACAATGGCTGCATCACAGTCGTCGATTATAAGTTCGGCCATCCAAGCAAATACTACGACCAGCAAGTGAAAGCATACATGGAGTTCATGCAGTGCATGTATCCCCAACATGAGATAAAAGGCTACCTATGGTACGTCATGGGCAAGGGAGCCGTGCCGATTCCTTTCAAAACAAAGAACTAAATCATCATGAAAAGTTTCCTCAATCTCATAGCAAGCGACCTGTTGGCACGCTTCACGAATGATATGCGCGATGTGACAGTCGTCTTCCCCAACAAGCGTGCCGGCATGTTCCTCAGTCGCGAGTTGGCAATCCAGAATGACAAACCTGTTTGGGCTCCTCACTACTGCACCATAGGCGACCTCTTCCAGAGCCTGACGACGATACAGCAAGCCGACCCGATGGAATGCATTTGCATACTGCATCGTATCATGCAGGAAGTATTGGGAGCAGACTACACTGAGACGCTCGACGAGTTCTGGAGCTGGGGCGAAGTGCTCATGGCAGACTTCGACGACATCGACAAGCATCTTGCCAACGCCCAAGCCATCTTCACCAACATCACCGACCAGGAACGCCTCAACAGCATCGACTACCTTGAAAGCAACCAACGCAAGACGCTCGAACATTTCTTCGGACATTTCTCTTTGGAAAACACCACAAAAATGAAAGAGAAGTTCCTGCTGACGTGGAGTCACATGTTCGAAATCTACACAAAACTTCATGACAAACTCCTCGAGGAAGGCAAGCTTTGGGAAGGCGCCATGTTCCGTCATGTCATAGAGCAAATCCAAACCAGTGAAGACCTTGTTCACGAACTCCTTAAGAGCAAGCGTGCTATCGTGTTTGTGGGTTTCAACGTGCTGAATAATGTGGAGACTTCCATGATGAAAGCCATCCTGCAAGAGGCAAGACTCTGTGGGCAGGAAAAGGCTCTCTTCTATTGGGACTATGATGTATACTACCGTGAATCAAGAAAAGACCATAAGTCTGGCTTCTTCATGAAGCAGAATCTCGACAACTTCCCCAATGCTATCAGTGAGTTGGAGCCTTTCGACAACTTCAACCATCTCAGCGACGTGACCTTCATCGCTTGCTCTACCGACAATGCGGCTGCTCGATACACAAACCTTTGGCTCAAGGAACACGCCCAAAGCAAAGCGCCTCGCAAAGCAGTTATCCTTTGCAACGAAGCATTGATGCAACCCGTCCTTCATGCCATTCCCAAAGAGATAGAGGAGGTGAACGTTACAATGGGATTTCCCGTCGCTGACACACCCATCCACGCTATCATCATGGCTTTGCTCAAATTGCAGCTTGAGGGATATGATGCCAATCGCAAGCGCTTCCGTTATCCTTTCGAGCAATCATTGCGCAGACAGCCTCTCTTCGAGTTGCTCAAAGAAGAAGATTGCTTCGCTTATTGCGGGGATGATACGGCAAAACTGCTCAACTACCTGCTCACACATCTTCGACAGATTGCTTTGCACTTTGCACAAATAGAAGAGCCCAACATCTATGAGCAGCTATACAGCGAGGCCGTCTTCCGCATCGACAAGATGCTATGCCTGCTTCGCAACCTTACCCAAGACAAAGACACACCCCTCGTCATACTGCCAGGCACCCTGCGACGCTTGCTGCGACAGATGATGACGAGTGCCAAGATACCCTTCCACAGCAAACCAGACCGGGGACTGCAGATGATGGGAATGCTCGAGACGCGCTGCCTCGACTTCGAGCACATGCTTATGCTTTCTGTGGAGGAAGGCTTTCTGCCGCGAAGCGCACATGCCAACTCGTTTATCCCCGAGACGCTTCGCAAGGCATTCGGCTTGACGACTCAAGACCATCGGATTGCCGTCTATGAATATTATTTCTATCGTCTCGTCAGTCGTTGTGAGCATTTGACTTGCGTCTACAACGAGAGCACGAGTGACGGTGTTCCACACGAAATGTCGCGCTTCCTGACGCAAATGCTTGCCGAGACGAAGATTCCTATCCGCACACTTTGGCTTCGCAGCAAGCCTCAACCCAGTATCAGGTCCACTATTGAAATCCAGAAGACTCCCGAAGTGATGGAGCGCTTGCGGCAACGCTACGACCAGAACTGCGCAAATGGTGAAAAGCAAGTACTCAGTGCCTCGACCATCAATGCATATATAGAGTGTCCTATCAGGTTTTACCTTGACAAGGTGCTTGGAATTCGCCAAGAGGACAATCTGGAGGAGGGCATTTCTGCCAGCACCATCGGCACCATCTTCCACGATTCTGTCGAGTTCTTCTACAGGCGTTTGCAAGAGCAGCACAAGTCGCATGACATCTTTGCCTATATGCTTTGTGAAAAGGATTCATCCATCAAGCCGTCAGTACTTGCCGAGCTCGAGCTGATACTTCACACCGCATTCGATGTCTCCTGGTTCCATCCCACCGAGGCCTTCGACCGCTTGCCTGACATCGCAGAGCGTTTCCCTCGAGCAAAGGAGTTTAAGGCCAATAATGCCTACAAAGGCGCAACCCTCATCGCGCTCGACGTCCTTAGAACATATTTGATAAGACTCATTCGCTTCGATGCAGAACAAGCGCCCTTCAGCATCCTCGGCACAGAAGTAGACAGGTCTGTCGAGTTTGATGTGCAGGGTACGAGGCTCAAGGTGGGTGGTCGCGTGGACCGCATCGACAAGACGAGCAACCACATTCGCATTGTCGACTACAAGACCGGCACATACCATAAAGACGACAAACTAGTGAAGATGGAGAATGTGGTGGGATTGAATGATAAAAAACACTACAGTTACTATTTGCAAACATTCCTCTACGCGCTGGCCGAGATGGAGAGTCCCGAAGCCAAGCTCCACAACAAGCTCCCCATCAAGCCTATACTCTTCTACCCCATCGCGGCTGCCAATCCTGACTACGACCCTTCGCTCTTTATCGAAAAAGTTGTGGTCGATAACTTTGGAGCGCAACATGCCGACGCTTTCAGGGAAGGCATGCAAAACATCCTTGAAGACATCTTCAACCCCGACAAGCCGTTCACTTGCACGACAAACGAAAATAAAGACCTGGGGCCGTGCAAGTACTGCAAGCTGCAAGAAATATGTGGAAAGTAACATCAATCTATAAATCCTAAAACCTAACAACAATGAACTTCAAGTCAAAACTTATCTCGCTGCTCTTTGTCCTTGGCATTGGGCAGGCAGCAGCTCAGCCTTTTTGCATTCCCAGCGTTCACGAACAGACAATGGCGCAAGGCTCTGTTCAGGTGGCGAGCTTCACGAACGTCACCTACAACGATGCTTCGCTGCGAACGGCAGCAGAGTATTTAGGCAAGGCATGGAAGACTCCCTCTGGCTCCCCCTTAAAGGTGGAGAATAAAAACTACCTCCCTTCAAGGGAGGGTCGGGGAGGATCTTCCATTTTCCTCTCTCTTCTCTCTAAGAAGGAAGCCAAGAAAGCTAAGCTTGGCGACGAGGGTTATCGCTTGACCATCTCTCCGAAGGGCATCACCGTTCAAGCCACCACGCCTAAGGGCGCTTTATGGGGCGTGCAGACGTTAATCCAGATGAAGGACACGCACTTCGCGAAGAGCAATGCCGGCGTGATTACTAAAGGGACGCTTCCCTGTCTCACCATTACCGACAAGCCCGACTACCCCATCCGCGGCTTCATGCTCGACTGCGGACGAAAGTTCTACCCCCTCAGCTACCTCTATTCGCTCGTCAATGTGATGTCTTACTACAAGATGAACACGCTCCAGCTGCACCTCAACGACAATGGCTTTATGGACCAGTACGAGAACAGTTGGGACGATACCTACGCTGCTTTTCGCATGGAGAGCGACTACTTCCCCGGCCTTACCGCCATCGACGGAAGCTACTCGAAGCAGGAGATGCGCAACCTCATCCGCTATGCCGAGACGATGGGCGTGGAGATTATACCTGAGTTCGATGTGCCGGCACACAGCCTTGCCTTCACGCACTACCGTCCGTCGCTGGCTGCCAAGAAGTACGACGACGCGCACCTCGACCTCGAGAACCCCGAACTCATTCCTTTCCTCGACAGCCTCTATGCCGAGTACCTTGGCGGACCAGACCCAGTCTTCCCGTGCCCCCGCTTCCACATCGGCACGGACGAGTACAGCAACAAGGACTCAGCCATCTGCGAACGCTTCCGCGAACTGATCGTCCACCTCTGCAATGAGGTCAAGAAATACGGCAAGCAGCCCGTCTTCTGGGGCAGTCTGACGCATGCGAAGGGCGTGACGCCCGTGCCCTCCGACGGCGTGCTGATGAGCCTTTGGTACAACGGCTACGCTGACCCCGTGGAGATGCACAAGCAGGGCTTCCACATGATATCCATCCCCGACCGCTTCATCTACATTGTGCCCGCAGCAGGCTACTACAACGACTACCTCAACACCCGTTGGCTCTTCAAGAACTGGAATCCCTCGCTCATCCGCGACAAACGTTTCGACCACCAAGACCCGCTCATCGACGGCGGCATGTTCGCCCTCTGGAACGACTTCATCAAGAACGGCATCTCCGTGGGCGACTGCCACGACCGCATCCTGCCCGCCATGCAAGTCGTCAGCGAGAAGTGCTGGAACGCCCTACGCGACACCACAGAAGCCGCCTTTTCCGAGTGGCAGACCTTAGCCAACAAGCTCGAAGACGGACCTCTCACAGACGAGATAGGTCGCAAGAGCATGGTCAATCATATCGACTTGAAGCCAAGGAGCCCTCTCTTTCTCCTCCGAGGGGGAGGAAAGGATGCCTCCCTTCAAAATGCCTCCCCACGGGTAGGTTTTGAGGGGGTCTCTCAGATTGGCTACCCTTACACCGTCGAGTTCGACATCGACTGGGCAGATGAGAAACGCGGCACGGTGCTCCTGACGAGCGAACGCAGCACGTTCTACCTCTCCGACCCCATCAAGGGAATGCTCGGTTTCAGTCGCGACGGCTACCTCTTCACCTTCAAATACAAGGGCAAACCCGGCAAGCGCGAGACCATCCAACTGAAGGGCGACAACCAGGGCCTCAGCCTCTTTGCTGACGGCAAGCTGGTGGAGCGCCTCAAACCCGACACTGGTCACCGCTCCGACAACAAGAAGAGCACCTACAAAATCATGCGAACCCTCGTCTTCCCCCTGCAGGAGACGGGCGACTTCCGAAGCCGCATCACCAACTTCAGCGCCTGGAGATAGGGAACGACAGCAACGTAAGCATTGACAACCTATAAATACAACACAATTATGGCAAGGAAAAACTATACGACGCTGCCTGCGGACTATGCCGTCTGCATGTACGAGGACTGCCCGATGGCAGCAAGTTGTCTGCATCAGCTGGCTTATGCAACGCTCGTGCAGAGCGAGACTTTTCTGCATCTCATCAGCCCGAGGAAGTGCACGAAGGATGCCGGATGCAAGTTCTACCGCTGCAGCGAGCCCGTCAGGTTCGCGCGTGGATTCACGGGCTTCCAGAAGAAAATGTTCCCCGAACAGTACCAAAAATTCATGGGCACGCTGATTGGGGAGTTCGGCCGAAATGCCTATTACGAGCGTCGCAGCGGCAAGCTGTTCCTCCCGCCACGGGAGCAGGAGACCATCCTGGCTGCCCTGCGCAAGGCCGGCGTCACGGAGGATTTGCCTTTCGACCATTACGAAGAGCTCATCAACTACTGCGACTGAACGAGTCCCACCATGGGAGGACGCTCGTCCCACCACAGAAAAACTCGAGTCCCACCGCGGTGGGACTCGAGTCCTCCTATTGAAAAATTTTCGGAGGACTGCAGTCCTCCTATTCCGTCGACATTAGAAGGACTGAGACTCCTGCTTCCGAACAGGGCGGACAGAGAAGCCAGCAAAGCGGTATTCGCGTCTTGCAAAGACGACCCTGTCCCCATGACATGTGTGTCACTACATGTGATTCCTGCCACATTATTACACTTTTTCGCCTTTTACGTCAAGCTGGCACACACTTTTTTTGCTTTTATCGCTTTTATTCGTAACTTTGCAGCCAAAACCATACATATATTATATATGAAGAGATGCTATCTTTTGCTGGCAGCGCTGGCAGTTTGCCTCGGCAGCCGAGCCGAGTTTGCCTTTCAGGAAGGACTCATCGCGGACATCACGCCGAAAGGCTGGCTCCTCGAGTTCCTCGAGCGTCAGAAGACAGGACTGACAGGACATCCCGAAGCCCTCTCCTATCCCTACAACACTTGCCTCTGGGCTGGAGAGATACCGCGCAACGGCGACTACGGGCAGGACTGGTGGCGCTACGAGCAGACAGCCTACTATACCGACGGATTGCTGCGCCTCGGCTATCTGCTCGACGACCAGGAACTCATCGAGAAAGGCGAGGCTGGCATCGACTACACCATCGCTCATCAGCAATCAAACGGCCGCCTCGGCTCCACCGTCATCAGCAGTCTTTGGCCGCAGGCAGTCTTCTGGAGAGCCATGAAGGCATACGCCGACGTACATGGCAACCCGACTGCCCTCAAGACGGCGCTGCGAAAGAACTACAACTCGATGTCGAACAACGACCTCGCAAGCGGGCGCCGCCACATCCTCAACCTCGAAGGCTTGCTCTGGTACTACGGCATAAGCGGCACCGGGAGCATGCTGACGAAAGCAGAGACGGCATACAACACAGGCGGCTTCGAGTTCGACCAGACCGACGCTGGCAGCGATGAGTTCATACACCTCCACGGCGTCACATACTGCGAAATGCTGAAGATACCCCTACTCCTCTACGCCTACACAGGCAACGAGGAATACCTGCGCATCGCTATGAACGCGGAGCGCAAACTGGAACGGGACCATTTGTTGCCCGACGGTGTGCCCACCAGCGCCGAGTACACGCAGGGATACGACATCGATGTGGCGCACGAGACATGCGACATCACCGACTACACCTGGTCGCTCGGCTACTTCCTCACCGTCACAGGACAGGCCGAATGGGCCGACCGCATAGAGCGCGCCATCTTCAACGCCGCGCCAGGAGCAGTCACCTCGAACTTCGACGCTGTTCAGTACTTCTCCTCCGTCAACCAAGTCATCTGCACAGGCAACTCCGACAACAACAGTTTCAAGCGCGGCTCGACGTGGATGGCCTATCGTCCTACCCACGAAACCGAGTGCTGTGCGGGTAACATGCATCGCATGATGCCCAACTTCGCTTCACGACTCTGGATGCGAGGACAGGACGATGCCATCGTGGCGGCGATGTACGCACCCAGCGAGATTGACTTCAAGGTCGGCTCGACACAATGCCATATCGCAGAGGAAACGTACTATCCCTTCAGCGGCGACATCACTTTCCGCTTCTCCCTTCCACAGCAGACGCACTTCCCATTCGTCTTCCGAATACCCGGCTGGTGCGAGCAATACGAGGTCAAAGTGAACGGAAGCCCCGTCGAGGGAGGAGTCGGGGCAGGCTCTTTCCTTACCCTGGAACGCGAATGGAGCGATGGCGACGTGGTGACACTCTCGATGACAATGACGCCGAAGGTCGTCGAGGCGGCCGGCGGACAAGGGAAGTACGTGGAGTGCGGCCCGCTGCTCATGGCTTACCCTGTTCCCGCAACTGTAACCGAGGACACGAACACCTATAGCAACATGAACGGCAAGGTGCCCGGAGATGGTTTCAAGTGCTGGAGCATGAAGCCAAGAGGCTCGTTCAACTATGCCATCAACACCGACGAGGAAACGCTCACACTCAATGTCGACGAGGAGAAACTCGCGAACAGTTACCCTTTCGACCTCGACAGCACACCCATCACGGTCAGCCTGCCCGTCCGTCCCATCACGTGGACAGTGGAGAATGACCGCTACAACCCAGTCCTGCCGGCATCGGAGCACGTCGTGCTGAAAGGGGCGCAACGCAACATCAGCCTCGTGCCGTATGGCGCCGCAAAACTTCGCGTCACCGTTTTCCCCGATGCTCTCCGCAAAAGAAAGAAGACGTTGACCGACTCCCTGCTTGTGAATCCCGACTTCGAACTCACGGGACTCAATGCCGTCAACCACGGTGGCATAGAGAAGAAGACGTATAAGCCCTACGGATGGAGCGTGCAGGGAACACTCTCGGGCAACAGCTACGGCATCAACCACGACGCCGCCAACCACTATGGCGAGAACGTGTGTTGGTATCGCACACTGCCCTTCCCGCTCGACTTCCAACTCTATCAGACCGTTCCCGCCACGAAACTCAAGCCCGGCGTCTATCGTGTCACGTGTCTCCTCTGGTGCCAGACAGGGCAACTCGGCACTTGCCGCCTCTTTGCGAACAACGCCGTCCAATACTTCGGAAAGGAAAGCGACTACAATCTGAACCTGACAGAAGGCGAGGATGCTACCTTCGCGGGACACAAAGGAACCAGCGGCTCGACCTTCATACTGCAGAAGATGGAGGTGACGGTCAGCATCGAGGAGGGCGAAAGCCTCAGCCTCGGCATCCGTACCAGCTGCATGAAACCCAACGGCACGCAAGCCTCGAGCAGCGAACCGACTGGCTGGTTCAAGGTGGACCACTTCCGTATCGAACGAATTATGGACGACGAGACAGCCATCAAGACGATAGACAACGGACGACAGACAACGGACTGCGGACGACAGACGGCAGACAACAAGTCCTACAACCTGCTCGGACAGCAAATCGGCAGCAGCCGAAGCGGGATTTACATCCAGAATGGAAGGAAAATCCTGAACCCTTAAATAACAGATGTCACCATGAAACATTTCCTTCATTTGCTTTTCCTGACAGCGCTTTGGGCAGTCACGTCATGCGTGCCCCTTGACTTCACCAACGCCTCTGTGCAGAAGATTGCCGACCTGCAGGGTGTGCCGAAGCAAGGCTATCAAGGGATGGCCATGTACGACGACTACCTGGTCAGCCTGCAGAACACCGGCCAGGCGACCATCTACCGGCTTCGCGACGACAAACTACAGATGCTTCGGCAGTTCCCGCTTGCCAGCCATACGAGCGAGAACCATGCCAACGTTGCCTTCTTCGGCACGGAGCGCTACCACAAGAACGACATGTTTCCGCTCCTCTACGTGTCCCAATGCTCCAAGCAACGCTACAAGGGCATGAAGGATGTCTGTTTCGTGGAGCGCATCTCGCTGACGGGCGAGCCTCAACTTGTGCAGACAATCGTGCTGGACGACCACGACGGGCTGTTCGGCTACGCATTGCAATGGATCATCGACAGCAAGCACAATCGCCTGATTGGATACGGCAACACCGTAGAAAACCTGGGCAAAGGCAACCGATGGCGCACGATAATCTTCCCGATGCCAAAGCTCAGCGACGGTCCCATCGTACACCTAAATCCCCGAAACGCCTTGGATAATTACTGCATTCAGGACATCGACCCACGCTTCCCAGCCAACCATATCGGGCAGGGAGCCTGCGTTAAGGGAGACCAAATGTACATTCCCGTTGGCATTGGCACCGAGCAACAACCAAGCATTCTCTACGTCTGGAACCTGAAGAAGAAACGGCTCGACGGCATTCACAACTTCCAAAGTCAGGTGCCGCACGAGTTCGAAGACTGCGAGCCACACCGCCGTACCCTTATCATGCAAACGAATGGAGGAGGCATCCTCCGCTTCAAACCGAACAGATAAACCTTTTACATAGCAAAAATGAAGCATTTACAGTATCAAACACAGGGAACCTGCTCACAAGTCATCGACGTGACCGTGGACGACAACGACGTGATTCAGCAGGTATTTTTCGTGGGCGGATGCAATGGCAACCTGCAGGGCATCTGCCGACTGGTGACGGGACAGAAGATTGACGAGGTCATCAGCAAACTCAACGGCATACGCTGCGGCACCAAGCAGACATCGTGCCCCGACCAGTTGTGCCGTGCTCTGGAGCAATTCAAGAACAATGGCTAAGGACATCGGATTATGAAGAAACTACTACTGTTTGCCATGATGGCAACTATGCTGACAAGTTGCACCAAGCAGAAGGTGCTGGTGCTTTATTATTCCCAGACTGGCACGACACAAACCGTGGCTGAGGAACTGCAGAAGCAACTCGGGGCTGACATCGAATGCATCGAGCCTGAGATAGCCTACGACGCTGATTTCCAAGCCACGGTAGAGCGCGGTCGCGAGGAGATGCAAAGCGGAAACCTGCCTGCGCTCAAACCCTTGCAGGCCAACCTCGACGAGTATGACGTCGTCTTCATCGGTTTTCCGATATGGTTCGGCACATACGCCATGCCCATTGCCACGCTGCTGAGAGAGAACGAATTCGAGGGCAAGACGGTTGTCCCCTTCTGCACCTTCGGCAGCGGAGGCCTGAACACCTCGACGCAAGCCCTCAAGGAAGCGCTTCCCAAGGCTGACGTGCGTCAGGGTTATGGCGTGCGACAAGCCCGAATCCAGGCTGCGCCGAAGGAAATCGAACGCTTCCTGATTGAGAATGGCTACAAGCCCGGAAAGGTCGCGCCGCTGCCCGAATACAGCGAGCAAATGCCTGTAAATGAGGAGGACAGCATGGTCTTCGAGGCCGCTTGCTCAGGTTATCAGTTCCCCCTCGGCACGCCTGTCACGGTCGGCAAGCGCGTGACGGGGGAGAGCACGGACTACAAGTTCACCGCGAAGAGCATTGGTTTCGACGGACAGGAGGGCACCACGACCATCTTCGTGACAGTCCCCAGCGAGGAAGGCGCCAAGCCTGAGTTCACGGAGGTAGTGCGATAACGTCCACTCCAGACTGCCCTGACATACAGACGACTCTCCCTTTTGCTGAGTTTTCCCTGGCAGCATGCACGACTTTGCCACTGCCGGCAAGGGGCAACAGCGAGCGACGACAGGAATCGCAACAGGCGATGACGACAAACGTCACGTGCTTAGTTGGCAGACTAAACACGTGACGTTTATGTTTCATCCACGGGGTGTTTGAAATTTACCCACGTGATAAATTCATTTTACCCACGTGATATTTCAAATATTCCACGTAATATTTTCATTTTACCCACGTGATATTTTCATTTTACCCACGTGACGTTTTAAGCGCTAACGCGAGACACTGATTTTCTTGCCCTGCCGGACGTATATTCCTGGCTGCCTGGTGTCCGCAACGCGCTGGCCCGAGAGAGTGAACCAACCACCCTGCGGAGTCCCTGCATCTGCGGCGTCGTCCGGCTCCAGGACAGTCCCGATGCCCGTCGGATCGTCCTTCTTGAGGTAGCCATAGACGGCAAACTCGTAGATGCGAGTGGTGTAGTCGTCCTGCTCGCCCTGAATCATCTGCAGGCGAACCCTGGTGGTGGTGACAGGCTGCAAGGTGCGGACCACTTTGTTCATCTGGTTACCCTCGACGATATCTGCATCTACCCATGTCTCGTCGTCTGCCTGGTATTGCAGTTTGAAAGCCTTTGCGACATAACCACCGCTTTCGCGAGCGGCGCCGAGCACCATCCAGCGGGTCACTACGGCTGTGTCCTTCAGGTTGTATTGCAGCCAAGGAGTCTCGCTCTGGGACTTCGTGACGCACCACTTGGTGGTGGGATTCTGGTCGTTAGCAAAGCGAGGAGCCTCGTTGTTGCCGTTGTAGTGAGATGCCGAGACAGTTTTCGTCTCGAGGCGATTATCGGCAAAACCGGTGTTCCACTTGCCTCCGAAGGATGTCTCCACCTCGGTGGTGAGGGGAGCAAACGCTTCGACATCGTCGGCATGGGAAGCAGCGACGGTGGCCGCAAAGAGGAAAGTCTTGCGGTCTGAAGCGTTGACGGTGACCTTGTCGATGCCCTCGGGCAGCTCTATACCATATTTATATATATAGAGCATCTGCATGGTCTGGTTGGTTTTGTCAGTGACCTTGTGCGCATGCGAAGATGTAAACACGATGTTCTGCTTGCGATAGTTCTCGGCGAGGCCTATGCAGGAAGGCGGCTCGGCAGCACGGCCCGTAAAGTAGGGCACGTCGAGGACGGTCTTCTCGCTGCCAGCGGTCACCGTCACCTTCGCCCCCGCCTCCGTCGGACTCGCAAGGAGAAGGTAGAGTTTGTTCTCGTCGGGCTGCCGCTCGAGGTTAAGCGTCTGGGTGAGATTCAGGCGAAGGACATTCTTCTGAGTGCCTTCGCGAGGTCCCATCACGAAGCCAATGCCGTCGGCCACAAGGGTGTCGGGGATGAGTTCGGCAGGATAAGCGTACGTGTAGCTGTTCGACGCTGCGTCACGCGCCACGTCGTAACTCATGAGGTCGATGTTGTAAGTAAGCGACACAGCACCCAGCCGGGGCTCCTCTGTCGTGGAGGAAGAACCTTCGGGCTGCTCCAGTCTTATCGCAAACGTCTTGGGCTGATAGCGTCCGATGCTGAAGAGGATGGTGCCGTCGCTGGTCGTCAGGTCCCCGCCATCTATGGTCTCCTCTATGCCATTCACTTCGCGAGCCGACACGATGGGAACGGGGAAGGAAAGCCTTACGTCCTGCTGGTCCTCGCCTGCCCACTCGTAAACGCGGACGATGAGTTCGTCGGTGTCCTCTGCCTTCTTGAGCGCCTTGATGGCAACCTTGTCGGAACTGAGAGAAGCAAAGGCGACGCGGCGTCCCAAGGCACCCGTATGTTTGGAAGCAACAAAGGCAAGAAGGGGCTGATTGAGTTGTCCGGCTTGCATTTGGGTGTACTCGCCCCACGTTCCTTCATGGGGAAGAAGGGCATAGGTGAACTTGTTGGGACCAAGATCCATGTTTGCCTGATGGTCGTAACTCTTGCATGATGGGGTGCGCAGCAAGGTCAGGCGAAGCGACGTATCGTTAGGCTTGTCCCAACCATACTTGCAATCCGAGAGAATGGAAAGGCCGTAAGTGCCCGAGTTGTTACTCTGGTCAGCCCATTGATGGCCGCATACCTCATACTCGTCACTGGAGCGGACGCCTCGCGAGATAGTTCCAAGCGAGATGTCGTATGTGGCACGACTGTTCTTCAAGCCAGTGGGGAATGTGAAGCAAACCTTCAGCATGCGCTCATACGTCTGCCAGTCCACCTCGTTGACACACTCGATGCGGTCGTTCACAGCGTTCATGCGAATGTATTGCACAAAGGTCGAACCTTCTTGCTGACGCTTCACCTTCAACGATTTACGCAGGGGACCATCCTCGACAAGCTCAATCTCGGCATCCTTCGAGACGTAGGACGATGGGGTGCGACACACGTCTGTATAACTGATTTCCCACGCCGGCCAAGTGTCTTCATGGTCGTAGATGAGTTGTTGTCGAACAGCAGAATTGATGATGGCACGGTTGTTCTTCAGGTCGTAAAGGCTAGATATGTCGCCATTGGCATTGACCGTGACGCGGTATCGCCCGTTGGAAAACCTCTTGCCGCTAATCGTGGAATATGACAACTCTGAGGTCAGCGTCGATTTCTCCCCGATTCTCGCCTCGTAGACGGCATAGCCGAGCGATGGCACGGTGGCTGCAAAGATGAAATGCAACCTGTGGGTGACGAAGTCGAAACCAGTGACTTGCGAAAGCACCTCGTTGCCATCGGGGTCGAGAACGCGGACAGAATTCTGCACGCCACCTGTGAAGACCGAGCCTTCGACGATGTCCGTCCGCTCGTGCGACAGGGGATTATAGACCACGATGGGTGTTCCCTCGGTCTGCGTATCCATCATTTGTATGGTTGCACCTGCGCTCGTGGAGAGTTCTTGCGCGAATGTGCGGTTGGCGAGATAGTACTCGTTGTATGAGTAATCATTGGCCGAGAGAATGCTCGTGCCTGTTATGCCATCATGATGCTGCTGCCAAAGCGTGCGAATCCAGGCATCGCGGAGTTGCTCAGGGTATTTGCGAGCGCCGAGCCACATGGCGAGTGAGGAAGCTTTCTCAGCTGCATCGGCGAGGAGCTCGTTCTTGCGGTTCCATAGTTTCAGGGCTCCCCAACTGGTATAGGAGCCGACGCCGTGGGTTCGCATAGGCAGTTCGCTGTTCCACACCTTGTATTGTCCGTTGTCGTGGTCTGCCATGTATTGGAAGAACTCGTCGGGCGATGCGAGACGGACCCTGATGTCGCCGTCCTGTTTCTGTACGTTGTAGCTGAGCCAATAGGGTGTGTTCTCGCCTTCCTTATCGGGATTGTCCTGAAGGGCGCCGCCGCGGTCGCCACGCGGACCGACGTATTTCACTGCTGCAGGCACGCCGCTCTCGGTGATGTTGGCATTTATCTTGCCCATTATCTCACTGTCGGAGGTCAGATCTTTGTTCCAATCTTCGTGGACGTCGTACGCTCCGGGCTTGTAGATGGCATAGACCTGGCTGCCGTCCACGCCTTGCCAGACGCCGAAATGCGGCAGTTGGTCGTAAGCCGCCGCACCCCATCCGAGCTTTGCTGTATGGAAGCCTCGCTGTCCGGCATGCCTCATGAGTGATGGCAGGACGTAGGAGAAGCCGAAGCAGTCCGGCAGCATGACGTCGTAGCCGCCGCGCACGCCGAACTCCTTCTTGTAGAAGCGGTTGGCGTAGAGCATGCTGTGCAGGATGCTTTCGGCAGACGACATCATCACGTCGCTTGCGTCCACCGACATTCCGCTCACGTGCCACTGCCCGCTCTGGACGTATTGCTTCAGTCGTTCGAAGTCCTGCGGATAGTATTCTTTCATCCACATATACTTGATGGCGCCTTCGTAGTTGAGCCGGAAGTCAGGGTATTTGTCCATGAGGGCCATGTTGTCCACGAGCGTATTCTTGACGTACTGGGAGATTGTGGTCTTTACATCCCAGTTCCACTGCGTGTCGAGGTGGGTGTCGGAGATGAGGAAGAATGTCTTCTCGTCCTGTGCCTGAGACAGGCTTGCCGTGCAGAGGAGCAGGAGGGAGGCGGCGAGGTTGCGGATAGTCATACGTTTCCTATTTTTCTAATACTTGGCGAAGGAGTTCGATAGTCTTGTTTGTCGGGAAGAAGTTCCAGTAGTTGTTGGCCCGGTAGGTGTCAGCCACAAGGCGAGCCAGCTGCTCGGGATGCTCGCAAAGCTGTTCAATCTGTGCGCGCGATATCTGGAAATGCGGGTAGGCATAGAGGCGGGAGTCGGGGTCGCTGCCGCCAGGGATATAGACGTCGCCATTGTAGGACTGGGCGAGGCACTGGTTTCTCACCTCGTCGGGGTCGCCTGCGATGGGATAGACATCGGTCACATTTTCCAGTTCCATCACTTGCTGGCCGAGCTCGTCGAGCACGATGAGCCGTCGCCCGGCTGGGTATTCGTCCACGGGCAACTCCATTTCAATGGGGATGATGAGTGCGAAGAGCGTGTCCGTCATCTTCTCCATCCACGCCTGCTGCCGCACGACGTTGCCGAGATAATGTCCGCAGATGAGATGGTCGCTCTTGAGGATGACCTTTGCAGTCTCGACGTAGGGGGAGGTACGGCGTTTCTCCAACGTCACCCTGAAGGAGGTCGAGCCCAGCATCTTATGGGAGAGCGTGCGATAGCCGGGTGCATAGAACTGCAGCGAGTGGTTGATGTCGCGCACTCGGAACGAGAAGAGTCCGTTCCTGTCGGTCTTGGTATGGTTGAAGATGCGGCGCTGCGAGTCAATCTCACGAACGGAGGCCTTGGCGATGCTGCCGTCCGGACCGATGACCACGCCACTCACATTCTGCTGCTGGGCAAAGCCGCACAAGCAGCAGAAAAACGCGATGAAATAAACTATTCGACACATAATTAATATATATTAAGGGTGATGATTTCAAACGTCGCACGTGATAAATTGATTTTACCCACGTGATATTTGAAATATTACACGTGATATTTTCATTTTACCCACGTGATAATTTCAACTTACCCACGTGATGATTTCAAACCAGGCGTGTCGCGCTTGGCAAGATGCCCCGAAGCGCGTCCCGTCGCCACTACTTGACGATGACCTTCCTGCCGCCCACGATGTTGATGCCACGCTGCATCTTCTGCAAGCGCTGGCCGGAGAGATTGTAAACGCTCTCTCCATCCTGGACCGTAAAGGTACGTGGCGCCATGATGCCCGTCGGGTCTTCGGCGGGGTCGAAGCCGCATATCTCACGATAGTCGCCACGCTCGTACTGCCACCGCAAGATGGGATAGCCATTGCCGGCATAGGGATTGGGATGCCACGGACTGCCCCAAACACGGGCGATGTTGCAGAGCTCCGAATGCGTCTTGCCGTCCTCGACGGGCACTCCGTTGAGCGACATGTCTGCGAAAGTATAGGTGTGCGAGAGGACGTCGAGTTCGATGGTCGCACCGAAAGGCTCTATCGTCGTGCCGTCCACCGTCGGATTCCAGGCAATGACGTTCGTGTAGGTACTGCCCGGCGTGTCGGCATTCTGTCCGCCACCCACGACACCGCCGGCGACGGGAGACGAGACGGGAGCAGCCGCATAGCAGTTCTCCATCGTCAGGTTCGTGCGGACACGTCCCACCAGACCGCCGGAGATGTTGCCGCTGGTACCGTTGCCAGTAATGCTCACCGCGCTATAACAGTTCCTGATGAATATGGGAGAGTTGCCCAACGTACCTCCAAACGCCCCGACATACCCCTTGCTCGTCACGCTGCCGGTCACGTAGCAGTTCTCTATGACGACCGGATAGAGATTGCCCTCAGCGTCCTTGAAGGTACTGTGGCCAAGCGTACCGCCTATGACAGCAGCGCCGGAGGCTGTGGCATCCACCTTCGCATCGACAAAGCCCGTGTTGCGAATCTCGCCACACATAATGCCGAAGAAACTGGGATAGTACCTCGAGCCGTTTGGCGTAAGGTTGCGTATGACGTGTCCCCGACCGTCGAAATTAATCCAATAGCGGTAGGAGTTCGTGCTCGTATTGAGTTGTTCCCAGTCATAGCCCTCCATATCGACATCGGCATCAAGCACGAAATAAACCATCTGCTCCCTTATGAGCACATCATGCATATAGTCGAGCTGCTCCGGACGAGTGATGACGTATGGATTCTCCTGCGTGCCATCACCTTCCTGGTAGGAGTACATCATGGCCTTCATGGCGTTCAGCACAGTATTGACAAAGGTTTTCACCTCTCTATCCTTAAGAGTTCCGCCAGCCAGCACTTGTTGAGCCTCAACCAGAATGTCCCTGGCATCCTGAGTAGCATAGCCGCCCTCCTCAGCCTGCGCAAGCTTATCCTGCAACTGACCGACTGCCTCGACCAAAGTAGCATAGACATCAATGCTCGTCTGGATGCTGTCGAGCGTCCTGTTAATCTTCTGCAGTTGGATGTATCGCGTGCTCACGTTGTCAGTACCCTCAGCAGTCTCCTTGTAGTATGCTATCGTCCTGTTGTAGCCATCGTAGTATGGTGCGTCGCCATTCTTGCAGTTGTCCGCAATCTCATAGTAGCTGTTCAGCACGGAAGCCAGCACCGTCGGATCACTACCCGCGCCCTTGCCCCGATAGATGAGGCGGACGTTGCCCACGACGAAACGCTCAGTGCTGGAAAGCGGCTGCTTGCTGCGCATGCCAAAGGTAAGCGAGTTGCCAGGCACATAGCCATACGAACTCTGAGTATACAGCCCCTGAAGGAAACTGCCGGACAGGTTATTATTAATAATGGGAGTCGTGCTTCCATTATCAGAAGGACAAAGAACCGGCGTCGCCACCTTCCCAACGTAATACTCCACGCTGTGCTCCGAGTCAAAACCATTCACCTTCATCTCGTACAAACCATCCGAGATGCTCGCAGTCACTGTCTGCGAGATGTCGAAGTTCCCTCCGTACCTGACATAGCCATAAGGCACGGTGAACTTACCCTTGCCGCTCGCCATGTCGCAACTCTCGTCAGCCAGATTGATGTTCCATCCCTTCCACTGACTTTTGCTGAGGTCAGCGTTGAGGACCTTGTAAGTGATGTTCGCGCCATTGCCCGAGTAGAAGACCGGGGCATCCATCTCTGCGCTGCTTGGATGCCCGTCGTTGATAACAGGCCAGTCGTCCACCCATGTAATCTTGTCGAGAAGCATGACGCGCCCATTGAAGTTGTTGTTCCTGTCATAGCTGTGGTAAAGGAACCAGTCATCGCCATTGTCGTCGGTAACTATCTCGCTGTTGTGTCCTGGCCCTTTCCACCGGCCGGTGTCGCCGCTGTTGCCTGAGATGATGGTCGTGTAGTTGTCGCTCAACATCTGCCCACCCTGCTTGTTGACATACGGTCCTTTCAGGTTCGTGGAACGTCCCACGACGGTCTTGTAAGTGCTGTTCCCGCCTTCACAGCAAGAGCCGACGCTGCAGAAGAGGTAGTAATATTGGCCACGCTTATGGATCATTGCGCCCTCGAAGGCTCCTCCGGCAATCTTCGTCTTGCTTCTGAAGTTCTTGACAGCCAAGCCGTCATCAGTCAGTTCGGTAATGTAGATGCCGTGGAAGCTTCCCCAGACGAGGTATTTCTTATCGAATTCCTCGATGTAGCAGGGGTCGATGCTGTTCTCCACACCGATTTCCGTGCTGCGGAAGAGCTTGCCTTTATCGTTGAGTTTGGTAGGCGAGTCACCCGATGCGACACCTATACCTGTGCGTGACCCATTGCCCCAAAGGGCCAGGGCGTAGTAGCAGAGGTATTTCCCATCGACGTAATTCACGTCGGCAGCCCAGAGGCTATAGTAGACGTTATTGCCGTCGGTATCTATGGTGTCGTTCCATGTGGGGCGCGAGATGACGCCTGAGACGTTTTCCCAAGTAACGAGGTCCGTGCTCTTGCGGCACTTGCAGCCCGTGGCATAAGAGTAGAATGTGCCATCGAGGGCTCTTTGGACGGTCGGGTCGGGGAAGTCCGAGCCATAAACGGGGTTGTGATACTTCTTCTGGGCATTAGCCTGAAAAGATGCAAAAGCGAGGAGTGAGATAATCAAAAATGTCTTATTCTTCATACCTTAATTTGACTAAATATGATTGTTCTGCTTGCAAAGATAGCAAATAAATAGCAATGTACGTGTGTTTTGGCCAAGAAAAAGCACATTTATGGTGCAAAAAGTTTTGTTTCTTCACACTTTTTGTGTAATTTTGCACACAGTTTTAACGACAAGAGAGAAAGGTAATGAAACTTATTCTGCTCACCTGCCCCGAGTTCTTCGTTGAAGAGGACAAGATTCTGACCACGCTCTTCGAGGAAGGATTGGACATTCTTCACCTTCGCAAACCCAATTCCGAGCCTGTTTTCTGTGAGCGTTTGCTGAGTCTCATGCCTGAGCAGTATCGCAGCAAGGTTGTCGTGCACGACCATTTCTACCTGCGCGACGAGTTCGGACTGATGGGCATACATCTCAGCAAAAGGCATCCTGAGGCACCTGCTTCCTATAGCGGGCCGATTACTCGCACGTGCTACGACCTGCAGAGCGTCGTAGAGCAGAAGCCCGCGTGCGAGTATGTGTTGCTCCGCAACATATTCGACAGTATCTCGGAAAGCGAGAACAAAGCGTCGTTCACGCCCGACGAGTTGCTTGCCGCTGCCCGCCAGGGCATCATCGACCGCAATGTGATTGCAGAGGGGGGCGTGTGCCTGGACAACATAGAGCAGGTGCGTGAGCTGGGCTTCGGCGGTGTTGCCATCAGAGGCGACCTGTGGAATCATTTCGACGTGCATTCGCAGCGCGACTACAAGGAGCTCATCGCTCACTTCCGCAAGCTTAGGAAAGCTGCCTCCGCTTAAAGCCGAAAACGAATACTCAGAACAAACAGATCATATGACAATGGAAGGAACGAAGTCATTCAAGGTGTTCTCGGGCACCAAGTCTCTTTATCTGGCAGAGAAGATATGCCAGCAGCTGGGTTGCGAGCTGGGCAATCTTTCTATCACGCACTTCAGCGACGGCGAGTTCGAAGTCTGCTTTGAGGAATCCATCCGCGGTGTGGACGTCTTCCTGGTGCAGAGCACTTTCCCCAACGCAGACAATCTGATGGAGCTGCTCCTGATGATAGATGCTGCGAAGCGTGCTTCGGCTCGCACCATCAATGCCGTCGTCCCCTATTTCGGCTGGGCACGTCAGGACCGCAAGAGCAAGCCTCGTGTCAGCATCGCTGCCAAGCTCGTGGCCGACATGCTGGGCGTGGCGGGCATCACACGCCTCATCACGATGGACCTTCATGCTGACCAGGAGCAAGGCTTCTTCAATGTGCCTGTCGACCACCTGTTCGCTTCCAGCGTGCTGATGCCGTACATCCAGAGCCTGAAGCTCGAGAACCTGGTCATCGCAACGCCCGACGTGGGCGGTTCCAAGCGTGCCAGCACCTACAGCAAGTACCTCAACTGCCCCCTCGTGCTCTGCAACAAGACCCGCAAGAAGGCAAACGAAGTGGCAAGCATGGACATCATCGGCGACGTGTTCGATGCCGACGTCGTCCTCATCGACGATATGGTCGACACGGCAGGCACCATCACGAAGGCTGCCGACCTGATGAAGAAGAACGGAGCCCGCAGCGTACGTGCCATCGCCAGCCACGGCATCATGAGCGGTCCGGCCAACGAGCGCGTCGAAGCATCCGCCATCGAAGAGATGATCTTCACCGACAGCATCCCCTACGCCGGCAACTGCAGCAAGGTGAAACAGCTGTCCATCGCCCCGCTGCTGGCGCAGACGATACAGTGCGTGGAGAACAACGAGAGCATCTCCAAGCAGTACCTCTGCTGAGCCTCCCCAGTCGCGTCGGGAAACACGGCACGGGATGTTTGAAATCATCACACGTGATATTTTCATTTTACCCACGTGATATTTGAAATATTACACGTGATAATTTCATTTTACCCACGTGATGTTTTCCACCGGGGCACGCTCACTCATGATACAACCCATTCCCACATGAAGAAACTCCTCTTTTCGCTGCTGCTGTTTTTCACGGCAACCGCCGTCAGGAGCCAGGACTCGCTGGTGCAGGTCATACAGCAGATTATCACAGAGGACAGCCTCATCAGGGACGAGATGCGCTTCAACCGCGACGGCTTGCTGTTGCCCGTGCGCGGAGTCATCCAGACGTTCACGCACCAACACTTCAACGAACTGCCCGGCCCCTATCGCTACAACAACCATCGATGGGAGGACTACGGCGTCGCGCTCACGCCCTTGGCAGCAACCTGGATAATGAAAATCTGCGGAGTAAAGTCGCGAAGCACGACCCGACGCATGCTTACGGCCAACGCGGCGGCACTCGGCCTGACCGTCGGCATCTCGCAGGTACTGCGATGGAACGTCAGGGAAGAGCGTCCCGACGAACGCGGCTCCAACAGCTTTCCCTCGGTGCACGCCTCACTCGCATACATGGGAGCAACCGTGCTCAGCCGCGAATACGGACACATCAGCCCGTGGATCACCATCGGAGGATACACCGTGGCAACCGGCACACAGATGCTGCGCATCGGACACAACGCGCACTGGATGAACGACATCTTCATGGGAGCAGGCATCGGAGTGGTCAGCACACACGTCGCATACTTCCTTACCGACCAAATCTTCCGCAGGAAAGGCATACGCCCCATGCAGCTCAGCAGCTCGGAACAGGCACAGCTGCAAGGCTGGAACTACAGCCCGTCGGGCTTCCGACTGATATCCGGCACAGAGACAAACGGGCGTTCCATCGAAGTGGAGAGCTTCGCAACAGCAGCAGAAGGCTTCGACATGACCGGCATCAAGCTGCGTAGCAGCGCCTCCATCACGTCCGGCTTCGAAGCTGAATGGTTTGTTACCGACGACATATGGCTCTCTGCGATAGGCCGCCTCACAATGTCGCAAGCCAAACTCGAAATACCACGTGCCGGACTCACCGCCTGGGGCGAACAGATTCATCTGTACCACGGCGACATCGCAGCCGGCTGGATGATGCCCAGAATCCCCGTAAGAAAAGGAGGCGCCATGCGCTTCGGCGTACGGACACTCTGGGGCGTACGCTACAACGAGGGCGTGACGTTCCACCGTGTGGCACCAGGCAAAAGGCTGGGCGAAGACCTGCTCTACATCAAGCCCCAGCTCCGGCCAGCAGGCGGCGCAGGCATCAACATCGACATGCTCCAGAGCCACAACCAGACACTCGGCTTCACAATAGACTACCTCCACACCTTCGGCACGCACTTCCTCGCTAACAGATGGGTCATCGCATCCTCCTGGAAAGCCATATTCTGACGCCGAAAGACCTCCCTTTTGCAAAGGCCATATGACAAAAACGAGGCTATCCTATCATTTTATGATACTTTTCTTGCTCATTTGACAAGAAAAGCCTACCTTTGTCCCAAATGCAATGACCTGAAACATGAACCCCTTCGCACGCCTCTCAAATTGGTATTTCACTCGCAGCGCACTTCCCTACTGGTGCATTCTGCTGATAGACTACCTCACAATCATCTTCTGCGGCTACCTCGCATACTACCTCTTCAACGGAGGCGACCAGGTCACTTCGCACTTCTGGCCCATCCTGCACCACCTCTGCGTACTGCTCATCCCCTACTCCATCGCTTTCCGCATCTTCCACACATACAGCGGCATCTTCCGCTACAGCAGCTTCGTGGACCTCGGTCGCTTGGCACTCGCCATGATGCTCGGCTCCGCAATAGCATTCGCATGCTACCTGCCACTCAAATACATCTTCCCGCAATGGGAAAACATGTTCCTCGAGCATTATCCCAGGCTCGTGCTCCTGCTGCTCTTCGCCACATCGTTCATGTGCGCCGTCCGAGTCATCGTAAAGACCATCTACGACCTCTTCCGCGTTGACGGCTATAGTAAACGCATCTTCATCTACGGTGCGCACGACGGCGGCATCAGCCTCGCCAAGAGCATTCGCAACGAAAGTCCCAACAGATACACCGTCAAGGGATTCATCACCTCAGACGACGCCATGAAAGGTAAATGGCTGATGGGGCTCCCGGTCTTCAGCGAAAAAGAAGACGTCATTGCCATCATGCAGAGACAAGCCGCAAGCATCCTGATGGTCAGCCCGCTCCAGGCAGTCCACTTCCGCGAGCAGGAAGGATTCGTCAACAACCTGATTGCAGCAGGCATCAAGATTATGATGCTGCCCTCCTCTGCCAAGGAATGGGATGGGAGAAGCGAACTTCGGTACAGCCAACTGCATGAGGTGGACATCGAAGACCTCCTGCCTCGGGACCGTATCGAGGTCGACATGATTGCCATCGGCAGACAACTGAACGCGAACCGCATCCTCATCACGGGCGCAGCAGGCAGCATAGGCAGCGAGATGGTGCGCCAAGTGGCACATTTCGAGCCAAAGGAGATGATACTCATCGACCAAGCCGAAACCCCTATGCACGACGTGCGTCGCAAGATGCTGGAAAACTACCCGAACATCTCCTGCCAGACCATCGTGGCAAGCATCACAAACCAAAGTTTCATGGAAGACATCTTCCGACGCTACCATCCGGACTACGTCTTCCATGCTGCCGCTTACAAACACGTCCCCATGATGGAAGACAACCCTGCCATGGCGGTGCAAAACAATGTCTATGGCACACGCATCATAGCAGACCTCGCCGTCAAGTATGGCACCAAGAAGTTCGTGATGATTTCCACCGACAAGGCTGTCAACCCGACAAACGTCATGGGATGCTCAAAGCGCATATGCGAAATCTACTGCCAGTCGCTAAACAAAGCCATCGAGACATCACCGCAATCCTTCACTCAGGCAAATGGCAATCCGCCATGCACGCAGTTCGTCACAACACGCTTCGGCAACGTGCTTGGCAGCAACGGCAGCGTCATCCCCATCTTCAAAGAACAGATAGCAAAAGGCGGCCCAGTAACCGTCACCCATCCCGACATCATACGATACTTCATGCTCATCCCCGAAGCATGCAAGCTCGTGCTTGAAGCCGGCACAATGGGCAAGGGAGGAGAGATATTTGTATTCGACATGGGCAAGCCCGTACGAATTGCCGAACTCGCACAACGCATGATTACATTAAGCGGTGCAAAGAACTGCGAGATACAATACACTGGGCTTCGCGACGGAGAAAAACTCTATGAGGAAGTCCTCAATGATGCCGAGCACACACTTCCCACCAAGCATCCCAAGATAATGGTGGCACAGGTGAGAGAGTACGACTACGAGGAGGCCTGCCGCAACGAAGAGCGACTGCTCCAGGCAAGCTACACCTACGACGACATGGCGACCGTAAGAATCATGAAGGAAATCGTACCCGAATTCAAGAGCCGCCACTCGAAATACGAAGCCTTAGACTGACGGATTCAGGAGATTCAGGAACGTCCTATTCCGTCGTGGATTTGTTCGCGAGCATAAGCACGCCCCAAACCAGCAGATAGATGGCCACGTCCATTGCCACGATGAGCGGCATGAGGAAGTGGCACTGCCACAATGCGTAGTTGATAACGCAAATCAGGAGGAACAAGGACAGAATGCAAACCAGCGAGGCATGCATAGACAACCCGACGTTCATCAGAATATGATGAATGTGGGTCTTGTCTGGCTGGAAGATGCCACGCCCGGTAAAGCGGCGCTGCAAAGCCACACGCACCACGTCAAGTACTGGAATGAGCAGCAGCGTAATGGAAATAAGCATCTGCTGCTCGCCACAATCCTCGGGAGCAGTAGGGCGCATCATACTCTTAATGCTCATATACGCACAGACATAACCCAGGAACAGACTGCCTGCGTCGCCCATAAATATCTTCATGCCTCCCACCTTTCCAAAGACGTTGAAGCACCAGAAGACAAGGAGCGAACCTACTATTGCTGCGTTGAGCGATGCAATGGCATGGCTCTCGATAAACATATATGTATATGCCGTCAGTATGAGTATGCAGAGCCCCGAGGACAAACCGTCTATGCCGTCAATCAGATTGATGGCGTTCACGATGACAAGTATCGCGATAACGGTCAGCACATAACCTATCCAGAAAGGAATCTGATGCAGTCCGAAGATGCCATTCAGGTCTCTGATGACCAGGTTGCACAATGGCAGAATCAGTGCTGCAAGCATCTGTATGACAAACTTATGCGAGGCCTTCATGCCATAACGGTCATCGATGAAACCAATCACGTATATCATCAATGCACCAAAGGTCATGGCTATCGTCGAGACGCCGAACACATACTCTTCGCCACCAAGCAGAACCTGCGTCCACGAAGCCACAATAAGACCTACGACAGCGGCTGGCATGAATATCAATCCGCCAAGGCGCGGCACCGGAGTACGGTGCACTTTCCTCTCATCGGGAAAGTCGAAATACTTGAACCGACGACATGCGTTGATGATGAGAGGCAAGCCAATTGCCGTTACTATCATTGCAGAAACAAATGAAACGATAAGGGGAATGAATACTTTTGGGTCCATATTCTTTCTGTGTTTTGCTGTTCTTAATACTTTCTGAAAGTAAGGATATCCTGCTCATTGGTCTTCAGGACCATTGAACTGCCTGTCAGCACTTGCACCCAGAAGATGCCGTCTTCAGGCACGCCGACAGATGCGAGAACAGACATCGGCTGCACCGCATCATGTCCATTGCCAGCATATTCTATTGGATCATATATGCGTATACGCTCTGGACTTGCCTCCATAGACGTATTCATGAAGAATATCTTGCCGCTTTGCTTACGGAAACTTGCCATCTTCAATTGGAAACTGTAGAATATCATATCTTGCTTGGTAGCCTTCACCGCGTCGTTCTTATCGCGCCACTCTGTCAGTTGCCACATGCCGTCGAGGTCGCCGTTGCAATCCCACTTGTCGCAACCAGTAAAGAAGACAGAAGACAGAAGGAGGCATACAATGAAGACGGAAGGCATACGACGAGCCCATGGCCTTCTACTAGCATCGCTGAAAGCGACATATCTCCGTATCATTTCTATTGCCTTCATACTCTACAGTTTTCATTTAATCCAACCGTCCCACGACACAGTCAGCATTGCGCCGTTGGATTTGCCCAGCAGGTTGCCATTGTTATGTCCGTATGCTGCGGCTATGCTCAGTCCTTCCAGCCATGTCGGCTTATAGGTTGCCTCAAGGAGCAGGAAGTGTCCTTTCAAAGGATTAAGCACGGGAAGGTCATACGAACCCAGGTTCTTCTCATATGTGTAAAGCACTCTCCAAGCCAACCAGCCAGCAGGATTACCCTTGAGTCCTACGTGATGAGCATTGACACGATTGAAGTAATTATATAAGGTACCATTGACGCCGAGATAACCATTATAGAGTGGAGAGGGAATGAGGGGATTCCCCATAACGAAACCGGCGTGCTGCCAAGAACCATAGACATGGTGACTGTAGTAGGAATCCTTAGCACTGATTTGTTGCGGGTTCTCCGGCGTAGCATCATGATAAATGGGCCCGCTTTGGTTCATGGTGCCGAGGTGCTCGTAGACAACATTACTTACATAGCGATTCTTCGGGAGATTTACTTCGACACCCAGAAGCATGTCCTTCCAGAAGCCATACTGCATTCCCAGCTGGCTATGATCTTCGAAGAAATGGTCTACATAAGCGCCAGCACTCCAACCCTTACCCTTCCAGTCTAGACGGATGTGCCACGACCCAACGTGATTGCCTGCAGCATTTGAAAAGGCATCGTCGTTAACGTCGCCGCCACTGGGCAAAAGAGCCTTCAGGACATTGCCTCCCAGTTTGATGCCCTGCTCGAGTTTTTCTTTCTGATAGCCTATAACATTATATCCTTTGCCACCAAACTGACATGCCATCTCGAGTCCCCATGTCAAGGTCAGCGGAAATTTCTTCTCGTTGCCTATCTTCATGAGAAGTGCTTTCGAGTGGAAGTAGCTGTCCTGCGTATATAGGCCGCGTGTCCTTGCGAAGTCCTTCTGCCACTTGTTGTCCATGTACCTTCCGTAGGCAATATGTGCTTTGACAGCAAACCAGCCTTTTGTGCCGGGTACATTCCAGAAGTCAGGCAGTTCTAGTCGTACTTGTGGGACGGGACGCGCATTGATGCCCAGAGTCATTCCGCCAGTGGAGAGTTCCTCGTTCTTCAGTTCTGAAGCTCTTTCTTTCTGACCCACCGAGAGACGTAGCATCTTCCACTGCACGTCGACGAAAGCTTGCTGGACGTTGAACTTGCACTGGTTGCCATAGCCAGAAGCCAGGTCTACTCCGTAACCGATGCGCCAGATTCTCGAGGAGTCGGCTTCGGCATTACGCTTGATGTATGTCCTTGCCAAGATGGTATTGTGCTTGAGGGAGCCCAGTCCATAACGGTTATTTGTAAACCAGAAAGGGGCTTTGTCGCCATCGCCGAATGTTCCGCGCAGACTTGCGCCATATTGCACGTCCTTAGCCAGACGTTTTATCTGAGGTTTGATGCCCAAAGGCATGAGCAGCAGGCACAGGAGAGCAATTATGGCGCGACGCATCTTCATTCTTCTTTACACGCTTTCAGGTCTTTCAGGAGTCTCTTGTTGAAGCGTCTCCTGCCACTGTCATATACCCAGCCCCACTTGTTGAAGTACTTCACGACGCTGGCCATGTGTGCAAGCGACAACTGCCACTTGTGGTAGGACAAGCGGCTGAATCTGTGATAGATGCTGACCGACGGATAGAACATCGTCTTGTACTTGGCATGGAGGCGGCGTGTGAGGTCGACATCCTCCATGTACATAAAGAATCGTTCGTCGAAGAGGCCTTCGCTCTGCAGCGCACTAACTCTCAGGAACATAAAGCAACCTGACAGGAAAGGCACATTCATCTCTTTGTCATAGCCGGAGTGTCGCAACTCAAATCGATTGTTCCTCCTGGTGATAAGTTTGCCTGGCAAGAAGAATCTGCAAAAGAGGTCGAGTGGCGAGGGCAACAGCTTGGCAAGGCGCTGCACGGAGCCGTTGAGGAAGAGCACCTTAGGCATCACCAACGCGATGCTCTCGTCCTCCTCCATGAGTCGCCATAAAGCAGGAATGACATCAGCGCCGAACCACACGTCGGGATTAACGACAAGATGGTACTGGCTACCTGCCTCCATCGCCTTGCGCAAAGCGACGTTGTGACCACCGCCATAGCCTTTGTTGGCCTGCTTGATGTATTCCAACTGGAAGCCACGCCCTTCGTGTTTGAGGAACTCGTCGTCCCTGCGCTTATATTCCTGCAGCTCGCCCTCCAGTCGCGTGAACGTGTCGCTGTGGTCCACAATCCAGAGTTTCTGGACGGGAGAAATGATGAGGCTGCGGAGTATGCCTTCCAGGTCCAGCAGGTTATTGTTGTATGTTACTATTGACGCTGTTATCATTCGAGAGACAATTATCGTACTCTAGTACGATAATATAACGTATAAAACTAAAAAATTATTGCATGAATACCCAATTATGTTAAACGATGCTAACATTTTCTTGACCTACATCATTTATCTCTGTAATAGAAAGCAGGCAAAATGGCAAGGCTGAAGAGAAATAAGTGATGTCGTAGGCAGAGGAAAAGACGTCCCAATTCGACCCTGAATACATGTTATGGATGAAGGTAACGCTCACGAAGACGGCCAGCATCAAGGCTGAATTTCGGTAGTACCGAAAGGCATTACTGCCGTGAGTCATCGCCAAGCAAACTGCAAGAGGCAAGAAGATGATGAAATCCAACGGGTTACCCTGCCTCATCTGCAATGCCCAAGGGTTATTCTGGAAATGGTAAAACTCCTGCCAATCCCACAAAGCGAAGGGCAAAAAGCTCAGTGCGAAGACCGAAATTGTGAGCAAGGAGACGAGAACCTGCCTGCGCCAATTCATCCTGACGAAGTATGGCAGAAGCAACATTGCAATCGGTATCAGCACAAGAATCCTGGTACAAGTCAGCAGACCGACTGAAATGGCTATCCAACAGCCGTTTCGCTCCACCCATTCCTGCTTCATATGAGGGAAAACGAGATTGATGATGGCGGCCAACAGCAGGAAGTTCGTAATGAAATCGCTCCTGACGGACACTTCGTACCAGACTGCGACAGAGGAGAACAACAACAGACTGACAATAAGAGCCCTATTGCCGCCCCAAACTTTCCAACTGCTCCAGATGAACAACGCAACTGCCACAAAGAACGACAGCCCGACATTGCCCATGAGATAAAAGGGTATATGGAGTATCTGCCAGACTGGGAACGGCGATGCATTGCCGCCAAGATGGGTGTTGGCGCTGTACGGATAGATGCCATCCAGCAAGTTCTGTATAGGGAAATGCAGGGCAGACCACCTGTCAACTTGAATGCTATAAGGATCAATCGCATACTGCACCGCCAACATTCCCGTAAAGGCAAGCAGGCAAGCACCCCAGCCTATCCTCTTGCTCCACGCACCCAGTTCCGCTCCTTTATATATATAATAATGTGTTATCAAGCTAAGCAAAACGTAGTAGAAAACGAGGGCTGCAAGAGTGGCAAACAAGCCTGCAGTCTCTGAAATCCTTGCCGAATACTTCGCCACGAAAAGGACATTCACAATGATGAACAACGTCTCTGCAATGCTCAGCCGACCTTCCACGAACCGCCTGTATACCACAAAGATAGCAAGACCTATCGCCGAGCAAGCCAGGAACACTGCCGTGCTCGGAGCATCATTTATCATGCGGATGAACGGGATGTGAGCGACATATATCTCCAGGCTGTACCTCCCCGCCGTCCTCAGCAAGGAACTACTGCCCACACGGAGCATCGTGAGCAGAGGAATCGCTGCCAGTCCTGTCGACAAACGGAAAGGACAAAGCAGGTAATTGTATGCTATGGTGCCACTCAATCTGTGCAAAGGCGGAATCATCTTCAAGCCGAAGAAGAGCGCTCCCACAAGGAGCAGAAGAAGCGTCCAGTTTCGTATCCCTCTGCCAGAAAGCGTTTCCAAGCTGTCTTTGTGCATGGAAAGCAGCACTCCCGCCAGGAAACTGAACGACTGCTCCGCCTCCAGATGAGCGCAAGGAGCCTTCGTGTTCAGGCTAAAGAGAGCACACAGCACAAAGAAGAAAAGCCTGAGGCGGCCACTCAAAAAGCGCGTGCCAATCCAATAGACTGCATAGCATTTCAGGATAAAAAAGATGAACCAAAATGCCGGACGTACGTACAGTAACTCATCCAAGCACTTGCGCATCGCATCTCCCGAAGAGAACCATCCATCAGGCAACAGGAAGGGAAAAAGATAGTTGTAGGTACAGACGAAGAACACGAAAGGTAGCAAGACCTTCTGGCACCTCTTCATCCAAAAACCATCAAGGCCATTCTGGCGAAACGACTCCTCCAGACCATAGCCGCTCAGTATTAGGAACACCGCCACGAAAAGCCCTCCCCACATGTTGAACACAGGAGAAATGCTGTATCTCAGCAAGATGTGGAACACAAGGATTCCTATGGCAGCAACACCACGCAGGGCTTGCGAATTATTTCTCGAAAGTAACTCTGTCGTCATAAATAGCTTACAGTCTGCAAAGATACGACTTTTTTTCGACATTCACACTCGACAAGAGAAAAGATATGCAGTAACACCCCCAAACGCAGCACGTTGCATCCCCAAACGCAACACGCTGCGTTTTACAACCAGACACACCTCCCCATCATACCCATTAAACCCATCCAACCCATTAGCCCCATTAGCCCCATAAAAACAAAGCCCCTCGAGAGTCCTCTCGAAGGGCTTCCAGCTAAAAAACGGCGGCTACCTACTCTCCCACGGGTGTGCAGTACCATCGGCGCGGGCGGGCTTAACTTCTCTGTTCGGAATGGGAAGAGGTGGAACCCCGCCACTATAACCACCTGAATTCGTCTCATTGAACATTGCATTACCGCCGACTCCAATGGTCAATGGT
>JAGCNZ010000004.1 GCA_017645655.1 Bacteroidaceae bacterium | reverse complement strand
CCATTCGTCAGTTCGACAATGAGACTGGTGCCAAAGTCCTGAACCACTCTGCCCTCACGGTGTCCCTTGTAGGCAAGGACAAGCGTACAGAAGCAGCCGATAATGTCTGATGCGTTCTCGCAGAAATCGTAGTAACCCATAGTCTTGATTCTTTTTTACTTCCCTTCCGTAGAGCAACTACGTTTGGGAATGGAGTGAAACAATTATGTTGCCTCAAAAGGTCTTATGGCTCTCGTGTAAGGTTTTGACAGCCAAATACGACCTGCAAGGTGGAGATTTAGCTGCAAACCGACGGCATGACCTTTCACAGAGTACGGCCATAAGAGATACCTTTGCAACCTAATTGTCACGCAGTCCCAAACGCGGTTGAGGAGGATTCCTGCTGCCACAACAGCACAATTATTACTGACGAAAAGAAAAAACGTTGTTCAATGGTTTGGTTTAGTTTAGTCCATTGTGATTATGTACACAAAATGTTTCGGACAAAACACATATCGTTTGTTTGCTCCAATATTCTGTATTATATAAACAGAGCAAACCAAACAAATTTTCGGACAGGAATTTGTCTTTTTTCTTTTGAACAGAAAAATCCCACCAGACATCTATATCATGTCTGATGGGATTATCAAGTAAAATGCAGAGAACCTGGTTATAGAACAGCTATACCCTACCAAAATTGCTAAATGCATTCAGTTGGTCTGCAACACGCATAACATCCTGCTCAATCTTCTTATTGGTGATTCGAGCGTATATTTGCGTGGTTTTGATGTTGGTGTGACCCAGTAGTTTTGAAACAGTTTCCATCGGTACACCTTTAGAAAGAAGTAATGTTGCATAAGTATGTCGGGCCATGTGATAGGAGAGCCGTTTCTTAATGCCACACAAATCAGCAATCTCTTTCAGATACGCATTCATCTTCTGATTTGAAAGTATCGGCAGCAGACGACCATTTCTGCCTGATGATGAATGGTACTTGTTGATAATTTCTCGTGCCACATCGAGTATTGGCACATTCTCCGTAATGCTCGTTTTTTGTCTTTTGGTCATAATCCAATCCGTTCCGCCGATGGTTACAATGTTTTGGTCCGTAAGGTTAGATACATCTATATACGCAAGACCCGTGAAGCATGAGAACACAAAGATATCACGAACATGTTCCAGACGCCTTATATCGAAGCGCTTTGACATCAAGACCTCAATCTCTTCTTCGGTAAGGAATCCTCTGTCAACAGGTTTGAGATGAAATCGCAGGTTGATAAAAGGATCGTGATCAAGGAAACCGACCTTCTGAGCTTGAATCGTAACCGTCTTCAACGACTTCAAGGTCTTGGTGGCTGTGTTCCCCTGCATACCTCCAACAGTACGAAGATAGATGTCAAAATCAGAGATTAATGCAGGAGTCATATCAAAGGGAGAAACTGAAGTCCAACCATATTTGCTCTTCAAGAAGTTTAGGAAGTGCTTCTTCGTAGTTTTATATTTCTGTACGGTTGCGGCAGATTTTCCATGTCCAATTTGCTGCTCGACACTATCAATAAAATCCTCATAGAACTCAATGAAATTAGAAATGGTCTTAACTTTTCCGGCATAGATGCCATACAGCTTTTCAACAGTAAAACTACTATCGCCTTCACGCGACCTGGCTATGTCAAGAATTTTAAGTTCAATCTCATTAAGAGCCATGTTGATGGTTCGCGCACTAGGAGTACGACCTATAACACGGTCGGTGTCATTGTCCCACATATCCTTGTTAATGAAGAATCCTGTAGAACCGAAATATCTTTTCTCACCATTCATGAACACCCTGATGTTGATGGGCGATTCGCCCAACTTGTTAAAGTAGTTCGCTCTCAGATAGAACGAGATTTTCAATTTTGCCTTCATACGATAAATCTTTTAATGCAGTTTTTCGTGCCTTTATGGATGCTTTGTGTTACAGGAAACACTCAGAATCAACCCACATTCGTTAGCTTGAAACAATCTGCAAAGTTAAACATAAATATCTTATGCTCAAAGATTTAGCAAAGTCAATATCGTAGTCATTTTGTAGTCTTGTGTTACATTTTTCTGTAGCACAAAAAGTGTAACACTCAGTGTAACACAAGACTGACCAACAGATGACTATTTGACCACGTGTCAGGTAGTCAGACGATGGTCACTCCATCATCTAAGAGTAGAGAAGAATACTTTTAGTGCAAAATAGAAGCGTTGTAAATCAAAGACTTACAACGCTTTTCTGTTTTTTGGCAACTTAATGACCTATTCGGGTTGAACTTTGATTGACTACCCTAAAAGTCATCAATTTTGCTTTCAGCGGAGAGAGAGGGATTCGAACCCCCGGTGCCTCTCAGCACGCCGGTTTTCAAGACCGGTGTAATCGACCACTCTACCATCTCTCCGAACTCTTCTAAAGAGGCTTTTGGTCTTAAAGCGCTGCAAAGGTCGGAAGTTTTTTTGACGTATGCAAACTTTTCTTGCTTTTTCTTTGCTAAGAACTAGAAAAGCATCTTAATTAG
Source organism: Bacteroidaceae bacterium (assembly GCA_017645655.1). Classification (GTDB taxonomy): domain Bacteria; phylum Bacteroidota; class Bacteroidia; order Bacteroidales; family Bacteroidaceae; genus Physcousia. Next base: position 11,855 of record JAGCNZ010000004.1, on the reverse strand, counting down.
ATAGAACAGGACAGGAACAAGCAGACTCGGCAGGAGGTTTATTGTCTTGCAATCTTTAATGCCAAGTATGCTGAGGCCTGAACTGATGATAAGTACGCCGCCGACAATGCTCAACTCAACTCTCATCGGTTCCGGCATACCGTCGCCGCAAAAATAACCTATGGCATAGAACATGCCCTGCCAACAGAAGAGGACTGGTGCTGCAAGAAGCATTATCCAACCAAACGAAGCAGCAAGAACGGCAGAGCTGACGAAGTCGAGCGTTGCATTAGTATACAAGAAAGTATTTGCCGGATCATTAAATGCCCAGCCACTTGTTGGTGAGAGAGCCGAAAGCACTGGTCCCACAATAGAGAACGTCCCGATGCAATAGAGCAAACAGCCTGTAACAAGTCCCTGGACGGCATTATTCCCCTCGCCCTTCTTGGCATTGAAATGAGCATTGAGTCGGTCGACTCGTCCTGCAAGGTCGAGTTTCGTTCCGATTAAGCCACCAAGGGCAAGGCTCAGTATGAAGAGGACAGGAAACTCACTCTTTGCCATATTAGGCAGCGAAGCATTTGCTCCAAGCACGAGACAGCATAGCCCTAAGCCATCGAAGAGAACCTTCTTGTACTTCTCCCCAATGCCTGTGCGGACCAATGCTCCGAAAGCACTGCCCGCAATGATGGTTATGGTATTGATGATTGTACCTAACATAAGTTTATCCCTTATTGAGCCAAGCGAGGAGTTCGCCTTCGCTGGTCATTACGTAACGGAATGCCTGAGCACGACTCTGATTGTATTGCTGCTCGATGTATTGAAGCGTCTCGTCAGTTGTGCCTTCCTGCAAATGTTGAAGGGAGGCATTGCTAATGACGAGGACATCTGTCGTGTCATCGATGTAGGTGTTCGCATAGACACCTCGATTGCCAAGCATCTGATATAGCTCTGGCCGCGTATCAGGGGCAAGATAGAGTTCTTTTGTATAGAGAGGATTCATGCCTCCTTCGTAACTCAGTCGCGAATCAAGGTAATGTTGAAGCGTCAGGTGAAGAGACTTGCTGATTTGCTCAGGAACGATATAAGAACTATAATGCCCTTGCAGGATACTATCGAGATCATTCTCGTTCAAGACCTTCGGGTTGTAGCCATTGAAAGCAAGTTGTCTGAGCTGTTCAAGGGAACCGGCAGATACATCTTTTCCAAGCACGACATAATGCACATTGCGACTCACGCTTTGCTTTATCTCGGCACCAAGCGACTGAAGCTTTTGCTGCAAAGTCTTCGACGCTTGACGGAAGCCACCAAGCATACAGAAGGCACGCCCGGCAAAAGGAGTCTCCTGCTGGAAGTCGGCATCGCTGAAGAGTTCGTACTGCATGACAGTTTGGCTATTCTTCCTCCTTCTTAGCGGGAAGCTGACGAACTACAATCTCATTGGAGACATTGCCACTTGTAAGTTTCAGAGTCGTCTGCCTTCCGTTCTCCGTATCTGTATTTGGTACAAGCGCAAGGTTAACTCTGTAATGACCTGGCAAGTCGGTTGTCTTGTCGAGAGAAAGCCAATCTGGTGCACCATTCACGAACTCGAGATCCCAATTGTTTTCAACCGTGAAGCAGATAGAGTCTTCTGTCCAATGTGCACTGTCCACGAGCTCGTAATGTGCAACTTTCGGGATGATGTAATAGTCATCGAACCATGCATCGACTACATATTGGGGATGCGACACGTAAAGCATGCCGAGCTGAACAAACGGCGCACTATATGAGTAGTCGTGCGACTGGACGAGCACAGTGCCGCTCCTCGTCTCGCCTGTCGTGTTGGGTTGAAGATTCAGGAACACGCGACACAGGTAACGCTTTGTGTAATCGTAAGGGATGTCGAGATGAGACTTTCCTTCGACGCTTATCCAGTCGACCTCCGGCGTTACAGTCCAGCTGTCGAAGGTATAGAATTGCACTGAGTCGACAGTCTGGTCGGCATAGAGGATAAAAGGTTGCTCTACAGGAATGAGCTCATGTGTTTCAGGGTCGCTGGAACAGGAAGCTATTAGAAATAGGGAACTGCATGCGAGCAGCAATATCTTTACCTTATACATTATATATTATATGTTATGTTTCCGCGTACAAAGATATAAAAAGATTAGGGATTAGGGATTAAAGATTGAATAATATTTTGTATCTTTGCACAGAAAAGTGTATATTTGCATTGTGAATAACATATACCATAGGGACATTATCGAGATTCTGATCGAGTGTGGTCGTGAAGGACTGCGCATCAAGAACATTGCTCGCAGAATATACAACAAGCACGCGGATTTCTTTGTGCGCGACCTTGATTACAGCGAGATACGCGATGCTGTAGGACGTTATCTGTGGGAGCAGAGCCTGCGGCATGAGTCGCCTTTTACTCGTACGCGCTATGGTACTTATGCCATCAAGCCGGACTTCGCCATACAACTCGATTTGTTCCTCGACTTTGTGTATCACAGCGAGTCACACAAGGAGCAAGCCAAGCCGGCACCCAACCCCCACCACATTCAGTTGGAACTCTTCTAGCCTTACTGCTTGAAGTAGTAAATAAACGTTGCGAGTCCTTCGAGGGCTTTCTTTCCTGTTTCCTGTATCTCTATGGTGAACTTGATGGTCGTCTTGATGGCTCCACGAAGGTTGACAAGCTCTTCCAGCTTGGTGTGCATGCGAATGTGCTGGCCACTAAGGACAGGCATAGCGAACTTCATGCGGTCCATACCGTAGTTCATCATGCGCTCCAGGTTGTTGACCTCGATGATTTGGTCCCACAGGTGCGGCAACATGCTCAAGGTCAAGTAGCCGTGTGCTATGGTCTGGCCGAAGGGACTCTCCTGCTTGGCCTTTTCGATGTCGACATGTATCCACTGATGGTCGAGCGTGGCATCGGCAAACATATTGATACGCTCCTGACTGAGCTCTACATAATCACTGACGCCCAGTTCTTTTCCTTCGTACTGCTGGAAGTCCTCGAATGAATTGATTACAACTTTACTCATCTCTTTATTTCCTTGTTTTATTGTTTCTTGTGCAAAGGTACAACAAAAAGTTCATAGTTTATAGTTCGTAGTTCATATTTATTTCGTACATTTGCAACCATGAATAAAAAAGTCCTCATACTTGTCTTTATGATGCTGAGCTCTATGCTCTGTTGGGGCGAAGACTCTGCCGAGCGCACCAAACGCGACTTTGCGGAGCTCGGCCTTTCTCTGTACGAGGGCAATGACTTCACCATTCTGCCGACTGCAGAGATTAAGTTCCGCGACCTCTTCGAGGCTGTTGAAGAGGCTGAGAAGTACATTCTCCTTGACTATTTCAAGTTCCAGCAGGACAGCATCTGTGGCGTTCTTCTGGAGGGACTCAAGAGGAAGGTGAAGCAAGGTGTTGAGGTCAAGATTATCTTCGACGGCTTTGGCAACAAGAGCAGCGACCTCCCGCTATCCGACACGCTGCAGGCTCGCATACGAGAGTCCGGCATAGATATTGTGGCATTCGATCCCATGCGATTCCCTTGGATTAACCATCTCATGCATCGCGACCATCATAAGATTGCCGTTATCGACGGCAAGGTTGTGTACACGGGCGGTATGAACGTGGCTGATTATTATTTGCACGGCAAGCCGAAGGTGGGCAAGTGGCGTGACATGCATATCCGCATGAGCGGTTCCATCGTGCAGGCTTACGAAGAACTTTTCTGGAAAATGTGGTATAAGGAGCAAGGAACAAGAGGCAAGAAGCAAGAGAATACTAAGAGAGAGAGCAATTCTCTTGCCTCACGCTCCTCTTCTTCCGGCAATGTCGCCTTTGCTTCCCGCTGGCCGAAGGAGTCGCCTAAAGTCATGCGGCAGACCTATGTTATCTGCATCGACAATGCCGACCGCTTGGTACAGATTGTGAATCCCTACGCGATGCTCTTTGGAGAGGTGCGTGCTGCGCTTCGCAGGGCGTTGGATCGAGGCGTCAGGGTGCAGTTCATGGTTTCGACAAAAAGCGACGGCAAGGCGAACGACGACGTGATTGGCCTGGAGATGCGCAAACTGATGAAGCGTGGCGCTGAGGTCTATTACTTTGGCGACGGTTTCCATCACAGCAAGGTGATGATGATTGACAGCCTCTTCTGCACAGTCGGCACCACAAACCTCGACGCACGTTCGCTCTCATTCGACTACGAGGTGAACGCTTTCATCTTCGACGAGGCCACGACACACCAGTTGCAGGAAATCTTCTATAGTGACATCGCGAAGAGCAGCGTATTGCTCACGCCCGAGGTCTTCAAGGAGCGTTTCCCCGTGCGTCGTCGCATTCGCGGCCGCTTCTTCTCTATCGCCAAGCGATTCATGTAGTCTCCTCCCTGCTCCACACGAGTGAGATTATGGCATTCGCCAGCCTTTGCTATCCCTTCTCACATTGTTTTTGAAGGTTCAACTTATGAGCGTTGGAAAAATGCAGCACGTGAGGTTGCCAAACATCACACGTGATAATTGAATTTATTCCACGTGATAATTAATTTATTCCACGTGATAATTTGATTTATTCCACGTGATAATTCAATTTATCCCACGTTATGTTTTTTTTCACATCTGCAGTGAGCATTCATTCCCCCATTGTTTCATTGCACGACAGCGCAGTCACGAAGGACGAGGAAAAACAACACGAGGGGCAGAGCAATGTGCCCTACCCCTCGTGCGGTTATGCGGTAATCTGGTGGGATTACTCCTCTCCCCAGATGTCCCAGGCGTTGTTTTCCTTTGTCTTGGCTTCGCTACCGTCGACGGTCACTCCATCGTCGGTGACAATCTTAATGCTCTCTGCAATCATCTGTGCTGCCTGAGCCTCACTGATGTCGATAGATGGTTTGATGTACTTCATTATTTCAGAACTTTTTTACCGTTAATAATGTTGATGCCCTTCTGAACCTGGCTCATGCGCTGACCAGCGACATTGTAGATAGCTCCGTTAAGGTTATCGTCAACGTCAAGGTTCTTGATGCCTGTAGCACCGTCAAAGTTGAATGCGAAGCCCTTGACATCGCCGCCGCCGGTATAGATGATGTAAGCCTTGCCAGCAGGAATGTTTGTACCTGAATTAACCCTATAGAAACCAACCTCGCCGTCAATCTGTGCCAGAGCATATTCGCTGCCTGTCGCAGCTTTCTCTTCGGCGGTGCCAATCAGGTCGTTCTCGCCCGTGACGGCAGGAGCAGAAGCAGCAGGTGTGAAACTGTAGTAGCCTTCTGCACCCTTCAGAATGACAGCAGTCTGTGCGGGAATGGTGTTGTCTTGCTCTATGAGGGTGATGTAAGAACCGTTCTTCTTACCTGTATAGACAGCGACGTTGCTGGAAAGCGTACCAGCCGTTTCGTTGTTATAGAGGGTTGCATAGCCAGCTGCATCCATAGCAAAGACTGTGCCACGAGTATTGTCGAGCTCGGGATAAGCATCCTCGCCGATGGTCTGGAAGAAGGCACCGCCCAGCTTGTAGGCAATCTCGCCACTTGCGCCCTGCTCAGCAGTAACGCCCTCGTAGCTGTTCGTCTTGTCACCACCCATGGGGTAGTCGCACGAGAACAAGGGCAGTGTCGTGTAGCAGTTGATGAAGTGACCGCCAGCGCACTCACCGGCAACGGCATTCTTCTGAGCATGATTTGTTACGAACTCGAATGTGCCGCGAGCGTAGCAGTTCTCGATGATGGCATTGTCGTGATGCTCACCAGCGATAGCACCGCAACGCAGGTTGGCTGTGCTCTCGATGTAACCGTTCACGAGGCCGAGGTTGTAAATCTTGCCACCACGTGTGCGTGAGAAGAGACCGCCTTCGCATTCAGTCTTCACGTAGAGGTTGCTGATGACGTGGTTGTTGCCATAGAAGGTTCCCGTGAAGGGCCTCTGCCAAGAGCCGTCGTTGTTCAGGCCGATGGGCTGGAACTTGTCGCTGGATTCCATGTCGATGTCGGCAGTCAGCGAACCCTTGGCACCTGTCTCGCCTCCATTCACAATCTCGGAGAAGCGAATCAACTGACCGAGGTTGCCGATGGTGTAGGCACCGAGGACTGCATCGTAGCCAGGCTCTTCGTAAGCACCGCAAATCGTGCAGATGCCGTTTGCATAGTCATGGATGCAGACAACAGCATCAGTCTGGATGATACGTACCTTGGCATCACGGTCTGATGTACCGTCGCAATTGATGTGCAGCATGTATTCGCCGTCCACACTCTCTACAGTAGCGTATGTGGCATTCTTGCCGCTAATCTCGAAGTAGTGAGGCACGCCGCCATCGAAGGTCTCGTTCATCTTGACTGTGGCATTGTTGTCCTTGTCGTACTCCGTCACCTTTACATTATCTATATATACCTCATGCCAAACGCCGTTGCCGGCATCGACGCGGAGACCTACCTTACCCTTGTTGAGCAGAGCGAGGTCGGTCATGTCGCACTGCACGAAGGTGTCCACCAGCGTGCCGTCAATGTAGGTATAGACCACATTGCCCTTCACCTCAATCATCACATGGTGCTGGACATCATAGAACTCAATAGCATCGAAGCCGGGGAAGTCGGGGCCTTTTGCATGTGCCTTCCAATTCTCATTGCCGTTGTCGAGGTGATAATAGTTGCAGACAATAGAACCGTCGCCGCTCGGGTAGCCCGGCGAAATCTGCCACATGTAGTTGCTGCCGCCGTTGCTCTCGTCGAGACCGAACACGATAGAGGCAAAGCCATTCACGAAAGTCATGTCGGCTTCAACGGTGTAGTGCATGTCAACAGCATCCTGGAACATGTTGTTGGGGAAGTACCTGCGCTCGCTGAGATTGCGGCCATCAACAGTCAAAGTGCCTGCTGCGCTGTCCCATACAGGGTCGTTGCGCCAGTTGCCATCCGTAGTGTCGAAGTCCTCGGAATAGAGTTCGTCGCCCGTAGCGTTGTCTGTCACCTTGATGTAGTCGAACGTAGCAGACTCGTTGACGCTGCCGTCGTGGTCCTCGCGGGCACCGACAAGGCCGAAGCGGAACTCTTTGTCGAAGCGGCTGTCGCGAGAGTCGATGAGAGTGAACTCTGTGTTGGCTGCATTACGCAGATAGGTGTCAGCATGGTTGCCGTCATTACTGATGACAATCTTTGTAACGAACCAGTCGGTAGTGTTCAGCGTAACGCTGCCTGTGCTCTTCTCCTCGAGCAGGACGCCGCCTACACGCCAGTCGTGAGGACGAAGCACTGACTTGTTGTTTTCAACGCCTACACTGAACTGCCACATGGCAATGTTGCCGTTAAAGCCTTCATAGCCGGCAAAGGCAATACCTGCGCCGATGGCATTGATTTTGAACTTAACTTCGATGGTGTAGTTATCAGTAATCCTGTAACTCCACGCCTGAATGCCACATGCCATAATGGCCAGTAGCATCACTAATAGTCTCTTAGTTTTCATTTTGATTAGTTATTAAAAAAGTAATACTGTATAATATATAATTAATAATGTATATGTAATAATGAGTGTATTTAGATTTACTTACGTGATATATACTTCTTCCCGTTCTGAACGACTATGCCTTGAGCCAATCTGCCATTAATCATTTGACCGGAGAGGTTATAGGTTCTTTTCTCATTCGTAAGGACGGTATTGGGGACGAGACTTATTGCATCAGGAGTCTCCTGAAGCCATGCCAGTATATCACGCGACATCTGTCCTGCAACACGCAGTCTGCCAGAAACAATGTTTCCATCAGTGAAAGGATTGGAATTAGAGAAGTTTTCCGAGAAAACCACATTGTCTGGTCCACTGCTTGACTTCACCTTGATGGCTACATCGTCGAACAATGCAATCTCTGTCTTGCCATAGGCATCATCGTGAGCCTGGCGGAAGCCTATATTGCCGAATGCAAAACTTCCACCTCGTTCGTCGACTAGCACATCATCGATATACGTCCTGACATAAGCCTCATCATCTATCTCGAGCCTTATCTTGAAAGGATGACCGACTTGTATATTGACCTCTGAAGGCAACTCTATTTCTCCTAACAAAGATACGCTGCCACCAAGCCAACGATGAGGACGCAGGCGAGGATGCTGGGTGTCGGACGTATTAAACTGCCACATGTAGTAGCTCCCTGCATTTGTCACAGAGAAGCAGATGCCTGCCGACAATTGCTCTATCTCTGCCTCTACCTCTATCATATAAGATAACTTCTCATCTGCTGGGTCAATAGGCGAACCGTTCTTCAAGAGCAAAGCATCATCAACAAGGAATATGGACTGATTGGGACGCAAGGTGAGAGAGAAGGACACCTCATTCCCCTTTAGGGAAAGGTCATTGTATTGCCCTGTATGCGGATTGAGCAGAGCAAGTTTCGTGGCAGACGTCTTCACCCGAATAGTATTCGTTGCAGATGTAGCATCGATGTTGCCGAAGTACCAGACATCATGCCCGTCTATCACCTTATGAATATAGTTAAAGGGATGTGCGCCTTCCGAAAAGATTACATCGCGCTGAGGAAGACACTCCTCCATCACCTCGGCCAAAGACGCAGCAGATGGTGTAGGCAAGAAGTATGCCTTGTTCTCCGTTGCATTCAACATGCGGGCAACAATGCTCTGTACTTCTTCGTCGGCTCCTGCTTCATCAGCAGCCTGCTGAGGGTATTGCGTAGTAAATACGACCTTAACACCTTGCTGCCAAGCTTCCTCAATCTTGCGCAGGTTGCTCAGCGAAATGACTCTTACGCCGGGAAGAACGATGACAGAGAAGTGCTCGTGATTGATAGAATTATTCATATTGAGCATACCATCAGAGACAGAGCAGCGGTCGTCAATGACTTCGGGATGAAGATAAGTAAAGTCTATGCCGAGGTCATCTGTAAGATAGTGCGATATTTGCGGATAGTCTGTGCCTGGCACATCAACACCTCCCTCATAATAGCCTTTCGGTCCATCGAACACATGTCCTGCATACTGCGTCTGTATAGGATAGAGCACAGCAACATCTGCCACATGACGTCCCTCGCGAGCCAATACATAGTTCAAGCGCGAAAGGAAAGCATTGAATGAAGGAAGGTCGGCATTATATAAAGGATTACGCCACGAAAGTTCAGGCAGGAAGGTTACATCACCATCATTGTACCACACAGCATGTGGAATGAGATGATTGATGCCTTTCGTGTACTGTTCAATAGCCACCTGATAAAGCGTCTCCACTGAGATGTTGCCCATAGCGCCATAAGTCTCAGACATGACATAAGTCTTGTCCCAGTTGTTGGCAGAAGAAGACACAACTTTATAGAAGTCCTCGGTGTTGCGGCCATTGCCTATCTTGTCGATGCCGGGCATAGTTAGATGCTTGCCGACAAGCATCAGGTCTCCAGCCACACTGGTTGGGTTGACAATCTCTTCCTGATCCTGATGCCCCGTCGTCAGGATGCCGTGCTCTGTTGCCCAGTCGCAGATGGTCTTCATGAATCCCTCGCTATAAAGTGTGGAGTGCAAGCTGAAGAGCATGTTCCTGGCTCGAGATGTGCCTTCGCCTATGTCGTACCATAAAGCAGGATAGAGCGTCTCGGGCGAGAAGCCGCAACGCGCCTCGAACTGTTCGTTGAAGTCGTTCGTCCACATTCTTCCTTGTGCCCTGTACATCGTGGGCTCGTCGAAGAAGGTAGAAACGATGGTCTGGCCGAAATCGTCGGCAAAGTGTTGATAGTAGGCAGCATGTGTGTCTTGTACAAACAGACTGACTGCCTCAGGGGAAAGGTAGTCAACATTCGGGTCACCATCGATGACGCACTGGCACAACATCACACGCCAACCACTGCCTGTAGGTGCAGTCCACGTCACACGACTGGTCTCTTCGTCATAGAACTCGCGAAGAGGAATAATCTCTTTTGTGTTTGTATTCCATGCAACCAGCGACATTAACTTTCCGCTGATATTAAGTTGGCGGTCGAAAGTTGCACCACTACCCACGCGATATTCCGTCTTGTCGAGTCGCTTGATGGTATGACCTGGATGATTGTTCATAAAGGTTGTCACACCAGAACCATTGATGGCTCCCATGCTTCCGCTTGGGAAACCATACTCGTCATAGATAGACATGTGAGCACCTAGGGAGCGTGCCTTGTTAATGGCAGCACCATAAAGATTGAAATAGTCGTCGGACAAATAATTTGGACGAAAGCCCGTGCCGAAAGGAAGGATAGCGCAGCCGCCATAGCCATCAACTTCAACCATCTTTTGAAGTTGTTCGACAAGTGCGGACTCGTTTATCTGGGTATTATTCCAGAACCACAAAGGGATAGGGCGCCAAGGCATAGAAGGCTTGGCAAACTCCTTCGTTTCAAGATGGATGACTTCCTCGCTATTTGCCTGACATGCCGTGCAGCAAAGACTGCACAGCATGACAATAAGGCGTGGAATGTTCCTTCCTTTCATAAACATACCTATTTATTATTTCTTCAAAATTTTCTTTCCATCTGTGATGACGATACCTTTGGCTGCACCTTCGTCAGGAAGTAGCATTCCTGAAAGGCTATAGAAGCGAGACGCTTCGCTTCCCTCCTGTGGGAGAGAGGTGACTTCCTTTATGCCGTCGGGGCTGTCGCTGCTGACAGAGAAGAGATATGAACCTGAGCCGACTTCGTAGATTGCATAGCCGTCTGCTGTCTCTATGTAGGTGACACCTTCTGCTTCTTCTGCTAACCGACCGCTCTCGTATATATAGAGACCATCGCTGATGGGCAATCTCAAAGTAGCTGTCGTGTTGGCAGGAATGGTGACGCGATAGGTCATTTCCTTCGAACCATCGCAGTTCCACTCTGCCTTGATGCTGCCATAGTCGGAAGCAAAGTCTGCATCAGCAAACGTGATGCGTTGCTGGTTATAGCGAAGTATGCTGCGTGTGTCGGGATAGGGTTGCAGGATGAAGTGCTTGAAACCAGGCTGTGTCTCGTCGGGCGCAATGCCTGCCATATGGCGGAACATCCACTCGGCAATGATGCCGTAAGAGTAGTGGTTGAAGGAGTTCATGCTGACAGGGCCGTAACCGCTGGCAACAGTATAGGAGTTCCAACGCTCCCAGATGGTGGTTGCGCCCTGGTCGATGCTGTAGAGCCAAGAGGGGTCTTCGCGGCGCAGGAGCAATGTGTAAGCATCATCAATGTAACCGTTCTCCGTAAGCGTCTGGTTGAGGATAGCCGTGCCAAGGAAGCCTGTATTAAGCTTAAAGGCATTGTTCTGAATGGCACGATGCAGATAGGTACGGGTACGAGTGATGGAAGTTGCATCAGGCAGAAGGTTATAACGGAGTGCCATGAGATAGCCGCACTGAGTACCCTGTGTCGGAACCTTACTGCTGTTGAGATAGCGGCTCTGCCATTCTGCCTTGATATTCTCGAAGAGTTGTTGGTATTGCTCAGCCTTCTGACTGTAGGTATCGCCTTCCTGTTCGGAGAGAGCACGGCATGTACGAGCCATCAGGTCGGCATCGTAGGCATAATAGCATACACTGCAATATCGGCTGTCGGTATTGACGTAAGCCACCCAGTCGCCGTATGTGGTATAGCCACCATTGTACTGGTAGCCGTCACCAGTCTGAGCAGCGAGGAACGACATGTATTTCTCGTTGGCAGCAAAGTTCTCGCGGAGGATGTCCTTATCGCCCGTCATAAGATATACCTTCCAAGGCAGAATGACACCTGCATCGGCCCACGCTGCTGCACCATAACCCACTTGCCAATGATAGGGAGCAATCACGCCGTAAGCACCATCGCTGCGCTGTGCGTCACGCATGTCGCGCATCCACTTCTTATAGAAGTTGCGGGTATCGCCATTGTAGAGGCCAGCCATCGAATACACTTGCGTGTCGGCT
>JAGCNZ010000042.1 GCA_017645655.1 Bacteroidaceae bacterium | reverse complement strand
CTTCATTCTTCATTCTTCATTGCTCCTTTTCCTCTCCTGTACCGGACACCCCAAAGAGGTCAGAATCGAAGGGGAGTTCGAGCACCTGGAGCAGGGCGAGTTCCTAATCTACAGCACCGACGAGGGGCTCGACCGGCTGGACACTTTGCGCCTTCAGGACGGTCGCTTTGCCTACACGCTGCCCACCGTCCAGACGGCTACCCTGCACATCCTCTATCCCAACCAGTCGGAACTTGTCGTCTTCGGCAATCCCGGTTCCGATCTTGTCATTTCGGGCGATGCGCAGAACCTCAGCGAGGTGGAAGTCACGGGCGACGAAGACAACGAGACATATACGCAGTTCAGGCTTGAGACCATCGGCAAGTCGGACGAGGAGACCAAGTCGATAGCCCGCGACTACATCCTGGAGAACCCTACGCTCGCTATGAGCCGTTATCTTTTCACCACCTACTTTTTGTGCGATGCCGAGGCGTCCGTGCCGGAAGTCACGGAACTCTACGACAGCCTGAGCCGTGCCTGTCCCGACGACCTTGCGCTCTCGAAGCTCTCCACTCATATCCGCTCGCTCGGCAAGCTGCGCGTGGGCAATCCTCTTCCCGACTTCTCACTCACGCTGAAGCCTGGTCATGGAGGCAACGGCGCTGTGGAGAGAACCATCAAGAAAGCGGATTACAAGGGGAAGCCGCTGCTCATCGCGTTCTGGGCAAGCTGGAAAGGCGGCAGCCGGAGCGCGCTCTATCGTGCCCGACGGCTGCGCAGGGAAATGAAGGCAAAAGGTAAGGACATAGAACTCATCGCGTACTCTCTCGATGGAGACGCAAGGCAACTGGCCCGAACGGAAGAGCGCGACACCGTGGACTACGCGAGTTACTGCGATTTCCGCACCCTCGCGAGTCCGCTCGTACAGCAGTGGGGCATCCGCGAACTGCCGTTCTTCATCCTTGTCACACCCGATGGCCGTATCGCCGCAACAGGCACGGACTGGATGCGGGACATTCAGCCAAAGGCAAGCGAACTGTAGTGCTTCGGTAACGCGGCACACCTAATTTGAAAACGTCGCACGTGTCGTTTTCAATTTACCCACGTGATAAATCAATTTTACCCACGTGATATTTGAAATATTCCACGTGATAAATTCATTTTACCCACGTGATGTTTTTTGCCTCAACGTGGAGTGCCATCATACGCACCACAGAAAAACGAAAGAGCCGACTGCTTGTGACCAAGCTTTCGGCTCTTTCTAAGGTCGGGATGACAAGACTCGAACTTGCGACCTCGCGCCCCCCAGACGTGTGCGCTACCAACTGCGCTACATCCCGTTCCTTGCATTTCGCGCTGCAAAGGTATGACTTTTTTTTGTTCCTTCCAAACTTTTTCGTAACTTTGTGCCGTAATTGTCGAAAAATAATACAAGCTTAATGATAAAAATCAGTTCAGGAAGCCAGCTCCGGGGGCGTGTCGTGCTGCCTGCCAGTAAGAGCATTTCGGGCCGTGCATTAGTGATAAATGCGCTGAGCGGGAACACGTTGCTGCCCGATAATCTGTCGGATTCCGACGACACCAGAGTGATGCTCCGGGCCCTAAAGGCTATGCCGGAAACTATCGACATCGGCGCCGCGGGCACAGCTATGCGGTTCCTTACGGCCTACCTGAGTGTCACACCTGGCGAGCACACCATTACCGGCACCGAGCGCATGAAGCACCGTCCCATCGGCATCCTCGTCGATGCACTTCGTCAGCTGGGCGCCACCGTCTCCTACGAAGGCGAGGAGGGCTTCCCGCCGCTGCGCATCACGGGACACGAGAACCTCGAAGGCGGCGCTCTGACCGTCCCGGGCGATGTCAGTTCGCAGTACATATCTGCCCTCCTGATGATTGCCCCCACGCTCCGAAACGGCCTGCGTCTCACCTTGACGGGCGCGATAGCAAGCCGTCCTTACCTCGACATGACCCTCAGCATGATGCGTGATTTTGGAGCGCAGGCAGAGTGGCAAGGCGACAACGTCATCGACGTCAGGCCGGGCACCTACCTCCAGCGACCCTATCACATCGAGAGCGACTGGAGCGCGGCGAGTTATTGGTACGAGATGGTCGCGCTGACTCCCGATGCGAATGCTGAAGTGGAACTCGTCGGGCTGCATCACGACAGCATCCAAGGCGACAGTCGCGTCTGGCAACTCTTCAGCGAACTGGGCGTCGTGACACAATATTACGTAGAGCCCGACGGGACGGAAGTCATCCGACTCCGCAAGGGAGGAGGCATCACCTGCCACTTCACCTGCGACTTCACCCACCAGCCCGACTTGGCACAGACCTTTGCAGTGACTTGCGCGATGCTCGACGTGCCCTTCCACCTCTACGGCCTGCAGAGCCTGCGCATCAAGGAGACCGACCGCATCGCTGCCCTGATGAACGAACTCGGCAAGATTGTGCGTCTGGAAGAGCAGGACAACGAATTGCTTTGGGAAGGCTTCTATGAGATAGAAGACCTCGATATGTTGCCCTACGAAACGTTCGTCTTCGATACATATGACGACCATCGCATGGCCATGTCGCTTGCACCGGTATGCCTTCGGACAGGCGGCGAGATACAAATAAACAACCCGCAAGTGGTAACCAAGTCGTATCCGAACTTCTGGGACGACCTCGAAAAAGTAGGTTTTAGTGTATGCAGCAGATAGATTTTGAGTGTTGCGGACAGCATGAGGTCTGCGAGAAAGAGAGCCTGCGGTTTGCCCCTCAGGATATCGACTACTATGAAGACGAGGAACTCGACCGCTTCCGTGGCAGAACGTCCTTCACCGACGAAGAGGTCGAGCAGTTCCGTGAGGTGCTCTATACCATGCGAACCGACGAAGTGGCAGGCTGGGTGCGTAGTCTCGAACTGCGCAGAGTTCCCCTTCCCGACGAACTGAAAGACGAAGTTTTACTCATTGTTGGGGACCAAACACAATAAAACGCTACGCGCGTACGTTAATTATATGTTATGGAAAAGAGCGTGGCGAGAATCGGAAGGCTGAGGAGCAAGTGTTGCTGCACGGTGTTTATCGTGCTGCTCACCCTTGTCGTGTCATGTTCTACGAAGAAGAACACACCCTCCACACGCGCTTACCACGCCCTGACGGCACACTACAACACGCTCTACAACGGACAAGTTGCCTACCAAGAAGGCTTTGAAGCACAGAGCAAAGGGCACAAGGACAACTTCAACGAGATACTGCCCATGTACATCTGCACCAATAAGGCCACAGCAGGATTGGGCAAGAGCAACTACGAAACAGCCATTACCAAAAGCGAAAAGGCTATCAAGGTGCACAGCATCAAGAAGCGTCCCATCGTCAAGGGTAACAGCAAGCGAACGGAAAAGGAAAAGGCGTTTCTGGCTCGCAAAGAGTTCAATCCCTACATGTACCACGCATGGTTCATGATGGCTGATGCGCAGTTCCAAAAGGGCGAGTTCTTTGAAGCAGCCTCTACCTACAACTATATCCTCCGACTTTACAGCACGCAGCCAGACATCACCTCCGTAGCCAAAGCAAAACTGGCGCGTTGCTACGTGGCACTCAATTGGCCGTATGATGCCGAAGACCTGCTCAACAAGATGAAGCGCGACAGCATCACTCGCAAAGGGCAGCAGGAAGTGGAGAACACCAAGGCAGGCTATTACGTGCTCACTCGCCAGTATAAAGAGGCTATCCCTCACCTGAAGAATGCCATCAAGACGACCAAAGGCAAACTTCCAAAAGCACGTCTCAACTTCCTGCTGGCGCAGCTTTATCACGAGACGGGACGCGACACGATGGCCTACAAGACGCTCTCCAAAGTGATACGCGCCAATCCGCCTTACGAGATAGCATTCAACGCACGCATTATGCAGACCGAAGTCATGCACAAGGGCAAGTTCCGACAAATGATTGCACGACTCAAACGCATGGCAAAGAGCGACAAGAACAAAGACTACCTCGACAAGGTCTATTATGCAATGGGCAATATCTACCTCGCTAACGAGGACACGACGCATTGCATCTATGCCTGGGAGAAGGGACTTAAGGAAAGCACTAAGAATGGCCCCGACAAGGCGACGCTACTGCTGCATCTAAGTCAACTATATTGGGAACAAGAGGATTACATCGAGGCAGCTCGCACATACAAACTCTGCGTTGGTGCCCTCGACAAGGAACATCAGGAATATAAGGAGAGCGAGCGTCGCAGCAAAATACTTAGCGACCTGGAGCCTCACTTGAGTACCATAAAGCTTCAGGACAGCTTGCAGGTGCTCGCGCAAAGTCCCGAGGAAGTTTATCTCGCAGCAATCGACCGCGTTATTGCCGAGCTTCGTAAGAAGGAAAAAGAGGAAGCGAAAAAGGCCGCGGCGAATGGCACCCTGAATCCCAATGCCATGAACAACGGCATGAATATGGGCATGGCAGGCAAAGACGCTGGTGCTGGCCAGATGAATCAGATGGGTATGATGGGCGGACAACAGCAGGGAGATTGGTACTTCTACAATCCCATGACCGTTCGCAACGGCATACAGGAGTTCCAAAGACGATGGGGTTCACGTCCCAACGAGAACTTCTGGCGCATTAGCAATAAGAGATCTTTGCTGGCAAGCATGAGTGCGGAAGATGCCAAGAAATACGATGGGATTGATGAAGCCACAGCCGACAGCCTCTTTGGCGCCGCAACAAGTGCAGCCGAGGCTGACAGTATCGCTGCAGCAGAAAAGGCGCGCAAGGACTCGCTGGGCAACGACCCGCATGAGCGCGAGTACTATCTCAAGCAGATTCCTTTCACGGAGGAACAGATGGAAGAATCCAATCGTTTGCTTGGAGAAGCCCTGTACAACGCAGGTATTCAAGAGCAGGAACAGCTCGAGAACTTCCCCCTCGCTGAGAAAACGATGATACGCTTCCTGAATGACTTTCCTGAACATGAGGGCACGGACAACGTCTTCTATCACCTCTTCCTTCTCTACGGGCGACTTGAAGACATGGAAGGTGCAGAAGAATACAAGGGCTACCTGCTTGAGGACTATCCTGATGCCAAGCTTGCCTTCTTGCTTGGCAACCCGAACTACGAGATGATTGCTCGCGAGGGCAAACACGTCGAGGACAGCATCTATGCTGAGGCTTACGGGGCTTATCAGACGGAGGATTATAAGAAAGTAGAGGAGAACTATCAGTTCAGCACCGACAACTTCCCCGAAGGAAGACACAGGGCGCGCATGATGTTCATACGTGCCATGAGCTCACTCTACGACGGACAACGTGACACGTTTATGGTGACGCTGCGTGACGTGGTGCAGAAATTCCCGAGAGAAGAAGTGACAGAAATAGCACAGGCCATCGTGAAAGGTCTCGACGAAGGACGCTTGCTGATGGACGACCGCTACGACGCCAGCAGCATATGGAGCAGACGCACCCGTGTCGAATCGGGCGACAGCACAGAGGCGGTGCCGACTCTCAAGGAGGACCGCTACACGAACTTCAATTTCGTCCTGGCATACCCGACGGGCAGCCTCGACGAGAACATGCTGGTCTTCGAGATGGCACACTACAACTTCACGAACTTCATGGCGCGTAACTTCGACATCGAGATTCAAGCAGATGCCGGACTGACCATGATGATAATAAAAGGCTTCCTTGCCTACGACGAGGTACACGCCTATGCACAAAGGCTCTACTCCGACGAGCGCATGCGAACCCGCCTCGAAGGCATCCGCACGTTGCTTATCTCTGACGACAACCTCAAGATGATTGGCAAGGAGTTCAGCTTTGATGACTACAAGGCATTCTACGACGAGCACTTCGCACCGCTCGAAGTGCCCGAGGACCTCAAGATAGACACGCCCGCAGACCTCGAGATACTGGATCCCGACGAGTTGGACAAGCGCGAACAGGAAGAGAAGGAGCAGGAAGTAGAGGCTGAGGACGACGATTTCCCCTTCGGCTGGTAAGCCTCCTGATTTGCCCGACGATTCCCATTACGCTGACTAATAACTGACCTATGACGACATATAAACTGCTTTGGGTGGACGATGAGATTGAACTCCTGAAGGCTCACATCCTCTTTCTCGAAAAGAAAGGTTATGAGGTGGAGACCGTGACGAACGGCTACGACGCCCTCGACCGCTGTGCCGTAGAGGCGTTCGACCTCATCCTGCTCGACGAGAACATGCCTGGCCTAAGCGGTCTCGAGACATTGACTCGCGTGAAGGAACTGCTGCCAGCTACGCCTGTGGTGATGGTCACGAAGAGCGAGGAGGAGCACATCATGGAGCAAGCAATCGGTGCGAAGATTGCCGACTACCTCATCAAACCTGTCAATCCAACCCAAATCCTGCTGACGCTCAAGAAGAACATTCAGCAGAAGGAAATCGTCACGGAGCATGCACAGAGCAACTATCAGCAGGACTTCGCGCGACTGGGCATGCAGATAAACGATGCTGCGAGCATCGACGAATGGAAGGAAGTCTATAAGAAACTGACGTATTGGGAGCTTCAGTTGAGCGAGGCAGAGAGTGGCATGCAGGAAATGCTCTCGATGCAGCGGCGCGAGGCGAATGCTGAGTTCGCTAAGTTCATTCGTAAGAACTACATGCGATGGATGGAAAAACCAGAGGAGCGCCCAGTGATGAGCCCCGACATCTTCAAGCATGCCGTCTTCCCATTGCTGGATAAGGGCGAGAAGGTCTTCCTCGTCGTCATTGACAACTTCCGTTACGATCAGTGGCGCGTCCTGCTCAACGAGATTGGCGACGCCTTTACGGTCGACGAGAACCTCTACCTGAGCATCCTGCCGACCGCAACGCAGTATGCCCGCAACGCCATCTTCAGCGGCCTCATGCCCAACAATATCGCCAAGATGTTCCCAGACTTGTGGGTCGACGAGGACAGCGAGGAGGGTAAGAACCTCAATGAGGAACCGCTCGTCAGGACGCAGTTTGAACGTTACAGACGCAAAAACACGTTCTCCTACCACAAGATAAACCATTCGGGGGCCGCAGAGAAGTTCGTTTCCCAGATAGGTCAGCTCAAGAAGAACGACCTGAATGTCGTGGTCATTAACTTCATCGACATGCTCAGCCACGCTCGTACCGAGAGCATGATGGTCAGGGAGTTGGCGAGCAACGAGGCAGCCTACCGCAGCATCACCCAGAGCTGGCTGCGCCATTCTGCCGTGAGCGACCTCTTTCGCAGCCTCGCCTCGCAGGATTGTACCGTAGTGCTTACGACCGATCATGGCAGCATACGATGCTATAACCCCATTAAGGTAATCGGCGACCGCAATACGAATACAAACCTCAGATACAAGCTCGGAAAGCATCTCTCCTACAATCAAAAGGAAGTATTCGAGATAAAGGAGCCGATGCGTGCTGGCTTGCCAAGTCCCAACATCAGCACGACGTACATCTTCGCCATGCAGGACGATTTCTTCGCCTACCCGAACAACTACAACTACTACGTCCAGTACTACAAGGACACGTTCCAGCACGGCGGCATCAGCATGGAGGAGATGCTCATTCCGCTTGTTACCTTGAGGGGGAAGAAGCGATGAAAGGCCTTACCCCCTTACGGGGATAATAAAATTCAAAATGTATAAATTCAAAATTCAAAGCATAGAAGCCCCTCAGGGAGGTTTGGAGGGCATCACTCTTGCCGAGGCGGCACAGAAATTTGTCGATGAAATGGGCGAAAATTGCGTTTTCGCCTTCTATGGCAAGATGGGGGCAGGCAAGACGACGTTCATCAAAGCTATCTGCGAGGCACTGGGCGTGAAGGACACTGTCGCTTCGCCTACGTTCGCCATCGTCAACGAATATGCCGATGCTCAGGGGCAGCCCGTCTATCACTTCGACTTCTATCGCATCAAGAACCTCAAGGAAGCCTACGACATCGGCTGCGAGGACTATTTCTACAGTGGTCGTCCCTGCTTCATCGAATGGCCCGAACTGGTGGAGGAACTGCTTCCCGAGGATACAGTCAGGGTGGACATCCAAGTCCTTGAGGATGAGACGCGTACCGTCACCATAGGTTAAGTCATAAAACGCGGCACGCTTAGTCCCTCAACTTAACGTGCCTAAATCGTAAACTTAACACGTAATATTTGAAATATTCCACGTGATATTTGTCAACTAAGCGTGCCGTGTTTGAAATCATCGCTGGGGATGTTTCCCAACCCGGTGTGTTTCGCTGCTATTTCAGGCTGTAGATGAGGCGGTATGTGCCGCTTCCCAATTCGATGGGCTCCGTTGGTTTGTAGCGCTCGGGCTTTGGGTCGGGCTTGCGGTTATGCTCTTTCTCGTTGAAGACAGGGCCGGTACGGTTGAGCCTGTCGGCTGCCATCTCGACTGACACAGCCTTCAATGCCTCGGGGCAAAGCACGGTGGCTGTGGTGCCGACGGGGATGCTCAGTCGCAGGTCGAAGGTGCTGGCCGAGCGTTTCCAATCGACACTGATGTCGCCGTAGGGCGTCGGCTTAAGAGCGCGCACGAACGTCAGGCTGTCGGGCAGCTGCGGCTGTATGGTGAAATGGCGATATGCAGGACGGGACGGGTCGCCCTGTATGCCGGCGAGTGCCTGATAGAACCACGAGCCGATGCCGTTGTAGCAGTTGTGGATGCGGCTCCTGCGCGCGTTCCAGTGCTCCCAAGTCGTTGTCGCGCCATTGTCTATCATGTAGAGATAGCCGGGGAAGCTGTGCTGCCGCAGCATGTCGGCCATGAGCTGGACGTTTCCGGCGCGCGTGCACCACTGCGTCACGATGGGAATGCCCACCAGCCCCGTGAAGAGATGTCCGTCGAAGCGTTCGTACGTCTCACGTTTCAAAGCATTGTTCACCTTCTGCCGCAAGTCATCGGGCACGGCACCGACGAAGAGCGGGAAACTTTGGTCGAGCTGCAGGCCGTGGGCATACGTGGCATTCTTCTTATTATAATATGTAGCGTGGATGCGTCGATTGATGTCCGCCTGCTTCTGCCTGTAGAGCTGTGCGTCGTCGGCCTTGCCAAGCAGTTCGGCTGCGTTTGCCATGATGCCATAGACCCAACTCATCGAACACGAGTTCACGAGGTCGATGCTCTCGGTGTGCGTCTGGTGCTCCTCGTTGGGCAATGCCCAGTCGCCGAGGAACCAGTCCTTGCGTCGCGTGCTTGGCCAGCGATGTTCTACAGTGAGCAGTCCGTCGGGCATGTACTGCTCGGCGTAAGCCAGGTAGCGCTGCATGTTGGGGTAGTACCACTCGAGCAGCCTGAGGTCGCCGTACTGCTGGTAGGTCTGCCAGGGCGCATTGGCGATGAAGGCACACCAGAATGGTCCGCCGCCGCATTGCCAGAAGGCAGGCCCCACGTGCGGCACCTCGCCGTCATCTCCTTGTGCATCCGTATAGCCCTGCAGCCAGTTGCGATAGAGCGGATACATGTCGTATTGCAGCTGCGCCGCCAAGATGGAGGCATTGCCGTCGCCGCCGTAACCTTGCCGCTCGATGTGCGGACAGTCCACCATGTAGCCGCCGAGCGTCAGGCAGCGGAAGGTGTAGTGCACCATGTCGTGGATGGCGCAGAGGTCCTTGTCGCTGCAGACGAACGACGCGCCCTTCTCGTAGCCCGTATGGATGAGCATGCCTGCAATGTCCGAGAGCGTCGGTTGCCGCTCGAGCCCCTCTATCTTGATGTAGCGGTAGGCATGGTAGTTAAACTTGTTCTGGAAGGTTTCCTCGCCCTCGCCGCTCGCAATGTAGTGGTCCGTGAAGACGCCTTCGTCGAAGTCGCCGCTGAGTGCCAGCCAATCGCAGTAGCTGATGGTGATACGCTGTCCCTTGCGAAGCTTGCCGAGGCGGATGCGCGTCCAGCCCACGATGCTGCGGCCCATGTCCACCATCCATTTGTTCCCGTCGAAGCGGCTCACCTTCTGCGCCTGCACCTCCATCATGATTTTGTTTGGCTCGCACATCATTGGAGTGATTTCTTGGGCAGGAAGGTCCATCGCGGTGACGCCTTGCCAGGAGACAGCGTCGAGTGTTGATGAGGTGAAGTCGGGCAAGAGTTCTGCCGCCTTAATGACTTCGCCGCCGAACGTCCACGCTCCTGCGATGCCGTCGTCGTAGTAGCCGCTACCCCTTGCCTGCCATGTGTCGTCGGTCTGGGCGAGTGTTTGCCAGTCGCCTTTCTCCTGCCGTTGGTCTATCTGTGCCAATACGTATGGCCCGCCTTTGGCAACACCTACGACATCAGGGTTGTCGTAGAAGCCGCCGCCCAGCCAGATGACGAGGTCGTTGCGTCCCTGTCGAAGTTTCCCGTCCAGGCAGTAGGTCATGGCTTGATGCCGTTTGCTGAACTCCACGACGGAGGGTGTCAGCACGTCGTCGCCCACGCGTTCGCCGTTGAGGTATATCTCGTGGTAGCCCAGCGTGCTGATGTGCAGGAAGGCGGGTGCCTTGGTGTCCGTGACGTCGAACGATTTGTACAGGAGCGGCTGCACTTTGCGGTCACTTCGTGCCATGCCGATGTATTTGCCTCGCCACAGCGTCTTGTCGAGGATGCCGACAGAGAACTTCGCGCCTCGTGCCCAGTCGCCGCTCTTGCCGTTCTCGTCCCAAACCTTCACTTGCCAATAGACCACGCTGCGGCTCTCGAGCGGCTTGCCGGCATACGTTACCCAGACCGACTGCTCACTCTTTGTGCGGCCGCTGTTCCAGAGGTCTGCCTTGTCTTCTGTAAGCAAATCGGGACGCGAGGCAGCAAGTATCTGATAGGCCGATTGCCGTACTCCATTGTGGTCCTGCCTCAGTTTCCAGCTCAGGGCGGGGGCGGTCGTGTTGATGCCCCAAGGCTGGTGGAGCAGTTCGCAGCGAAGGTCGTATGCTGACAGTGCTGCTTGGACATAAGAGGCTGCCAGCAGGAGCGTTGCAGCCAGGATGTTTCTTCTTCTCATCATTATCTTTTTGCCATTTCTGCTGCAAAGATAAGATTTTTTTCGTACCTTTACACACGAATTTGAAATAAAGTGAAAGTCAGCATGGCCAATTATCTCGTCTTTTCTGCTTTGGGGCTATACATAATGCTGCTTGTCATCTTTGCCCGTACGAGGTCGAATGGCGATAACAACGCGTTCTTCCGTGCCGGCAGACGGTCGCCGTGGCTGCTCGTTGCCTTCGGAATGATAGGTGCCAGCATCAGCGGCGTGAGCCTTGTCAGCGTGCCTGGCTGGGTGCATCAGAACGGCATGACGTACATCCAGATGTGCCTGGGCTTCTTCGCGGGCTATGTTGTCATCGCCTTTCTCCTGCTTCCGTTGTACTACAGGCTGAGGCTCACCAGCATCTACGGCTACCTTGCCGAGCGATTCGGACGTAGGAGCCACCTTACCGGCGCGTGCTTCTTCTTGCTGAGCAAGCTGACAGGAGCGGCTGCGAGGCTGTTCCTGACGTGTACCGTACTGCATGAGATGGCCGTTCGTCCGCTGGGTCTTCCGTTTGCTTTCACGGTTGGCGTCGTCCTGCTCGCCATTTACCTCTATACCCGACGGGGAGGCATAGAGAACATTGTCCGCACCGATGCCTTGCAAACCTTCTGCCTGCTTCTGGCCACGGGCTGCATCGTGTGGGCTGTCTCGACACGGTTGGATTCTCCTGCCGGCATAGTGGAGACGATTTCACAAAGTCCGATGGGAAAGATGTTCTGCTGGGATGCCTCGAGTACACAGTTCTTCCTGCGGCAGTTCATCAACGGTATGTTCATTACCATCGTTATGAACGGCCTCGACCAGGACATGATGCAGAAGAACCTGACCTGCGTTTCTCTGCGAGCAGCACAGAAGAACATGTGCCTCTACGGCCTCTGCATCCTGCCCGTCAACCTGCTCTTCCTCGCGCTTGGCGTGCTTCTCTACACCTTTGCAGCTCAGCAAGGAATGGCTCTTCCCGAGGCAGGCGACCGCTTGCTGCCCATGCTTGTAGGCAGCGGAGCGTTGGGCACCTTCGTCGTCTTCCCGTTTACCATCGGCATCACGGCAGCCGCGCTCTCCAGTGCCGACAGCGCCATGACGTCTCTTACCACAAGTATTTGCGTGGATATCCTCAGGATAGAGCAAGATGGAGTGGGGCAGGAGAGAGCCCTTCGCACCCGGCATCGCGTCCACGTGGCAGTCGCACTGGCCTTCGCCCTCTGCATCGCCGTCTTCCACATCGCAGGCAGCGGCACCATCATCGACACCATCTACCGCCTGGCAGGCTATACCTACGGCCCGCTTTTAGGGCTCTTCTGCTTCGGACTCCTCACCGGCAGGAGGGCCTGCGACAGCGCCGTGCCCTTCGTCGCCATCGTATCTCCAATCGCCTGCGCAGCGTTGGACTACCTCGCCCCACTTCTGTGGAACTACTGTTTCAGCTATGAACTCCTGCTGCTCAACGCCGCTCTGACCTTCCTCGGCTTGCTCGTCACCAGTCGCCGCAAGTGATGAAAAAAAACCTAACGTGGGTAAATTCGAATTATAACGTGTAATATTTAAAATATAACGTGTAATAATTGCAATTGTCACGTGGGTCGTTTTCAAAGTTAACGTGTCGTGTTTTCCAACGAGGCTAACCTAATCAGAAAAAATCACAGTTCCGTGACCTTCAGCGACGCTTTCAGCATCTCTCTTGTTCGTTCGATGAGGGCAAAGACTTCCTCTTTCTTTTCGGCGCGGAGCATGGCGATGCGGGTGTCGCGATAGTTGGGGATGCCCTTGAAGAGGGGTGTCGCGGCCAGATGGCGGCGGACGTGGCGGATGCCGCAAAGCTCTGGGTCTTTGCCGAACTTGGCCTTGATGGGGTCTTGCGAGGCGCGCTCTATGCTGATGAGGACCTGCTGCTTGAGAATATCGACCTTTTCATCGAGCGAGAGCGGCTGGTCAGGATGGGCAATCTCATGGAATATCCAAGGTCTTCCGAAAGTAGCCCTGCCTATCATTACCGCGTCGACTCCATAACGCTCGAACGCCTGCTGAGCCTCTTCGGCTGAGGTGATGTCGCCATTTCCAATGATGGGAATGCTCATGCGGGGATTGGCTTTGACCAGGCCGATGTTCGTCCAGTCCGCTTCTCCCGTGTACATCTGGGCTCTTGTTCTGCCGTGAATGGTCAACGCGGCAATTCCGCAATCCTGAAGTCGCTCGGCAAGATCGACGATGAAGGGCGTTCCGTCGGGCAGAAGGAGGTGCTTCTCGTCCCAAGCAAGGCGCGTCTTGACGGTGACGGGGGTGCCCGGAACAGCCTCTACGACAGCCCTCGTGATGTCCAAAATGCCGCGAACATTCTGCAGCATGCCAGCTCCAGCACCTTTCCCGGCGACCTTCTTGACCGGACAACCGAAGTTGATGTCGAGCACGTCGGGATGAGCCTGGTCCACCACGATACGTGCCGCCTCGCGCATTGCCTCGACGTCTTTGCCGTAGATCTGTATGGCGACAGGTCGCTCCTCTGGGCAAATCTGCAGTTTCAGCAGGCTCTTGTTGACAAGACGAATCAGTGCGTCGCTCGACACAAACTCCGAATAGACCATCGCTGCCCCTAATTGTCGGCAAAGCAAACGAAAGCCGATGTCGGTCACGTCCTCCATCGGCGCCAACAAAACAGGGCGGTTGCCAAGGTCGATGTTGCCTATCTTCATAGGTTTGTTTCAGGAGTTTTGTCCTTTTACCTTGTAGGCCAAAGCATACATCTTCATCTGCTTGAGCATCGCGCCCAGTCCGTTGCTCCGAGTAGGCGAGAGATGTTCGCGAAGTCCAATGCGGTCGATGAAGTACAAGTCTGCGTCGAGAATCTCCTGCGGCGTGTGTCCGGAGAGCACACGAACAAGCAAAGCGACGATTCCCTTGACGATCAGCGCATCGCTTTCAGCGCGAAAATGCACCATTCCATCGGTCAAATCGGCTTGCAACCACACCCGGCTTTGGCAACCATCTATGAGGTTTTGCTCCGTTTTATATTGCTCGTCGAGTGGCGGCTGCTCGCTGCCCATGTCGATAAGTAGCTGGTATCGGTCCATCCAATCTTCGAAGTCGCTGAACTCGGCGATGATTTCGTCCTGTATCTGGTTAATGCTCATTGTATATCAACTGTGTAAGTGTTTGGCCGACGGCTTCGAGGACGTTCGGGTCGATGTTGTCCGGCGTGTCTTTCAGCGTGTGCCAAGTGGGACCGAAACTGCTCGGGCCGTCGTTGTAATAAGGGATGATGTCGATGCACGGCACGCCAGCATCGTTGACGTTGACGTGGTCGTCGGTCACAAAACCACTGTCCGTGAGCGGGAAGAACTGCCTGTAACCGAGCTGCCCGGCCAGTTGCCAGACTCGGTTGACGATGGGTTGAGCCAATTGTCGGCTGATGCCTTCGCGTGAGAAGGTTGCCCCGAAGCCTCCCACCATGTCGAGAAGAATGCCGAAGCGGGCTTTATAGTTATCCATCCTGGCACGTTCCGCCCAGAATTTTGACCCGAGACACCAGGTGTCGGAGGAGCCCATGCGGTCTTCCTCGAACAGCGGTGTGCCCAAGTCTTCCGCGTCGAAGCAGATTAGGTCAACGCCCACCTTGACTGGTTTCTCCTGCATGAGACGGCAGATTTCGAGCATGACGGCAACTCCGCTGGCACCGTCGTTGGCCGCGAGGATCGGGGTGTGATGGTTCGCTTCGTCAGGGTCGTTGTCTGCCCAGGGACGCGAGTCCCAATGTGCACACAGCAGGATGCGGTCGGGGTTGCTGGGGTTGACGTGTGCGATGATGTTGCGTGCCGGCAGTTTCGAGCCGTCCCAGATGGTGACGTCTGCTGTCTGCTCCTCGACTTCGGCACCAAACGAGCGGAAGCGCTCCACGATGTAGTCGCCGCACAGCCGTGATGCCTCGCTGCCCGTGACACGTGGTCCGAACTGGCATTGCTCGTTGATGAAGCTGATGGCATTGCCTGCGTTGAATCGCGGACAAGGTTCCAGAGTGATGGTATCCGCGATGGGGCGTCTGCCTTTGCTTTGTCCGTCGCACGATGCGAGCAGTAGGAGTGTTATTGCAGAAAGCCAGAAGATGATTCTTTTCATTTCGTTATTTCGTTATGACGTTATAAAGTGATTGCGAAGTCAATCGCAAAACTTTGCCGACGCCATTGCACGCAGGAAGTTTCCCCCCATGATGAGGCGGATGTCCTGTTCTGAGAACTGTCGCCTGAGCAGGTGCCGCGTGAAGTTTATCACTTCGGAGGCATCGGCGAGACCTGGCACGCCACCGTCTCCATCGAAGTCCGTGCCCAGACCTACGTGCTCTATTCCCATGATTTTGGCAGCGTGGCAGAGGTGCTCTACTGCGTCGATGACCGTTGCCTGCCCGTCTGAGCGGAGGAAGCCGCTGTAGACGGTGGTCTGCGCGACACCGCCTGCTTGGGCGAGTGCCCGCATCTGGTCGTCGGTGAGGTTGCGTGGGTGGTCGCACAGGGCACGTGCCGAGCTGTGACTGCACACGATGGGGACTTTGCTGACCTCCAGTGCGTCGTAGAAGCTCTTCTCCGATGCGTGGCTGAGGTCCACGAGTATACCGAGTCTGTTCATTTGCTCGACGACTTCTCTGCCGAAGGTACTCAGCCCTCCATGCTCGTTGTTGCCGCGGGCGGAGTCGCAGATGTCGTTGTCTCCGTTGTGGCAAAGCGTCATGTAGACAATGCCGCGCTTCCTGAAATACTCAAGCAAACCGATGTTCTTGCCGATAGCATATCCGTTTTCTATGCCGCGAAGGATGGCTTTCTTGCCTTGCGCCTTGAGCAGCATGATGTCTTCCGACGTCTCTGCCAGGCCGACGCGGTCGCCATTTGCCCGCACCATCTCTTCGATTTGGGTGAGCAGCAGGTCTGTTTTTGCCGTGACGTCTTTGTAGGCTTCCTCAGTCCTTTCGCCTTGCGGAATGTATGCCACCATGATAGATGCATCGAGTCGTCCCTCTGCCATCTTGGGCAAGTTGACGAGCACCTTGTCCGATCTCGTGCCGAACATTGTGATGTTTTCCTTGCTATTGGCAGAGAAGAACATAGGTGTATCGCAGTGGCTGTCTAATATAATAGATGTGTCGTGGATGTGTTTGGCTTGCGAGAAGGTGCGTGCTTCGCTGATGAGCCAGCGGAAGACGGCCATCATGCTTTCGTCGTTGTTGAGGATGAAGCATTCGGGATGCCATTGAAGTCCGATGATGGCCTTGTGCTCGCATGACTCCACGGCTTCGATGATGCCGTCGGGGCTCATGGCAGAGACGGTGAGGTGGGGTCCCGGGTCGCTTACTGCCTGATGGTGGAACGAGTTGACGCGCAGGCTTTGTTTGCCTCCGAAGATGCTTTGCAGGGTGCTTCCCTCCTTGATGTTGACTGTGTGCGATGCGGTGTATCGGGGCATGTCCTGCGAGTGCTTGAGCCGTGCGCCGGTGTCTTGGGCATAGATGTCCTGCCAGACTTTGCCGTCGAGAGCAGCCGCCATCACTTGTATGCCGCGGCAGATGCCCAGTGTGGGTATTTGTCGATGGAATGCTTCGAGAGCGAGGAAGAGTTCTGTCTCGTCGCGTTCGGGGCAAACACTGTGGAGTTGTGGCAAGGGTTCCTCGCCCAGGAGGAGCGGGTTGATGTCTCCTCCTCCCGAGAGGACGATGCCGTCCAGGGTGTTGAGCAGTGTCAGGATGGCTTCTTTGTCCTTGTGTGGGGGTATGACGACCGGGGTTCCTCCGGCTTTGACTATGGAGAGGTAGTATCCCTGCGCCAGTTCGCAGCCCTTGTCTCCGAAGTTGCCAGTGATGCCGATGAGTGGGTGTTCCAGTTTCATGCTTCTTCGAGAGCGGTGGGTTTGGTCTCTGCGTGTTGCGCTCCGATAGGCACTTCCTTCTTGATACTCTGCTTGAGTGAGATGAGAGTCTCAGTGGAAACCACTCCGTCGATTTCCTGCAGGCGGTCGTTCAACAGGGTCATCAGGTGCGCGTTGTCTTTCGCGTAGAGTTTGATGAGCATAGTGTACGGGCCTGTCGTAAAGTGACATTCCACGATTTCGGGTATCTTCTCGAACTCTTCGACGACCTTTTTATACAAGGAGCCTCTTTCGAGTGTGATGCCGACGTACGTGCAGGTGTTGTATCCGAGGCATGTCGGGTCCACATGGAAGCCGCTGCCAATGATGACGCCGGCATCGACGAGGTGCTGCACGCGCTGGTGTACGGCTGCACGGCTTACGCCACATACTTCTGCCACCTCCTTGAAAGGGATGCGTGCGTTGCAGGAAATCATCTCGAGAATCTTTTTGTCTAATTCATCTACTTTAAGCATAGTGAGTTTGTAAGTTTAGGTGTTTATAAGTTTAGTTATTTTGTTATTTTGATAGCAAAAGTAGTGAATTATTTTCAAAGTGCAATGAAATAGTGTGAAAAATTGCAGAAAACGGGTTTCTTTTCTTGCATTTTGCAATCCCGACGCATATTTAAGCAGGAAAAACAGCGTTTCTGAGTGAGAGAATTGCCGTGCCGGGGGAAATAACGAGGCACGTGACGACGACAGACGTCACGTGGGTAAAAATAATTTGTCACGTGGGTAAAATCGAATTATCACGTGTAATATTTCAAATATCACGTGGGTAAAATGAATTTATCACGTGGGTAGTTTTCCGTCATCCCCTGCGACGCTTGCAGAGGCAGCGTTTTCAGTCGGCAAACTCGTCGGGCTGGCTCTTGATGTTTCGCGGGTGATGCTCGAGGATTTCCTGTCGGAGGTGACTCTTGTCGATGTGCATGTAGATCTCGGTTGTCCCGATGTCCTCGTGTCCGAGCATCGCCTGGATGGCTCGCAGGTTTGCCCCTCCCTCCAGGAGCTGCGTGGCAAAGCTGTGGCGGAAGGTGTGGGGGCTGATGCTTTTCCTGATGCCTGCCTGCTCGGCATACGCTTTGATATAGACGAAGAGGGATATGCGGCTGAGGTGCTTGCCGCGCCGCAGCGAGATGAAGACGTAGTCTTCTTCGCCCGGCTTCACAGCGATGTCTTGCCGCACGACGAACCAGTCGCGCAACTTCTTTATGGCGTTCTCGCCGATGGGAACCAGCCTTTCCTTCCTTCCCTTGCCGTGTACGCGGATGTATCCCTCTTCGAGATAGAGCTCGCTCAACTTCAGGTTGATGAGTTCGCTGATGCGCAGTCCGCAACTGAACAGCACTTCGATGATGGCGAGGTCGCGTATGCCTTCCGGTTTGCTCAGGTCGATGGCCGCCTCTATCGCGTCGATTTCGGGCAGACTCAACACCTCGGGCAGATGCTTGCCGATTTTCGGGCTCTCCAGCAACTCGGTAGGGTCGGTCTCCACCTCTTTCTCGATGGTCAGGAAACGGTAGAACGAGCGCACGCCACTCAGGATGCGCGCCACCGAGCGGGGGCCTACACCGAGCTCCTGCAAAGCCTTCGCAAAGTGGTCCAACTGCTCGAGCGTCACCTTGCGGAAGTCGATGCCCTCGTCCGCAAAGTAGTTCAAGAGCTTCTGCAAGTCTTTAAGGTAGGCGTCGAGGGTGTTCGCGGTGTACGACCTCTCCAGCCGCAAGTACTGAAAGTAGCGGCGAAGGATGGCGTTGCCCACAACGTTGGTATTGGTCAGTTCGTAGTGCATTTTTCGTCATTTAAGGAAAAAAAACCTAATCTCTAATCCCTAATCTCTAATCTTTTTTCTATCTTTGTAGCAGAAACTAACGCTTTTCGACCACAAAGATACAGTTTTATTATGAGAATTCAAATTATTAACGGCCCAAATCTTAACCTTTTGGGCATTCGCGAACCTGAGATTTACGGCAAACGCGCCTGGGAAGACTACCTGAAGGAACTGCGTGCGCGCTTCCCCAAAGTACGCATCGACTACTTCCAGAGCAACCTTGAGGGTGAACTCATCAACAAGATACACGAGGTTGGCTTCGACCGTGATGGCATCGTACTCAACGCTGGAGCATACACCCACACCAGCATCGCCATCCTCGACGCCCTGAAGAGCGTGAGCACACCCACAGTCGAGGTGCACATCAGCAACGTCTATCAGCGCGAAGACTTCCGCCGTCGCAGCATCATCAGCCCAGGCTGCGTAGGCTTCGTAGGCGGTTTCGGCCTCGACAGCTACCGCCTTGCCATCGAAGCACTGATTGACAACGCGGCTAATGCAAAAGCCGAATAAACCTTCCCCGAAAGGAGACGAGGGGTCGCTCGACGCGTATATCCTTCAGCACATCGACGCTGAGGGAGATTATCTCCATGCCCTCTGGCGCAACACACAACTGCGCCTCTCCTACGGACAAATGGCGAGCGGACATCTTCAGGGCCGTGTGCTGAAGATGCTCATCCAGATGGCAAAGCCGCTGAAGGTGCTCGAGTTGGGCACTTTCAGCGGCTATGCTACTTTATGTATGGCGGAAGGACTGCAGGAAGGGGCAGAGATACATACCTTCGAGGTGTTCGACGAGAACGAGGACTTCCTGCGAAAATGGTTCGAGGGAAGTGCCTACCGGGACAAGATACACCTTCACATCGGCGACGCTCTGCAGCTTGTTCCGCAGATGCAGCAGCATTGGGACTTCGCTTATGTTGATGCCGACAAGCGCGAATACGTGGCATACTACGAGATGCTGCTGCCCCTGATGAATCCAGGAGGCTTTATCGTGGCCGACAACACCCTGTGGTACGGACACGTCTTGGAGCATGCCAAGGACAGCGACCTGCAGACAAAAGGCGTTCAGGCCTTCAATGAAATGGTCGCACAAGACAGTCGCGTCGAGAAGGTCATACTGCCTCTTCGCGACGGACTCAGCATCATCAGGAAGAAATAGACTGGTTGGAAGAAAGACTTTTCGTTATCGCATTATGAAGGAATAACGCGATGACGTTCTTTCCGAAAGCCTTTATTCGGGAACTTTCTCAACCCTGATGGGCGGCACGCCGTAGAGGAGTTTCATGCGGTCAACGGGAGTCTGCTTGTCGACGACGCCTGGAGGAGGTCCGTAGAGCTCGATTGTGTCGTCTCCCTTCTGCACTTTCTTGGCCGTCTTGCATGCTGCGAAGCCCAACAACGTGATGAGCGAACCCAGCATCAACCGCCAGAATGAACGAATTTTCTTTGACATGGTATCTTTACTCTTGTTGTTCGTCTTTATTTCCTACCACGAATTTCTCGAATTTCACGAATTGGCTTCGCCCTTGACAGCAACGATAAATTCGTGTAATTCGTGTAATTCGTGGTTTTTTATTATCTCATTATTATGTCTTTTTTGTGTTATAAGGGGGCTTCTTCCATTCTTTTCATGTGGCAGAGCAACAGCTTGCCGTCGTCATCCCAGAGATGGAGGCCGTTTCCTTCGCAGTAGCGCCAGTACTTGCAGCCTTTGCAGTCGCCTGTTTTCATCCATTTGTGATTGCGATGCGGCTGGAAGCGTTGCTCCCAGACCTGCATGAAGTCGTCCTCGTAGATGTTTCCCTGTTTGTAATTATGCCTGATGCTCGTGCAAGCGCTAATGCCTCCGTCGACGAGCACGGAAGCCACCGTGACTCCTGCAGAGCAGTGAAACATCCAGTCGCGAACGTCGCCTTCGTACTTTCCTAAGAAGCCTTCGCACCCATACGACGCGCGAATCCTGCCCTCTTTGCGAGTCTCGCGGATGAACTCGAGCAGCCCTCGCAGTTGTTCTCCCGAGAGTTGCAAGTCCTTATCCTGCGCTCCTCTGCCGACCGGAAAGATGGTTGCGAGCCGCCAATCCGTGACGCCTTTGCCGATGAGAAACTCCTTGAGCTCCTTCAGCGTGTTATAATTGTGTTGATGCACCACGGTCATCACGTCGTAGACCACAGTTCTGTCGCGCACTATCATGTCGATTGCCTGGCTTGCCATGCGGAAGCAGTCGGGGTTTCGACGCAGCCAGGTGTGCTGTTCCTCGAGCCCGTCGAGGCTGACAGTCACGGAGCAAAGTCCGGCATCCTTCAGCTTGTGGAAGAGTTCGGGCGTGAGCAGGAGTCCGTTCGTCACCATTCCCCAGGGGAAACCGCGCGTCGAGATACCTTGGGCACACTCCACCACGTCCTCTCTCACCAGCGGTTCTCCGCCTCCGAGAATGATGAAGACCTCGCTCGGATTGCGTTTGGCGGCAATGTTGTCCAGCACGCGGAAGAAGTCCTCGCGCGGCATGTCGGGCACCGTGGCAGCCTGCCGGCAGTCGCTTCCGCAGTGGCGGCAGTGGATGTTGCAGCGCGCAGTGCTCTCCCAGAACACCTGCCTGAGCGGATGCTCCTTGCGAAGACTCTTGTTCAGCAACCTGGCTGCCTCGAGCGCGATGGTTCGTCTTATGCCTAACTTCTCGCCTTTCATGTCGCAAAGATATGAAAAAATGAAGAACGAAGAGTGAAGAATGAAGAATTTTTTTGTGTCTCTTAGCATTACTTAACAAGTTTGCTTGCTCAAGATATCGTGCCTGATTCGTTGAACTATCATGATGATTCAAACTTCTTAACGTGTCAAGTTGGGCAACAAAAAAGGAGCAGCACCCCGAAAGGTGCTGCTCCGTTGTCTTGGATGCTATGCCGCGTTATGAAACTTCAATGGTCTTGCTGAGTTTCTTCTGCTCCACTGCCATCTTAGGCATCGTGACGGTCAGGATGCCGTCCTCAACCTTAGCGGAGATCTTGTCGCGCTCTACATCGTCGGGAAGCGTGTAGTTTTGTTCGTAGTTGCTGTACGAGAACTCGCGTCTGAGGTAGTGATGCTTCTTGTCCTCGTGCTTGTGTTCGCATTTGTTTTCAATGGCGATGGCCAGGTTACCGTCCTCGTTGATGTTAACTCGGCAGTATTCCTTCTTGATACCAGGTGCTGCAAGTTCCATCGTGTAAGCCGTTTCACTCTCTTTTACGTTGACTGCCGGAGCAGTGCTGCCTGTTCTGGGCATAAGATCGGTGTTAAGGAAATCTTCAAACAACGTAGGCATCCAATTGTTTCTAAACATTACTGGTAACATAATTGTGTCCTCCTATTTTAGTTTATTGGTTAATAAATTTGTTTTCTTTCTTGTTGCCTCTGCTTTCGCTTCAGCTTTCACCAACAAGAGAAACAATATGCGTGCCAACCACAAAAGTGGCAACTTTGTGGACAAAGGAGGACAAAGTGGGACAGATTGTCAGTTGAGCGCCTTCCTGCCAAAGAAGAAACGGGAGATGCCGACGAGGTCCATCAGCCAGGCTATCAGCAGGCTTCCTGCCACACAAAACGTCAGGGAAACCACCAGGAAGAGCAGTCCTGTCCTGTCAAACTGCAGATAGGGGACGAGTTGCTTGCAGAGGACAGTAAAGATGGGCGAAAAAACATATAGCATCAGGCTGTTGCGACCCAGGAAACGAAGCACCCTGTCTCCTTTAGGGGGAGTAATAGTGTAGAGAGACAACAGGGAGGAAATGGCAAAATAGGCAATCAAGACGCCGTTCAGGCTTGCCTGATTCGGCTTGTCCGAGAAGCAGGCAAGCAAGGCGAATGCTATGACGCTGAGTCTCGAGGGCAGGAAAAATGTCACGAAGTTCGTGCCGCTCTGCCGAAGCATTGCTCCTGCAAGGAAGTAAAGAGCAGAGGAAAACGACAGGATGCCAAAGCCGCGAGCCAGGACATAATAGGTAATGCCTGTCAGCAGGAAACGTGTCGTCATCCCTCGCTCCACATTATTATATATATAATAGTACAGAGCGCCGCACAAGATTATTGCGTGCAAGTACCAATACGGCCCAAGAGGATGCAGGAAAAGATGTTTGAGATAGACCCAAGGCGTGAGGAGAGGGATGTGCTCATTTATGGGAAGAATG
Organism: Bacteroidaceae bacterium; assembly: GCA_017645655.1. Taxonomy (GTDB): domain Bacteria; phylum Bacteroidota; class Bacteroidia; order Bacteroidales; family Bacteroidaceae; genus Physcousia. The sequence goes on along the minus strand of JAGCNZ010000042.1, from coordinate 32,803 downwards.
GAAGCCATATATATGTAACCGCTCTCCATGACGACGTACGGCACCGCCAGCCACAAGATGGTTCGCAGGAAATCCCTCGGCTCCTTACTGATGTTCATGAGGTAGCCCGATATGAAGAGGAAGCCGGGCATGTGGAAGGAATACACCACCTGCTTGATGTCGGGGTGCAGCTGCTCGAACCACACCAGGTGGAAAGCGATGACGAGCAGTATGAGCACGCCCTTCAGAAAGTCGAGTTCCTTGATTCGTTGCATGTTGTCTTACATCTTTCGTGGCATTCTCTCCGCAGCTTTCCTGAGCGACGGCACAAGGGCCGGAATGCCGTGGGAGGTGGCGTAGGCATCCAACTGGTCGAGCGACATGGGCGTCTTGTACTTCTTCTTCAGCTCGTCCTTCTTCTCCTTGAACTGCTTCTTGTCCATGTAGCCTCGCTCTGTGGCGTAAGTCTCGATGATGAGTTTGCGCCTTCCGTTGCCCCCGTTCCACTCCCAATGGTTCGAGTACATCACGAAGTCCGTGATGTCTGAGGTGCCGTCGGCATTGCGGTTGAACACTTCGACGAACTGATATTCATAGTCCTTCTTTTCGCGAAGCTTCATCACGCGTTCCTGCCCGAGCACTTTGTTGCGGTATATCTGCGCCTTTGCCCCGTCGAGCGTCAGGCGCGTCTGTTCCTTGTCCTCGTAGATATAACCCACCGTTCCCTCGGCATTGCTGATGCGCAGCTTCCCGCCGCCTTCGTCGGTGAGTGTCGTGAAGTATTTGGCGGCAGCTTTTCCGCCGGGCTTCAGGCTCTCGGCAGCGTCCGTGTGTATCAACCCGGCATTGAGTTCCTCCGCCCGAGCCGCCCAGGTGATGGAGATGCCTTCGGTGAGATAGAACTCTCCCTTGCTGTTGGAGTAGCTTCCCGCCCTGACTTTCTTCTTCTCCACGTCGTAGGCATTGGGCATGATGCCTGCCTTGAAGTAGCGGAGCGAGTCGCCGATGAAGGCATAGACCCTGTAGAACGTCTCGACGTAGGCGTAGGGCTTGGGCTTCACGACTACCTCGGCCAGGCTGTAGTCCAAGTCCTCCATCGTGACTGTGCCACTCGGTAATGACTGTACATCCACGAGCTGAGGCTTGAAGGCGACGTGCGTGAGGACAACTTTCTTTGCCCCTTTTACGTCGGCAATCGTGCCACTCAGGTCTGTTACGCCTATCATGTTGCCGTCCTCGCCGAGGACAGTTACCAGATGGATGCCGTTGCCATCGCTATCGACGACTGTTATCTTCTGTGCCTTCGCGTTTATGGCAACCAAAAGGATTGTTGCAAGAAACAGAATCTTCTTCATCTCTTTACCTTATTATATATGTTATCATTTGATAGCAACCTTTCTCTGTGCGTGGATATAGATGCCTGGAGAGGTCGGTTCGGCCTGCAGCTTGCGCCCGTCGAGGGTGTACCAATCGTTCGTCAGGCGTGTGTCGGGAAGTGACTTGATGCTCGTCGGGACCGCATCTTTCTGGAAGACACGAACCCAGTCGAACAGCGTCTCGTAGGTGAAGGCAGTGTCCGGAGCCTTAGCCCACGAGCCGTCGCCTACGCTTTGGTTCAGGATGAGGTAGAAGTCGTGCTGGAACGGCCATTGCCCCTGCTCGATGTCTGAGGCGTTTTGCGACTTCGCGTAAGTGCCCACGGGGTTGCCATCGACATAGAACGCAATGGCATCTTCAGTCCAATTTGCTGCGAAAACGTGCCACTCGCCCTGCGTCACCGACTCGCTGAAGCTGCTCTTCGGGTTGTTCTTGTTGCCTAAAGTAGATGTCCAATGCGAGTGAAGGGTATGGAAGGCTGTGTTCTGCGCGTCGATGGCCTCGAAGATGTCAATCTCTCCGCCTTTCGGCCAAGTGTCCGTAGGCGGTTGAGGCATCATCCAGAAAGCGGGGAAGTTGCCGACGTGGGGGGTCGTCTTCAGCCGCGCCTCAACCCATCCGTAGGTGAAGGAAAAGTTGTCTCGGGTCTCCACGGAGCCCGTCAGCATCGGCACGGGGTCGGACGATGGGTCGGGATTCGGGATGGCACGGCAAACGAGGTGTCCCTCGCGGAGAAACACGACGTCCTCCGAGTTGCTGATAAACCTGTTCCAAGTGCTGCCGTAACGATTCGAGCGCCGCCATTTGGCATTGTCCGGCTGCGAACCATCCGTGCCGTCGAACTCGTCGTTGAACGTCATCGCATAGCATCCCTCAGGGTATTCCCCGTCGGGAAGGATTTCGAGATGGATGTCGAGCACAGCGCCGCCGTTCCTGATGATGCCGTTCGCTTCGTCCATCCTGCCGGCAGGATTGGCATCGTCCCAGTCTATCTTCACTCGCATCATGTAGATGCCGGGCTCCATGTCCTCGGGAAGAACGAAGGAAGGGGGTTGCACCTGAGAGAGATCGGTTGGCTCGCCGTAGCTGTTGAACGCGCCATCTGGCAACGACAGGCCAGAGAAGCTGACCAGCTCGTTGTCCTCCGTCAGAGCACCAGCCGTTCCTGGAGTCACGACGTCGAACGCTCCGTTCCTGTCCTTATCGATGTATATGTAGCTGTCCATCCACTTTCCAGTGAAGGCCAACGAAGGCGAAATGAGGTCGCCAGCATGGGCGCGGAAGGTATGATTGCTGAGGTCGTGATACATCTTCATAGGCGATGCGACCTGAAAGACATTGCCGTTCAGCACAATACCATTCAGTATGCGGTCCATCCTGGTGCGGTCTGCATCCCGATCAAAAGCGATAGGGTAGTTCTCTTGAGCAAACGCCAAAAGAGGCAGGAGCAGGCAAACGAGCAGAGAACAAATATGTTTTCGTAAGAATTGGTTCATTCTTTTTGATTATACTAACAGGCGCAAAGATACGAAAAAAACTCTAATCTCTAATCTATAATCCCTAATCTTTTATTATCTTTGCAGGAGAAACAACAAATAAATAAGCAAATCATGACCAGGCGAACCTTCTTATTTTCTTATTTTCTTATTATCTTATTCTCTCTTTCGGCGCAGACAATTAGCATCACGACTGACCACGTGCAGCTGGTCTTGCAGGTAAATTCGCAGAAGCGACTTTGCCAGACGTATCTCGGAGAACGTCTTTCGAGCCAGACCGACCTCTCGCAGTTAAGCATGCCGCAAGCTGGCTTGAGCAGTTCCTGCATTCGCGGCCTCGAAGTTTACCCGGTGATGGGCACCGAGGACTACTACGAGCCGACCTTCGAGATACGCCACGCCGACGGCAATCCCACGTCTGTCCTGAAGTATCAGCAGCATTCTCAGCAAGGCGACCTCACCTCCATCAGCCTCCGCGACGAGGTCTATCCGGTCGAGGTGACGCTATATTATAAGGCTTTTCCGCAGGAGGATGTGATTCAGCAATGGGCTGAGATACGTCACGAGGAGAAGGGAAAAGTCTATCTTGGCAGGTATGCTTCGTCGATGCTCTACTTCGAAGCGCCCAACTACTACTTGACCGAGTTCGCGAGCGATTGGGCGAAGGAGATGCAGATGCAGTCGCAGGAACTGATGTTCGGCAAGAAAGTTGTCGACAGTCGCTTGGGAACCAGGGCGAATCTCATGGCTCAGCCGTTCTTCGAGGTAGGTCTGGGCGGTCCTGTTCGCGAGGAGGAAGGCACTGTGCTGATGGGTACGTTGGGCTGGATGGGCAACTTCCGCTTCACGTTCGAGGTGGACAATCAGCACGTCCTGCGTGTCGTGAGCGGCATCAATCACGACGCCTCCACCTATCTTCTCAAGAAGGGAGAGACCTTCCGCACGGCAGATTTCTTCTTCACGCTTGCGAAAGGAACAGGCGAGGGCAGCCGACGCTTCCAGCGATGGATGATGAACCATCAGCTGCACAAGGCTAAGGACGACCGCATGACGCTCCTCAACAACTGGGAGAACACTTACTTTGACTTCAACGAAGAGAAGCTCGTGGCACTCTTCGGTGAGGCAAAAGACCTCGGCGTTGACCTCTTCCTGCTCGACGACGGCTGGTTTGGCAACAAATACCCGCGCAAAGACGACCACGCAGGCTTAGGCGACTGGCAAGTGACGCAGGATAAGTTGCCGCAGGGCATCCCTTACCTCGTCAAGAAGGCTAAGGAAAACGGCGTTGCCTTCGGCATTTGGATAGAACCCGAGATGGTGAATCCGAAGAGCGAACTTGCCGAGAAGCATCCCGACTGGCTGATACAGTTGCCATCGCGGGACACCTACTACTTCCGCAACCAACAGGTTCTCGACCTTTGCAACCCTAAAGTGCAGGACTTCGTGTTTGGTGTCGTGGATGACCTAATGCAGGAGAATCCTGAGATACGCTTCATGAAGTGGGACTGCAACTCACCCATCACTAACATTTATTCCCCGTACTTAGGGGAGAAACAAAGCTCGACGGAAGTCAATCAGGGCAACCTGTATGTCGACTATGTGCGCGGTCTCTACCGAGTGCTCGACAGAGTTCAGGCAAAGTACCCCGACCTCTACATGATGATGTGCTCGGGAGGTGGCGGAAGGTCGGACGTCACGGGACTGCGTTACTTCACCGAGTTCTGGTGCAGCGACAATACTGATCCCATCGAGCGGCTCTTCATCCAGTGGGGCTACTCGCACTTCATGCCAGCCAAAGCCATGTGTGCCCACGTCACGGAATGGAACAGAAGGGCCAGCATCAAGTTCCGCGTCGATGTCGCTTTCCAGGGAAAACTGGGCTTCGACATCGGCTTGAAAGGTCTCTCGAATGACGACAGGCAGTATTGTCGCGAGGCAATCAAAGAGTACAAGCGTTTGAAGGATGTCATCTGGTCGCCCAATCTTTACCGTCTCGTCTCGCCATACGAGGGTCAGCACTGTGTCGTGCAACGTGTCGACGACAGCCAAACTCGCAGTCTTGTCTTTGCCTACGACATCCATCCGCGCTATGGAGAGAGCCTCCTGAACACGCGTCTGAGGGGGCTCAACCCAGCCGCGAGGTATCGCGTGAAAGAGATATGTCTGATGCCCGGCAGGCAAAGTTGGCTGCCCTGCAACGATAAGGTCTATACCGGCGACTACCTGATGAAGGTCGGCATCAAGGTGACTTCGACAAACGACCTGGTGAGCCACATCATCGAGGTCAGTCAAGAATGAAAGAATGAAGTAATGAAGCAATGAGAATCTTGAGTATCGAGAGAATGAAGAGGCTGTTCCTTTTGCCGCTTTTCCTGCTTGGTGCGTTGGCAGGGCAATCCCAGAATCCCTATCTTCCCCTGTGGGAGCACCTGCCCGACGGTGAGCCCCGAGTCTTCGAAGACCCCGACAATCCTGGGAAACTCCGGGCATACATCATCGGTTCGCACGACACGCACTACTCCGAGTACTGCGGCAACGACATCCGCATGTGGTCGGCTCCAGTGGAAGACCTCACCCAGTGGCGCGACGAAGGCCCCATCTTCTCGTGGTTTGTTGATGGACGTTGGGACACGATGTACGCTCCGGACCTTGTCGAGGTGTGGGACAAGGCGACGGGCAAGAAGACGTATTGGCTCTATCCGCACTCTCGGGGATGGGGACGCATAGCGATGGTTTGCAAGGGCGACCGCCCGAATGGTCCTTTCACGCCAGTCAACCTCACTCCCGACGGCAGACGTTGTGTGGATGGTTCCCTGATAGATTTCGACCCTTCCGTCTTCATTGAGAACATCACGGACAGGAAAGATCCCGACTACGACAGGGGCTTCCGGGCGTATGTCTTCTACGGATTCCAGCATTCCACTGCTTGCGAGCTCGACCAGAGCACGATGTTCAGCAAGCGCCCGGGCACCGAGTTGATAGACCCCTTCATTCCCGCCAGCAGTCACGACGGCCGTCTCCTGGACAAGGAGAACGGCAGGGAGTACAAGGCGCTGTGCGAAGGACAGAATCCTCTCGACTTCAACTTCTTCGAGGCAAGTAGCATCCGTCAAGTCGGAAACAAGTACGTGATGGTTTTCTCCGGGTATAGTGGCAAGGAATATGGTCTTGGAAATACCAACAGCGCTCTTCGCTACGCCTATGGCGACTCGCCTCTCGGGCCTTGGCGCTCAGGCGGAGTGCTTGTCGACAGCCGTGGCGTGGTGCCGAACGAAGACGGTTCTCGCCTGACGACCAGTAACTTCGGACACAACACGCACGGCTCGCTTCAGGAGATAAATGGCCAGTGGTATGTCTTCTACCATCGTCCGCCTCGCGGCTTCGGCAATGCCCGTCAGGAAATGGTAGCGCCAGTGAAGATTGAATGGGACAGGAAACCTGTCAGCAAAGGCGGTCAGGTGCGCATCACAGGCTACGATTCCTTTGCTCCGAAGCACGTCTGGAAGGCTAAGGCAGGCAATGGTGACGAGTATACGGGGGCAGAGGTGACGAGCGAAGGCTTTCACATCTTCGGTCTTCCTCCCTATGCATACTACTCGGCAGGCCTCGCTTGCTATGTGACTGGGCCGGGCAGCAACGAGTGTATGCAAGACAATCACGACGTGTGGCGCAACGCGATGGATCTGGCCGGCCTCAGGAACGGCACCATCATTGGCTTCAAATACTTTGGATTCGGAGGTTTGGCTCTGCCTGACAAGGGACTTCCCGCCTTCGAGGGCACCAAGCCTGGCAACCATACGCAACTCGGTCTGCACCTCACTCCGAGCGGTCGCGGCGCCTTCCGTGTGCATGTGATGCTGGACGGCCCATACGCCAACCCGACTTGGAGGGGACGCGAGATTGCCGTCGTCTCCGTGCCAGCCGATGCTCCGCGCGAGCCTCGCGTCTATAGCGTCCCCGTCGAGGATGTCGATGGACTCACGGGCAAGCATGCCATCTATCTTGTGGTGGAGGGACCTGAGGTTGAGGAGCAGCAGCGTGGACAGATGGGTCGCCGTCAGCAGCCGCAGCGTCCGCAGGGCCTCTTCGACCTCCACGGACTCGGTTTCAGCAAGGGAGGCTCGCTCGAGGTGCCGCTCATCCATCAGAAAGGTATGACCGACGTCGTCATCACTGCCGACGGGAAACAACTTGCGGTGCCAGCGAAACCCATCTTCACCAGCAACGCCAACGGCTACACCGACCTGACTCACTACCAGGTCTATGCTCCTTTGAAGGATAATTCGACACTGAAAGCCACCTCTCCCAACCCGTTGGTGAAGTTTCAGATTAGTCCCGTCGCAGGTGGTCGCGCCACCGTCAGGGCCACTTTCGAAGGGAAGGAAAAGGTGTTCCTCATCAATTAGTTTGCAAACGCGGCAGGGGATGTCTGCAATCATCACACGTGATAAATTCAATTTACCCACGTGATAAATTGATTTTACCCACGTGATATTTTAATTTTAACACGTGATATTTTAATTTTACCCACGTGACAATTTCAAACTACCCACGTGACGTTTGGAAATGACTCGTGTGATGCTTGCCGACATCTCACGTAGCGCCTTGGTGTGTTGGCTGGAAAAAAAGGAAACGCTGCGCGCGGGGTCGTTCGACTTGGCGTGCAGCGTTAGTGTGCTTTTGTCCTGGCGCGGCGTCAGTTGCCGTTTTCGGCGAGGAATTTGATGCGGACGAGTTTGATTTCCTCTTCGGTGTACTCGTCTTCGTCGTCGGCGAATTCATCGAGCGCATCGTCGATGTTGTTGTCCTCAGCCTCGCGGAAGTAGTCGTAGATGTCCTGCATGTGGTCGTCGTCCATGACTTCGCGGATGTAGTAATCAAGGTTGAGCTTTGTTCCGCTGTCGACCATGGAGTAGATTTCGTCGAGCAGTTCGGAGAGTGTAAGCCCTTTGGTCTTGGCTATTTCCTCGAGGTCGACTTGGCGGTCGATGGAGGTGATGATGCTGATCTTATCGGCGCTCTTGTTGGGGACGGTGCGAATGCGGAAGTCCTCGAAGCGGTCTATTTCGTTTTCTTCGCAGTAGCGTGCGATGAGTTGGACAAATTCGGCTCCGTAGCGGTTAGCCTTGCCTTCGCCCACACCCTTGATGTTCTTGAGTTCTTCGACTGTGGTGGGATAGGACGTAGCCATATCCTCGAGCGATGGGTCTTGGAATATGACGTAGGGTGGAAGGTTCTTGCGGCGTGCCACGTCGCGACGCAGGTCTTTGAGCATGGCGAAGAGTGTCTCGTCGAGCACCGATGTGCCTTCTCCGGCCACGTCGTTGAAGTCGTCGAACTCGCGATCTTCCATGACGTAGAACTCTTCGGGGTCTTTCATGTATGCGCGCCCTTCCTCTGTAATACTGAGGAGTCCGTAGTTCTCGATACCTTTCTCGATGTATCCCGATATCATGGCCTGCCGTATGACAGCGTTCCAGAAGGAGGCTTCGTGGTCGTCGCCGCAGCCGAAGCAACTGAGCTGTTCGTGGCGGTGTGCGATGACGTCGTCGGTCTCGTTGCCCACGAGTATGTCGATGATGTGCTGTGTCTTGAAGCCTTCTTTGACAGCGCTGATGACCTTGAGCGCTTGCAGGAGTTCGCTGACTGCCCTGACTCTTTCCCTGGGATGCAGACAGTTGTCGCACTTGCCGCAGTTCTCGGGCTCGTATTCTTCTCCAAAGTAATGGAGGAGGAACTTTCGGCGGCAAATGGATGTCTCGGCATAGGCTGCGGTCTCTTGCAGAAGCTGGCGGCCGATGTCCTGCTCGGCCACGGGCTTGCCTTGCATGAACTTCTCGAGCTTGCGCAGGTCGTGTGGCGAGAAGAATGTAAGGCAGATGCCTTCGCCGCCGTCACGGCCGGCACGTCCTGTCTCCTGATAATAGCCCTCCAGGCTCTTAGGTATGTCGTAATGGATGACGTAGCGCACGTCGGGTTTGTCGATGCCCATGCCGAATGCAATGGTGGCCACGATGACGTCGATGCGCTCCATGAGGAAGTCGTCCTGCGTCTCGGCTCTCTCTGCCGACTCCATGCCGGCATGATAAGCGCGGGCTGGGATGTTGTTGGTGCGGAGCATCTCGGCAAGTTCCTCGACGCGGCGACGGCTCAGGCAGTAGATGATGCCGCTCTTGCCCTTGTTCTGGAGCACAAAGCGCGTGATGTCCTTGTCCACGTCCTTCGTCTTGGGACGAATCTCGTAGTAGAGGTTCGGTCGGTTGAACGAGCTCTTGAACTCGGTGGCATCTGGTATGCCCAGGTTCTTCTTGATGTCAGTGCGTACCTTGTCCGTGGCGGTAGCGGTCAAGGCTATTATCGGAGCCTTGCCTATCTGGTCCACCAACGGACGTATGTTGCGGTACTCCGGGCGGAAGTCATGTCCCCACTCTGATATGCAATGCGCCTCGTCGACTGCATAGAACGAAATCTTCGTGCCACGCAGGAAGCGTATGTTCTCCTCCTTGGTTAGCGACTCGGGCGCCACATACAGCAACTTCGTCCTGCCGGCACTGACGTCTTCTTTCGCAGCATCGATTTGCGCTCGGGTGAGCGAAGAGTTGAGGTAGTGGGCAATGCCGTCGTCGTCGGTCAACTGACGTATGGCATCCACCTGATTCTTCATCAGTGCGATGAGTGGCGAGACGACGATTGCGGTGCCTTCACTGATGAGTGCAGGCAATTGATAGCACAGGGATTTGCCTCCACCGGTAGGCATCAGCACAAAGGTGTCCTTACCGTCCAAAAGGTTACGGATAATCGCTTCCTGGTCTCCCTTGAAGGAGTCAAATCCGAAGAAATGCTTAAGATGTTCTGTCAGGTTTATTTCGTGCATTCAGGTGGTATTTGAAATAAAGCTAAAGACAAAGATACGCCTTTTTGCGCAAACCACCAAATGTTTTCAGGTAAAAATGAAAGAATAAAAGAATGAAAGAATGAAAAACAACTGGAATGAAAGCAAAAGAAGGTATTTTTCATTCCATCATTTTTTTCATTCTATCATTTATTCATTCTTTCGCTCTTTGCTATCTGCTGCTCGGCATACGAACGAGTGATGGTGAGCGTCTTGTCATCTCTGGAAGGCGCGCTGAACTGTGCTTCTATCATGATTGTCTCCATGATGCTGCGCAAACCACGTGCCCCGAGCTTGTACTCGACGGCCTTATCCACGATGAAGTCGAGCGCCTCGTCGTCGAAGGAAAGTGTTATGCCGTCCATCGCAAACAGCTTTATCTGCTGACGCACGAGGGAATTCTTTGGCTCGGTCAGTATCTTGCGCAAGGCATCGCGGTCGAGGGGGGTGAGGTAAGTCAGCACAGGCAAGCGTCCGATGATTTCGGGAATGAGACCGAAGCTCTTCAGGTCTTGCGGCACGATGTACTTCATCAAGTCCTTCGTGTCAATCTTCTGCTGGTTCTGCACGCTATCGTAACCCACGACGTGTGTGTTCAAGCGCTGCGCAATCTTTCGCTCTATGCCGTCGAACGCACCGCCACAGATGAAGAGGATGTTGCGTGTATCGACGTGAATATAGTCTTGGTCTGGGTGCTTGCGTCCTCCCTTGGGCGGCACGTTGACAATCGAACCCTCGAGCAGTTTGAGCAAGCCCTGCTGGACACCTTCGCCGCTCACGTCTCTGGTGATGCTGGGATTGTCTTGCTTACGGGCAATCTTATCTATCTCGTCGATGAAGACGATGCCTCGCTCGGCTGCTTCCACATCGAAGTCCGCCACTTGGAGCAACCTCGAGAGAATGCTCTCGACGTCCTCGCCCACGTATCCGGCCTCGGTGAAGACGGTAGCATCGACAATGGTGAAAGGCACCTTGAGCAGCTTGGCAATGGAGCGCGCCAGCAAAGTCTTGCCCGTACCGGTAGCGCCGACCATGATGATGTTGCTCTTTTCTATCTCGACACCATCATTGTCTGCTTTTTGAGCGATGCGTTTGTAGTGATTGTAGACAGCCACCGACAGGTAGCGCTTGGCGCTGTCCTGCCCAATGACGTACTGGTCGAGGAAAGCCTTGATGTCGTGCGGCTTAGGAATGTCGGTCATGTCGAGGCTGGCGAAATCAGTTTTCTTGGGATTCGCCTTACTGCCCATGCTCTCACGGACAATCCGTTCTGCCTGACGGGCACACTCGTCGCAGATGAACGCGTTCAGGCCCGTCAGCAGCATTGCCACTTCGTCCTCGTTGCGTCCGCAGAAAGAGCAACGGTTCTTTTTCTTTCCTGTCATCCCCGGTTCCTTGTCTAATCCTTATTCCTCTTTGCGTATCATCACGCGGTCAATCATTCCGTATTCCTTTGCCTCCTCGGCTGTCATCCAGTAGTCGCGGTCGCTGTCGGCCCACACTTTGTCGAAGTCGGTGTGAGAATGTTCGGCGATGATGCTGTAGAGCTCCTTCTTGAGCTTCTGAATCTCGCGGGCCGTTATCTCGATGTCGCTGGCTTGTCCCTGAGCGCCGCCCATCGGCTGATGTATCATGACACGACTGTGCTTCAGAGCACTGCGCTTGCCTTCCTTGCCGGCTACCAGCAGGACTGCTGCCATGCTTGCCGCCATGCCTGTGCAGATGGTTGCTACATCGCTGGCAACGAACTGCATGGTGTCGTAGATGCCCAGTCCGGCATGCACGCTTCCGCCAGGGCTGTTGATGTAGATACTGATGTCCTTACCTGGGTCGGCACTGTCGAGGAAGAGCAACTGCGCTTGAAGCGTGTTGGCAGTATAGTCGTCGATTTCTGTGCCGAGGAAGATGATGCGGTCCATCATCAAACGGCTGAAGACGTCCATCTGCGTGACATTTAACTGACGCTCCTCAAGGATGTAGGGATTGAGGTACTGATTCTGCATGCTGACCACATCGTCGAGCACCATGCTGTTGATGCCCATGTGACGTGTTGCGAACTTGCGAAATTCGTTGTCCATAGTCATACCTTATTTATAAATACACGCGTACGCGCGCGACGTTACTTTTTCTCTGTGAGTTTGCGGAACTCTTCGATTGTGACTTCCTTAGTCTTCAGCGTTACTGCTTCCTTGGCTTTTGCTGCCATGAGGTTCTCGACGGTGCGTTCCACGAGACCCTGTGCCTGCTGTTCGTTCTTGAGCATTTCGGCGGCGTAGTTCGTGACGGTTTCCTCCGGAAGGTTCATCATGCCGTACTGTGCGAACTGAATGCGGGTGTAGGTCTTGGCTGTCTCGAGGACATCTTCGTGTTGCACTTTCACTTCGAGCTGGTCGCAAATCTGTTCCTTGGCAAGGTGCCAGAGCAATTCGGGCAGGCTCTTTTCGAAGTTGTCGTCGACGTACTCCTCGCCTTTGTCTGCGTTGCGGAGCTTCATGAAGCGCTTCAGGAGTGCTTCGGGGAACTCTACTTTGCCGACGCGGCCCAGGATGTAGTCGCGCAGGTCTTGTGTGAACTGATATTCAGACTCGCTCTGGAAGTTCTTCTTGATGTCGTCGGCGATGAACTTACGGAATTCCTCTTCGCTCTTTACCACGTCCTTGCCGAGCACTTGGTCAAAGAGTTCCTGGCTCACCTTTGCGGGCTCGAAGCGCATTATCTCGCTGATTTGGAAGTTGAAGTTCGACTTCATGCCTTCTGCCTCTTCCTTTGTGATGTGGAGCAGGCTGGCGAGTTCGGTTGCGCTGCCGTCGTAGGCCTTTGCCGGATTGAATGTGATGACGTCACCCAGCTTGGCTCCTTCGAACTTTGCCTTCTCTTTGTTGTCCTTCATGTACTCGGGAAGCATCACTGCATCCTCGACGGTAATGCCGTCCTTGAGTGTATTGTTCTTTGTGTTGAGCTGTGTGAGTGTGCCTTTCACCATGTCGCGAGCCTCGTAGCTGTCGGCCTTGACGTGCTGTCCGCCGCGCTGGCAGTAGCTCTGCACCTGTTGGTCGACGAGTGCGTCGTCCACCTTGATGTCGTAGTATGTCAGTTTGTCCTTCTTCGAGAGTTTGGCGTCGAAGTCTGGAGCGAGTGCGATGTCGAAGGCGAATGTGAAGTCGTCCTGCGTCTCGAAGTCCATTTTGGGAGTCTTCTCTTCGTTTGGAAGGGGCTCGGCGAGCATGTTTATTTTGTTCTCGCGAATGTATTTGTTGATTTCTTCGCCGAGGATTTTGTTGATTTCCTCTGCCTTGACTTCTGTGCCGAAGCGTTTTTGTATGAGTGATGCGGGCACTTTGCCGGGGCGGAAGCCTGGCAGGCTTGCCTTTTTGCTAAAGTCCTTCAGGGCGGTCTTTACCTTCTCTTCGTAGTCTGTCTTCTCGATGTTCAGGGTAAGCAGGGCGCTCACCTTATCGACGTTCTCAAATGATATCTTCATTGTCTATGTTTGTGATTAGTTATTGTCCTATTTTTCTAAAGCGGGTGCAAAGGTACGAAAAAAAACTAAGAGTTGGGGGCTCAGGGTTAAGAAAAATGCGGCTATGGCTAAAGATTGACTTTCCGAGGGCTCTTTCCCGACGCTTCGTTCCTGACTCCCGGCTGTTCCGACGACTTACATGCCGATGGGCTGCAGTGGAGCACCATCGTCTGGGGTGAATTCGATGTCGAGGATGTGTGCGATGGTGGCTGCGACTTGCTTGGTGAGGAACGGCCCGTTGTTGAGCGTTTCGCCTTTGGGCTCGATGCCTTTGCCGAGGAGCATGAGCCAAGTAGCCTCGGAGCCCTTGATGGAACTGCCGTGGCTGCCCCACTCGGCACCGTCGCCGCGGCCGTGGTCGCAGGTGATGAGGTAGGTGGTCTTGCCTTTGTAGAACTTGTCGGCTTCGCAGGTCTCGTAGATGTCTTGGATGAAGGTGTCGGTGGCGTTGGCAGCGTCGAGGTACAAGTCGTACTTGCGTGCGTGTGCCCACTCGTCGCAATCGCCGAAGGAGATCCATATCACCTTGGGGTGGTCAGCCTTGATGGTTTCGAGGGCATAGGCATAGGTGAAGGCATCGAAGTGCTCACTGCGCCAGTAGCGTGGCATGCCGGCCAGCATCTTGTCCACCATCTCGAGGACCGACGTCTGCGACTTGGCGATGTTTTTCTCGTAGGAGACGCTGGCTGGGATGTGTGCCTCCTCGTTGTGGATGGCATAGCGTGTGGATTTCCAGGAGCCGTACATCACGACGTTGCCCTTGTAGCGGAGGTCTTCGTTGGCAGCCTCCAGGACGTTGCGATGCGGGTTGGCGACGGGGTCGTTGCTGGTGATGGCATCGTCCACGAAGCCCGTCATCATCTCGCTATAGCCGGGGAAAGAGATGTTTGTCTTGTTGGCGACCTGCATCACGCTGCCCAAGGTGCGGTTGCCAATGAGGGTGCCTTGGGTGGCGATGGTGTTCCAGACGAACGGCATGAGCGACTTGCGGCGGTCTACAGGCGTGTGGCGCCAGTACATGCGGCGCAGTTGGTCGACGTCGCGCACTTCCTTGGTGTTCGCCATCAGGCTTTCGTCTATGCCCATGAACACTTCCTGCCAGCGCAGCCCGTCGATGGTGATGATGACCAGACGCGTGTCGCCGACGACTTTCGAGGACAGCATCAGGGGAAACATTAAAAAGATGAAAAAGAGTCGTTTCATGACTGAATTGCTATTTCTTTACGTTGTTTTTGTTATTACTCCTTGGTTGGTTTCGAACCGTCGCACGTGATGATTGAAATTCACCCACGTGATAAATTCATTTTACCCACGTAATATTTGAAATATTACACGTGATAATTTCATTTTACCCACGTGATAATTTTAATTCCCCCCAAAGGGGAGGTGGTCTCCACGTGATGTTTTCCGTCGTCGCGTGCTGCGAAATCCGTCGCACCCTGTCAGGCCTTCCCCGCCTCGGCGCGTTGCTCCTCCATTTGCTGGAAGTCTTTGAAGCGGAGGACGAAGTTTCTCGTCAGGTATTTATCGAGTACGACGGGGTTGACGCTCAGTTCCTGAGGCGTTCCGTGGAAGAGAATCTGTCCCTCGAACAGGAGGTAGGCGCGGTCGGTAATGCAGAGGGTCTCCTCCACATTGTGGTCCGTGATGAGGACACCGATGTTCCTCTGCTTCAGTTTCCACACGATGTACTGTATGTCCTCCACGGCTATCGGGTCGACACCGGCAAAGGGCTCGTCGAGCATGATGAACTTCGGGTCGATGGCCAGGCAGCGAGCAATCTCGGTTCGGCGTCGTTCGCCGCCACTCAACTGGTCGCCCAGATTCTTGCGTACCTTTTCGAGATGGAACTCCTGAATCAGGCTCTCGAGCTTCTCGCGCTGCTCCTCACGGGGTTTCTTCGTCATCTCGAGCACGCTGCTGATGTTGTCCTCGACGCTCATCTTGCGGAAGACGCTGGCTTCCTGCGCGAGGTAGCCGATGCCCAGACGGGCCCGCTTGTAGACAGGCAGGTCGGTAATCTCCTCGTCACCCAAGAAGATATGTCCGTCGTTGGGCAGCACGAGGCCCGTCGTCATATAGAACGAGGTGGTCTTGCCCGCGCCGTTCGGCCCGAGGAGACCTACGATTTCACCCTGACGAACGTCGAACGTAACGTTGTTCACCACGGTCCGCTTGCCGTAAATCTTGACCAAGCCTTCGCTCCTGAGCTGCAAGTTTTCAGAATTCATAATTCATAATTCTTAATTCATAATTGCTCTCCTTGGCCTGACATTAGTTCTCGCCCTTTAAGGGAGAGTTAGAGAGGGTCTGTTCCTCCTTGACCTTCCTCAGCAGGTCGCTGGCGAAGATGAACGAGTTGAGCTTTTCATTGGTCGAAGCCATTATCTGATCCTTCGAGCCTTCCCACTCCTTGTGGCCGTCGCAGATGAAGAGAATGCTCTCTCCAATGCCGAGAACGGAGTTCATATCGTGTGTATTGATGATGGTCGTCATGCCGTATTCGTGTGTGATACTGCTGATGAGGTCGTCGATGACGAGGCTCGTCTTTGGGTCGAGGCCTGAGTTCGGCTCGTCGCAGAACAGGTACTTCGGGTTCAAGGCAATCGCCCTGGCAATCGCCACACGCTTCTGCATGCCGCCACTTATCTCGCCTGGCATCTTGTCCTCCGCTCCCTTCAGGTTCACCCTCTCCAGGCAGAACCGGGCGCGCTTCACCCTGTCCGCCTGGTTCATGTCAGAGAACATGTCGAGCGGGAACATGACATTCTCCAGGACAGTCATGCTGTCGAAGAGAGCGGCACTCTGGAAGATCATGCCCATCTCGCGACGCATCATCACGCGCTCCCGCTTGTCCATCTTCACGAAGTCGCGTCCGTCGTAGAGTATCTTGCCCTTCGTCGGCGTGAAGAGCCCGACGATGTTCTTCATCAGCACAGTCTTGCCGGAGCCCGACTGACCGATGATGAGGTTCGTCTGCCCGTCGCGAAAGGTCATGTTGATGTCCATCAAGATGTCCCTATCGTCGAATCTCTTGTATAAGTGCTGAACTTCTATCATTTGTCTTTATGTTCTCCCCCCTTGCGAGGGAGTTAGGGAAGGTCGTTATGCCAATAGATGCGTTAGGAAGATGTCAGAGAAGAGAATCAGCATGCTGCTCGACACGACGGCATTCGTGCTGGCCTTGCCCACGTCGAAGCTGCCGCCCTCCACGAAGTAACCGTGGTAGGACGCCACACTGCTAATGATGAAGGCGAAGAAGATGCTCTTGATGATGCTCGTCCAGACGTACCACTGGTTGAAACTATGCAGCAAGCCGATGGTCAGGTCGTCAGGTGTGATGATGCCCGCGATGGCCGTGGCGTACGCACCCACAAAGCCTGCCACGATGCTGAAGACTACCAGGAATGGTATCATCGTCATCATGCCAATCACTTTCGGCAGGATAAGGAAGGAAGCGGAGTTCACGCCCATTATCTCCAAGGCGTCGATCTGTTGCGTCACACGCATCGTGCCAATCTCGGAGGCAATGTTCGAGCCAACCTTGCCGGCAAGGATGAGACACATGATACTCGAGGAGAACTCCAAGAGCATAATCTCTCTGGTGGTGTATCCGGTAGTGAATGTCGGCATCCACGGGCTTTGGATGTTGAGCTTTATCTGTATGCAGATGACCGCTCCGATGAAGAAACTAATGAGCAGAACAATGCCGATGGAATCGACACCAAGCGAACCCATCTCACGGATATACTGCCGGAAGAACATTCGCCACCTTTCGGGAATGCTCAGCACCCTGCCCATCAGTTGCAAATACCTGCCAAAAGCAGCCAGCCACTTCGTGATAAACATAGCTTCTCTCTATTCCTTAATCTCTAATCCCTAATCCTTCTTCGGCGTTTCCATGC
The DNA here is from genome assembly GCA_017645655.1 of Bacteroidaceae bacterium. Lineage (GTDB taxonomy): Bacteria > Bacteroidota > Bacteroidia > Bacteroidales > Bacteroidaceae > Physcousia. The sequence continues at coordinate 15,634 of JAGCNZ010000042.1, read as the reverse complement.
CGACAACAAGACGATTGCCGCTGCCGAAGATTTGCCTTGCCACCTGCTTGATGTCCTCGACTGTCACGCCCTGAACACACTCCTCATAGCCTTCGACGAACTCTTGGTCGTAGCGTGTCTTCGACACAAGGCTTTCCATCCAGTAGCTGTTATTCTTCAAGTCTTCTTGATGCGAGCGGAGCATATACTCCTTTATCTTGCCGAGGTTCTCCTCAGAAGGTCCCTTCTCCATCATCTCCTTGATGCCCGCGTCCACGACAGACGTCATGGCTACACGCTTCTCGGGAGCCGTGGGCAGGACTATCTGCACCAACGCAAGCTCTTCAGGATAGTCGGTGAGGTTGGCACTTACAGGCACGCCATATGCTCCGCCGTTGTCTTCGCGAACGGTCTCCGTGTAGAGCATCTGCATGGCCTGCTGGAGCATATCGACAAGGATGTCGCTCCTGAGCGTCTCCTTCATGGGAGCATGATACATGAAGACGTTCAAAGAGTTCGGCGTGTCCTGCTCCTTCGTGAAGTAGCACTCGCGTTCGCCCTTCGTCATACGCTGGTCGATGACCTTGTACTCTTCCTTCTTGCCCTTAGTTGGCAGCGCTCCAAGATACTTGGCGAGCAAGGGAGCAACTGAGTCTGCACTGACATCGCCCACGAGATAGAACTCGAAGTCGCCTGCGTTGGCAAAGCGCTCGCGGTACATCTCCAGCAAGCGGTCGTAGTCGACGCGGTCAAGGTCTTCCTCCTTGAAGCGCTTCGCTCGCACATTATTATTATATACGACGCTGACGACGCTGTCCTGCAGAGCCGTTTGAGGATTGAGATCCTGGTTCTTCAAAGCGTTGCGGCTGCGCTCTATCTGCGAAGTAAAGGCATCGTCATCACGTCGCGGAGAGGTGAAATTAAGGTAAACAAGCTGGAGCATCGTCTCGATGTCCTTCTTCACGCAGTTGCCCTCGATGCTTTCTGTGCGGACACCGACGCTGGCCGAAGCACCTGCCTGTTTGCCCGCAAGCTTCTTATTGAGGTCGACAGCCGAGAAGTTGCCAAGCCCGCCCTGGCGTACGAGGCCGATGTTGCTGGAGTTGACATACTCGTCGTTGCTGTAGAGGCTGTTGCCGCCCCATGATGTTGCACGGAAGATAATCCTGTTGGGACTGTAATCGGTCTGCTTCACGTGAATCTTCATGCCGTTGGAGAGCTTGATGAGCTTGGCGCCGTAGATGTCGTCGGTTATCTTCTTGACCTTGACCTTGCTCTTTAGTTCAGGCACGAGCGGCTCTGTGCTGACTTCTTCAGTAAAGGCCGTGATGTCTTCCGCATCCACCTCCGTCAGGGCTGCCAGCACTTCCTGCTCAGTCGGGCAAGTGAGTCCTTCCTTCTCTGGCATGAAGACGAGAATGGCGCGATTGTCTTCGGAGAGTTGAGAGATGGCTTGGTTTATCATCTGCAACGGTATGTTCGGCACAATCTGGTTCATCATTTGATGCTCCCATTCAATGCCTGCGGCAGGAACGTTGTCAATAAAGTGGCGGACATAAGCATTAACGAAGGACGTATTAGTGCGCTTGTCGCGAGCCTCGTATGCAGCGTCGATTTGCGAAAGATATTCGTCCTTGAAGCGTTGGTACTCGCTTTCCGTAAAGCCGCCACGAGAAGCACGGAGCAATTCACGATAGGCAGCCTTGATACCCTCTGCATAACGGTTCTCCTTCATCATAACGTCGAGACTCAAAGCTTCCTTCGTCTTGGCAACAAGGAAGTCACCAAAACCGACGGCAGCACCAGAGAAAGGAGCATCCGCCTTTCGTGTAAGTTCGCTGAGACGCTCGTTAAGCATGCCCGAAATTGCGTCCTCGACGTAATCTTGAGCGATATAAGCCATCGTACCTCTCAGTTCGCGAGGCAGCGGATCAGTCTTGAACATAACGGACGCCACCATGCCCGTGTACTCCTTGTCTGTGCCTACGAAGACGAGCGGCTCCTTGTTGTCGGGCACAGGATAGTCTTCGCGAACAGCAGCATCGGCTGGTGCGGGAGCGATGTCAGCGAACATCGTTTGCAACTTCTTCTCTACAGCATCTGGGTCAACGTCGCCCACGATGACGAGCGCCTGCAGGTCAGGACGATACCAGCGGCGATAGTAGCTGCGAAGGGTTTCGTAGGGAAAGTTCTTCACTATTTCCATTGTGCCGATAGGCATGCGGTTAGCGTACTTACTGTCTTTGCATATGGTGGGCAGGGCTGCTTCGATGAGTCGCAGTTGTGCACTACGGCGCGCACGCCACTCTTCTTCGATGACGCCGCGCTCTTTGTCTATCTCCTTGTCCTCGAGCAAAAGGTCGTGACTCCAGTCGTGCAGGATGAGGAGACAGGAGTCGATGGCGCCTGCTATCTCAACATTGACGTTGTTGATGTTATAGACAGTTTCGTCGAAAGAGGTGTAAGCGTTGAGGTTCTCGCCGAACTTCACACCGATGCGCTCCAAGTATTGCTTCAGAGCGTCGCCTGGGAAATGTGTCGTGCCATTGAAGCACATGTGTTCGAGGAAGTGAGCCAAGCCGCGCTGGTTGTCTTCTTCCTGCATCGAGCCGACGCGCTGAGCGATGTAGAAGTCGCAACGTTTCTCGGGCCATTCGTTGTGACGAATGTAGTAAGTGAGTCCGTTCTCCAGTTTGCCTGTCTTGACAGCAGGGTCGAGAGGCACAGGTGGCATTTGCTGAGCCAAAGCCAACGACGATTGGCCGTTAATCATGGAAAGGCTAAGCAGCAATAAACAAATTAGTTTCTTCATTATTTTGGATTTTAAGTTTATACTTTTCGAGTTGCTTTTCGTGTCTTATCTCATCCTCCATCCCTCTTTCAGCAGCACGAGGGCGAGTTCTATCTGCTCGCTTGTGCTGTCGGAGAAGTTGAGTTGGAGCATGACGTAGGCAGTGCTGTCTTCCAGCAGGCTGTCGCTGATGGCCTGGACAGACTTGAGGCGTCGCATATCGTCCTTTGCCATGAACTGTGCCGTGGCGTCGATGAGTTGGCTGCGGAAGTCGTCGGGCAAGTCTTCTGCGCTGGCATAGCCATTGACGAAGCCCTTGTAGTTGCCCTTGATGAGCATTGTGTAGTACTTCTCGGCGGCTTTCCTGGCAGCCTTGTGCGTGTAGTGTCCGCGGGAGCAAGCAAAGAACAAAAGCAACAGAAAGACCCCCCAAGCCCCCTTTAGGGGGAGAAAGCGAAGCACTTTACTATTTTGTATTTTGAGTTTAATCATTTTGAATCTCATAGTTCCCCCTAAAGGGGGTTAGGGGGTCTATTTCTGCCTTACGAATATGTTGATGGGGCATCCGCTGAAGTCCCAGCGCTCGCGAATCTTGTTCTCGAGGAAGCGCTTATAGGGTTCCTTGACGTACTGAGGCAGGTTGGCATAGAAGACAAACGAGGGTACTCGTGTGTCGGGAATCTGCATGCAGTACTTTATCTTGATGTATTTGCCCTTCATCGATGGGGGAGGGTAGGCCTCGATGAGTGGGAGCATCTCTTCGTTGAGCTTGTGCGTCGTTACTTTTCGGCGGCGATTGAGGAAGACGTCCTTTGCCGTCTCGAGCACTTTGAAGATACGCTGCTTCGTGAGGGCCGAGCCGAAGATGATGGGAAAGTCGGTGAAGGGAGCCATCCTGGTGCGAATCGCGTCCTCCATCGTCTTGATTACTTTGTTGTCCTTGTCGGGCACGAGGTCCCACTTGTTGACCACCACGACGATACTTTTCTGGTTCTTCTGTATGATTTGGAAGATGTTGAGGTCTTGCGCCTCGATGCCTCTTGTCGCATCTATCATGAGGATGCAGACGTCGCTGTTCTCGATGCTGCGAATCGACCGCATTACGCTGTAGAACTCCAGGTCTTCGCTCACCTTGCTCTTGCGGCGAATGCCGGCTGTATCGACCAGATAGAAGTCGAAGCCGAACTTGTCGTAGCGTGTGTAGATGCTGTCGCGAGTGGTGCCCGCGATGTCGGTCACGATGTTCCTTTCCTCGCCGATGAAGGCGTTGATGAGGCTCGACTTGCCAGCATTGGGACGTCCCACGACGGCAAACCTCGGGATGTCTTCGTCGGGCAGGGCGTCGCCTTCCTTCGGGAACTTGCTGATGACGAGGTCGAGCAGGTCGCCTGTGCCGCTGCCGGTGGCTGCGGAGATGCATTGCGGCTCGCCCAGGCCGAGGGCATAGAACTCGGCAGCGAGGTAAGTCTCGTTGTTGTCCATCTTGTTGCAGACGAGCAGGATGGGCTTCTTCGAGCGGCGCAGGATGCCGGCCACAGCCTCGTCGAGGTCGGTGATGCCGTTCTGGATGTCCACGAGGAACAGGATGACGTCGGCCTCGTCGGTAGCGAGGGTGACCTGCTTACGGATTTCCTCTTCGAAGATATCGTCGCTGCCCACGACCCAGCCGCCTGTGTCGATGACGGAGAACTCACGGTTGCCCCACTCGCACTTGCCGTACTGGCGGTCGCGCGTCGTGCCTGCCTCCTCGCTCACGATGGCGTGGCGAGTCTGTGTCAAGCGGTTGAAAAGGGTGCTCTTGCCCACGTTCGGGCGCCCCACAATTGCTACAATATTCGACATAACTACATAAATTGCGCGGCAAAGGTACAAAAAAAATATGAGAATAACGTCATGCGACGGCAAATACTTTGTATTTTGACCTTGAATTAAACATTATTAAACAACCGACGGGACACTTCGATACCATGAATTACACGATTTGCACGAATTGAAGGACAATCGTATGGCTGCAGACAAAATGTAAGCAAATGCACAAAATCGCTTTCTATATGTCACTTTTCAAAGTGCCTGAAAAAGCGTCAAAACACGCCAAATTTGGCGATGCGACGTGGGAAGTTTTTCGACTTAACACGTGATGATTGAAAACATAACACGTGATATTTGAAATTTAACTGCGTTGCGTAGGGTGAAACTTTACGCTCCAAAAACCGAAATTTTACGATGAAATGGGCGATTTTGCAACCTGCAGATGGCAATTTGACCATTGAAAAGTGAAGACTGAGCACTAAAAGGCTTTTGTAACAACCTGAGAAAGAAGGGGTTCCAAAACGCTTTCGATTTAAGCGACGAAAATCGTCTCAGGGTACAAAACTGCCACCGAGAAGATTTTAAGCGATTCTCGCGAGGTAGGCAAAAATCAGGAAGTAAGCATTATGGCCTATTTTGTGACAAAATGTCAAACGGCAGGACGCTATTCCCAAACACAAATTACACGAATTGCACGAGTTGTAAATATCCCTGTTGCAGGCAATGCTTCCGCCTGTTCGCAAGGGAGACAATTCGTGTAATTCGTGTAATTCGCGCTTTTATAAAGCTCAGTCCGCTGTCGAAAAAGGGCTTTACGCGTTGCCGAGGGTGCCGTCCAAGGGGATGGGGCTGCCTCCAGAAGGATTGTTCTGCTGCTGCGGGACGCGCTTGAAAGCGACGTTGTTGCGAAGCATCTGTCCCGGATTGACAAGCGGCAAGATTTGCTTCGGTATTCCCGACTCTTCGCTTCGGATTGCCATGATGCCTCGGGCGCAGCCTATGGTGATGTCCGCCATGTGCTGCACCAAGCCTGCAGGCAACACCCACTGGTCCTCGTTGAGCTGGTAGAGCGAGCTCCAACTCTCGCGTGTGAACTCGAAAACGGTCTGCACGCCAAGGATGAGTTGCGTGATGTCGTTCTTCTTGTACTCGAAATTTGCGTTGCAGCGCACGATACGCTTGTCCGTATCGCAGTTGAACTGCAGCTGGTTGTTGATTTGCATCTCGCCCTCCGGCCACTCGTTGGCAAGGTTGACGAACTGAAGTTGCTTGACATCCATCAAGCGGAACTGAATCTGAATCTGTTTCTGTTGTTGTGCCATGATGTATTTTATTTGTTTTTGAGGTTAGCGATTAGTGGTTAGCGGTTAGAGGAATGTTTTGAAAGCGTATTTCAGGGCCAAAGGTATTCTCTAACTTATAGCCTCTAACCGCTAACTACTTATTTATTTCTTTGCTTTGATTGTTATTGCGTTGAGGTAGTAGAAGAGGTTCGGGCTGTTATTGTTCGAGCCGGGCATGACGGTGAGGGTCAGTTGCCCGTCTGCTGTGGGACGGATGTGCTTGATGACAGCCGTGTCGCGCGAGTTGTTGGCGGACTGCAAAGCATCTGCCCAGGTGTCGGCACCCTGCACGATGAAGCTGGTTTGCCGGAAGTCCTGACACCCGACGCGAGATGAGAAGATAGTGAATTCGTACTCGAGCTCCGGGTTGAGGTGGCTCAGGCGAAGAGTCGCACTCTGCCGAGGACCACTGCTGCCGAACTTGCCTGCCGCATAGCCCCAGAGGGCGGACTGCGAGACGTCGGCCGGCATCAGCATCTTGGTCGTCGTATAGGACGCGCCGTTCCGGTTCGTGCCACCGAAATCGCCTGTAAAGGTGACGAGGATGCCCGTCGGATTCATATTGCTGTCCACGATGCTGAGGTGCGTCCTCAGGCTTGGCGTGATGTCGTTCCAGGCAGGATCTGTCGTGCGGTCGGCCCCGAAATTGAGTTTCACCAAGCCCGTCGGCACGATGTGGTTGATGGCTGGAAGGCCTTCGTCCTTGAGGTCGCTACGCTCGAAAGGTCGGGCCACAGCCTCGTGAGCCGCCACCTGGCAAGTGCGTGCCGACACATAATCCATGCCGTCGGGATGAAAACTGAGACCCACCGGCGAGATGCCTGTAATGGTCTCGAACCAAGCGCAGGCTGCCGTGTAGCGTCCCATCTTGAGGTCCAAGTGGTAACCATCGCGGTTCATATTGTCCCCCAGATATGTGGTGCGGGCATTCTGAATAGCCGTGCCGCTCGGAACAACAAAGCTGAACTCGGGATGCATCTGCAGCGCATATTGCACCGCAGCACAGATGCTGTCGTACATCACCTCCTGACGATTGCCGTAATTGGCAAAGCCACCGTGCGTGCTGTCGTGAGAATAAGCCCAAGTCTGGTGGTAGCCATACGCGACATTGGGATTGGTCTGAAGGCTTTGGGCGTATTGTATGAGGTTCGTCAGGTAAGGTTCAAAGGTGACGGTGAGGCCCGACTCCTGACTCACTTGCTGGAACGTGATGAACTGCCACGGCTCGTCGGTGATGATGTCGCTGAGGGCGGTACGTGGTTTGTTACTGCGTCGCCCATTCACAACCTTGCGATACTCGAACGTGTTGTTCGCCTCGGTTACATCAATCCAATGCGACTGGAAGCCCTGTCCCCCGCGGTAAGCGTTGCCGACAATCATCTTCACGCCTGCCTCGTTTGCCAGTTCCCACAGATACTGCTCGACGGCATCCTGCGAGAAACTGTTGCCGATGGCAAGCACACGCACGATGCTGTCCTGCACCAGCGAGTCGACTTGTGCCTTTATGCTCAAGCATAAGGCAAACGTCAGCAAAGTAATGATGTAGCGCGTCCTCATTTGCCCAGTGTCTTATTGTATTCCTCACTGTCAAGCACCTGCAATGCACGCTCGATGCAGGGGTCGCCGACGAGTTGCTGCTGCGCCCCGCCTTTCTGGAAATAGTAGCGATGCACGATTTCGTCGCACAGGTAGGGCTCCACTTCCTTGCGGAAGCGCAACAGGTCTGCCTTGACGTCATAGGTCAGCTTGGCTTCGAGGGCATCCAGTTCATCCTTCGTCGCCTCCTGGTACCCCTCGCGCTTGATGACGTCGCGAAGCACTTTGAGCAACTCCTTGGCAGGCTTTCCTGCCTCGAACCCGCTGCTGCTGATGCTGTCGGCAAAGGCGGCATAGTCCTCGTCGCTCAGCTTGAACTTGCCTGCCGGCGCAATCGATGGATGATTACGGCAGAAGTGTGTTGCGTAATCAAAGAACTCGTCGCTGTTTATCAGCTCAGAAATCATCGTAGGAAGGCTGTCGGGCTTCACCTCGATATCAGGTTTGATACCACCTCCGTCGCGCACTTCGCGGCCTCCCGCCGTGTGGAAGACCTTCGTCAGACTGTCGGGAACTGTTCCCGCCGAACCGTCTGCATTGAGATGACGGTAGTCGTAAGCCTGGATGCAACGCCCGCTCGGGATGTAGTAACGACTGGTCGTGAGTTTGAGCGTCCCGTGATAAGGCACCTCTCGCATCATCTGAACCAAGCCCTTGCCGTAGGTTCTCGTGCCCATGATGACGGCTCGGTCGAAGTCCTGAAGTGAGCCTGCCACAATCTCGGAAGCAGATGCCGAGCCTCCATCCACTAACACAATGACTGGCATCACACTGTCCACCGGCTCTGTCGCCGTGTAGTACTCACGATTGGTACGCGTCATCTTGCCTCTCGTGTAGACCACCTTTTTGCCTTTCGGCAGGAAGAGGTTGGCAATGTCTACTGCTTCGTTGACAGCTCCGCCGGGATTGCCGCGGAGGTCAAACACGAGTCGCTTGGCTCCTTGACGGCGCACGTCGTCCAATGCCTCTCGAACTTCTCGGCAAGCTCCCTCGGTGAAACCTGTCAGATATATGTAGCCGGTCTTTCCATCATCAAGTATGCCGGCATAAGGCACCTGCGGAAGCTGTATTGTTTGTCGTGTGATGAGGAATGACTTCTCCTCTTCGCCTCGCCGCACCTTCAGCTCGAAAGTTGTGCCGGCTTCGCCTCTGAGCATGCTGCTCACCTTGGGCGTGAGCATTCCCTTCACGTCTTTCCCGTCGACAGAAAGGATGACGTCGCCTGCCTGAACGCCCGCCAACTGACTTGGCGTGCCTTCGTAAGGCTCGCTGATTACTGTTCTTTGCTCCTTCTTGTGATAACGAATCACGCTGCCAATGCCGGCATACTTGCCTGTAGCCATCTGCCTGAGGTCTTCATCGTCGTCGGGAAAGTAGTCGGTAAACGGGTCGACTTGTTGCAGCATGGAGCGGATGCCCCAGCCTATGACGGTGTCAGCGTTGAGCGAATCGACGTAGAAGAGGTCGAGTTGCTTGTAGATATCATTGAAGAGCTCGAGGTTGCGGCTGATGGCCGAGTTGGCGTTCTCCTTCTTCTGTGCTGCCATGGCGAGTGGCAGCATACACATTATTATATATATATACGCGCGTTTCATATCAGTTCTTCGTTTCTTTTCTTATTGCTTTCCACTCTTCGTCGGGCAACCTTGTGCCAACCACGCCGATGATGTGCTCGCTAAGTAACGCACCACAACTGAGGCAGTCCTTCAGCGAGGCGCCTCGGTTCAGGGCATAGAGGAAGCCGCCTGCAAAGAAGTCGCCCGCTGCCGTGGTGTCCACTACTGGAACCTTCTTGGCGGGCACCACGACTTCTTCCCTGCCGAGCCTTGCACTTGCGCCCTTGCTGCCGAGCTTCACGACGGCCAAGCACTTCAGGGCTGCTATTTCGCGCAGAGCCTCCAGAGGATTAGTCTTGCCTGTGAAGGCGGCGGCTTCCTCTTCGTTTGCAAAGACGATGTCGATGTAGTCTTGCACCAGGTGCTGGAAGAAAGGCAGGTCTGCTGCGACGACATTGTAGCTGGCAAGGTCGAGGCTGAGCTGCACGCTTTGTTCCATTGCAGTCTGACAGATGGCCTCCATCAAGTCGTGGTTCTGCACGAGGTAACCTTCGATGTGAGCCATCGAGACCCCCTCAAAGAGCTGCGGCGTGATGTCGCTTGCCTGCAAGGTTGCTGCTGCGCCGAGACAAGTGCCGAAGGTGCGTTCGCCGTCCGGAGAGATGAATGTGTTGGCGACACCTGTGGGCAGATTGCATTCGAGCAGTCTTGCCTCGATGCCCACAGCCTTGCAGTTGTCAGCATAGAACTTGCCGAGGGCATCTCTGCCGACTTTGCCTACGAAGCCCGCATTGCCGCCAAGCCGAGCCAGAGCCAGCATCGAGTTGCCAGCGCTGCCGCCTGTCGCCTGTTCCACGGGGAGCCCTTCCATGCATGCCCGCAGTTCGTGTTGTCGGGCTTCATCAATCAGAGTCATTCCGCCTTTAGGCAGTCCTGCCCGTTCAAGCAGCGTGTCATCTTCAAGACGCACAAGGATATCGACAAGAGCATTGCCTATTCCGATTATTTTTTCCATATTGTGCAAAATTTTCTGCAAAGATATTGCATATTTCCGAAAAAACCTATACCTTTGCCCCGCAATTGCAAGAAAAAGCGAAAAAAACTGCTTCAGTAGCTCAGTTGGTTAGAGCACATGACTGTTAATCATGGGGTCGTTGGTTCAAGCCCATCCTGAAGCGCAAGTTTTTCCGAGCAGTTGCAAATTGCTTCAGTAGCTCAGTTGGTTAGAGCACATGACTGTTAATCATGGGGTCGTTGGTTCAAGCCCATCCTGAAGCGCAGAGCCCAGCAGACGCTGGGCTTTTCTTTTTGGGGGCTTACTGCTTTTATTCTCCGAAGGCGATGCGCTCTTCCTCTTTTGTACGCGCGACGATATTATATTTCTCCCACAGTGTGGAGTTGCGACCGGCATTATTCAGGGCGTCGATGAGGTTGTCTCCCAGGAAGCCGCCGCCTGCTGCGACGAGGCTGTCGGCCTGGATGCCGAACAGAAGCGACTTGTAGCTCATCTCTTCGTTGCCGCCCTGAACTGCGATGTTGCCTACCGACGCGAAGCCGCGAGAATAGTCGTAGTTGACATGGAACCTGATGGCGGTTGGCAACCGATTGAGGTTTACCGACTGATACGCATTCCCTACTTCGCCTTCAAAGCGAAGCAGACGGAGCGTTTCGGCATCCACAAAGGCCGTTCCCGTCAGGCAGCGCCTGTTTCCCAGCTTCTTTGCGACTTTGTTTTTCAATTGGAATGTGATGCGGTAAAGCTTTTCTCCCATTTCGCCGGAGCGCGTTTCGAGTCCGACATCGTAGTACTTCCTCGCCATCGACGGGCTGTAGAGGGGCTTGACGGCCTGCTCCCAGTAACTGCTCATGAAAGCGCTCGGACCTATCTCTGCCATGTGATGTATGTTGGTCAGCCTCAGCATGATGCTGCTCTTTTCTCCCTCCGCGTTCATTCCAAAAATGCCGCTGAAGGTCTCGCCCTCGCGGAGATTCACGGCCGCGCCCCATCCCATGAGGCTTTCTATCAGGTAGCTGTCCTTCCTGTCGCTCAGCAAGGTTCGCATGAAATAGCCCTGCCTGTCCTTTTTATGCCCGGAGAAGTCGCGCCTCAGGTTCTTGATGACTCGTGCCACGGTGCCCAGCGCGTCCTGAGGCACCACGACGAGTTCCTGCAGAGTCCGTTCGAAGGGCTTCAGCATGATGCGCGAGGGCACTTCGCAAGCCTGCAGACTCAGCCTCTCGAAGCCCACGAAACTGAAGGTCAGGACATCCTGCGGAGAAGCAGTCAGGCGGAAGTCACCCTCGCTGTTGGTCAGCGTTCCCCCGCCCTCGCCCACATGAATGGAGGCAAACGGCAGCGGCTCGCCCGTCTCGACATCAACGACGCGACCCTGCAGGGTGAGTTCCTGCGCCCAGGCTGAAACGCAAAACAGCCAAACCAGAAGAATGAACCAAGCTTTTTGCATGAGTCGTGAGGATTTCTGTCGCAAAGATAGTGAATTGTCGGATAGCGTCCAAACGATAAGGGCAAAATGTACCAGGAAAGACATCGACATGCCTGAATGCCAAACGTCACGTGGGTAGTTTGAAATTGTCACGTGGGTAAAATGAAATTATTACGTGTAATATTTCAAATATCACGTGGGTAAAATCAATTTATCACGTGTGATGATTTCAAACATCCCCTGCCGGAATAGTGCAGCAAGCACAACGGCATGACACTTATTGAGGCAAAAACAGCAAAAAAACTACAAAAAAAGAGCAGAAACCAACGAAACCTTCTACTAATTTGCCCACATTCCGTCCGTTTTCTCAACAAAAGACAAAATAATCAATAAAAAGTGGAAAAAAATGAAATAAAAGTATATACCTTTGCTGCCGATTGCGCGCCCGCGCACACGATTAGAGAAATATTAACCTAAACTTTATATTATGAAAAGACTATTTTTAGTTTTGTTACTCATCGCCAGTGCAGTAGGCGGAAACCTATATGCACAATTTGATGCGACAAAGACCTATGTCATCAGCAACCGCCAAGATGCTAATGCCTATATGCAGGACAACGGCACAGGCATTGTTGCCATAGGCGCTCTTAATGACAATTCGTATTGGAAGTTTGAAGCTACAGGCAATACGGACTGTTACTATGTGAAGAATGCTTTGACAGGTAAATACATGCAGAGCACAAAAACTTCGGAACAAGCAGTAGCCACTGGCACTACACCTTTTGAGATTTGTGTCAAGCACTGTTCGGCAGAAGACCAAAATGGTGATGCCATTTATGGCTTTGCCTCTACTGACCAGACCACTTATGACTTTACAAGCGGAACCATAGGTGCTAACAGAGACAATGCCCGAGTGCAAGGTTATGCAGCTGTTGCAGGCACTAACCACAAATCTTTTTGGAAGGTAGTGGAGGGCGTAATGCCCCAACTTACTGGCCTAACTTCTCCATATGAGGGCGTTGAGCCTGCCGTTGGTACTGAGTACTATCTATATAACCTCAAGACAGGCAAATGGTTGGGCGACAATCATGTAAACACAGACGGCTCCTGGACATCTCATGGCGAGCTAGGTCCTCGCGGTCGCGACATCGAATTGAAGGCCGGCAATGCAGATGGGCGTTTCCAGCTCAATCCCAAACTTGGCCACAACTACAGTATCAATGGCAGCAATCTCTATATGGATACTGGTGATGGTGTGACAAACTGGATATTCACTCCAGTTGCTGTGGAAGGTGTTACCAACTGCTATAAACTCACTACCCCTGGTGGTAAGGCAATGGGTGCAACTTCTGCCGGTTGGTCAACCAGCAATCCTGATGACATTGCAGAAAATGGTAATGTATGGCAACTTGTAAGCCGTGAGCAGCGCCTTGCTGCCATGCAAGTTGGCGATGACTGCTCTTGGCTTGTGCTTGGCGGAACATTTCCAGTAGATGACAGTCACAAGGGAGAAGAAGCATATAGAGTATGGCAAGGTTCTTACGGAGACAATGCTATTGGCGGTGATGGTCATTATCACTGTAACCGCGTTTGGGAGCTTTGGGGTATCAGCAGCCGTGACGTTTATCAGGACATTATTGTTCCCAATGGTAAGTACAAGTTCAAGGCTCAGGCCATCTATGTTTCTACAGGCGGTGGCGATATGAACGAGGATCGCTATAACGAGTATCTTGCTGACCCGACGGGTAACACCAAGGGCGTGGTATATGCCAATGCAGCCACCTCTCCAATGGTTAATGTCTATTCCCTTGTTACAAATGAGAAAGTCGACAATAAGAATACAAAGGAAATAGCGTCTGGCGTTTGGGCATATAACGGCACCAACGAATTCTCCACAAACATATTTGAAGGTAAAGGCTGGACGGATGAGGTAGAAGTAGAAGTGAAAGACGGTAAACTTCGTGTAGGTGCCAAAGTGGAAGGTGCCACTAGCGCATGGATGCTCCTTGATAACTTCACACTGACATACGATGGTGAGGTTGTCATCGAAGATCTTACACCTTACATTGAGGCTCTCGACCAAGCTATTGCAAATGCAGGAAACTTCGACTCTAGCAATACAACAGATGCACTGGCAACTGCACTGGCAACGGCTCTTGCAAATGCACAAAGCGTCAGCCGCACAGATGCTAATGCAATGACAACTGTAACTAATGCTCTTGAGGAAGCATTGCAGTTGGCTCAGACTGTTGATGTAACTGTTCTGAGAGCCACCATCGAAAAGGCTCAGGCAGACGGTATCAGTGTCCCAACATCTGTAACAGACTTCCTCGTAAACGGCACGGTTAATGAAGTTGAAACCCACCTGCGTCTTGTCCGCAACCTGCGCAAGCTCAATGCCATCGAAAAGGTGGACATCACAAGAATCGAATGCTCCGAGCCTGCAAACGAAGAAGCAGACTACTATTTATATAATGTTGGTGCTGGCATCTTCTTCAGCACGACAGCAGACTGGGGCACACATATTGCTATTGATAATCCCGGTATGCTCATCCACTTCCGTCCCGACGGCGAATGGAGTGGTGCAACAGGTCGCCCCGTCTTCCACCTCAGCGGCAATGGCTGGGACGGTATGAACTGGCAGGAAGAATACTGGGACAAGAATGGTGAGAACAAGCTTGCCTTTGTCCCCGTTGAAGGCAAGGACAAGGTTTACAGCATGTGCGAATGGGACAACTACAACTGGCACTTCGTATATGACCCCGCCGATGACGTATGCGATGGCAACACACATTACTGGAACTCTGTTCAGAAGCGTGAATGGAATCGCAATGACTATGTAAACAATCCTTATGCGCAGTGGATGCTTGTTTCTCCCGAAGCATACAAGGCTGCTATGTACAAGGCTACAGAAGCCAATCCTCTTGACGTGACCTTCCTCATTGAGAACCCCAACTTCTCTAAGGTCAGTGGTGGTAACTGGACTCGTGGCTGGACTGGTGTCGGTGGTCAAATGAGAGGTTCAGAACGTGAGCCTTGGATGGTCATCGAATGGTTCGAGGCTAATGCAGACATGAAGCAGACTATCACAGGTCTTACTCCCGGCAAGTATAAGGTAAGTTGCTATGGCTTCTTCCGTGATGGAAGCAGTGACAATGAGGCTGCGAAGGTTGGACGTGGTGAGATGCTTCGTCAGCTTGCAAAAGTTGTGGCAATTAACGGCGATGACGAGAGAAAAGAGGCTCTTCTTCCTAACGTGACCAGTGAGGCAGGCAATTTGCCCGGCATTGGCGATACACGCGATGGTGTAGAAGGTGCATTCGCAAACTGGCCTTGGCAGGCTAACGAGTACTTCCAGACAGGTCTTTACAAGGCAACAACGCCTGCCATTGAGGTGGGCGAGGATGGCAATCTCACGATTGGCGTGGAGATGAATTATGGAGGCGAAAAAGATGGTACATGGGTTGTTGTAGGAAACTTCCGTCTGACATGCCTTGGCGTTACAGAGTATGTCACCATTGGCGATGCTAACTACACTACCTTCGTTGCTCCTTACGACATTGACACAATGCCTGAAGGTGTTGAGGCTTATGCTTGCCAGGTTAATGCAAGTGCTGTTCATCTTGAACCTGTTACAGCAATTCCTGCTGGCGAGGCTGTCGTGCTGAAGAACACTGGTAGCTATAAGTTCAGTCCTGCTACAAGTGCTGTTGAACTTGGCACAACGAATGACCTCCTGCCTTCTGATGGTACTGTTACAGGTGCTGCAGGAAACATCTATGCTCTTGCAAGCAAGACCAATGGTGTAGGTTTCTATCCTGTAGGTAGTAGCGTTACTGTTCCAGCCGGCAAGGGCTACCTCGTTATCGGCGATGCTGGCGTCAAGAGCTTCTATGGCTTCGACGAAGATGATGCAACTGCGATTACTGACCTTGACGCTAACGTTAACCTTAACGAAAGCATCTACAACATCATCGGTCAGCGCATGAGCAAGAAGCAGAAGGGCATTAACATTATTAACGGCAAAAAGATTCTTCGCTAACGCTTAGGTGCAGGCGGAACTCAAGTAAAGTAATATGAAAAAGACATATATCAAGCCCGAGGCGGTGACAGTCG
>JAGCNZ010000041.1 GCA_017645655.1 Bacteroidaceae bacterium | reverse complement strand
TGGGGAGATGAAGGCAGACATCATCACTGCTGCCTCGCAGCTCTCCAACACGAAGGTCTATACCATTAGGACCAATCGTGGCTACATGACACTGAACACAGATCAGACGATGATTGTTTCCTCGCACTCAAGCAATGGCGGAACAGTCAATGCCAATGCTGCTACCGACGACGCTTCCAAGCAGTTCGGTATCATCAACTATGATGGCAAGTACTTCATCTACAGCCCCAAGCTGAAGAAATTCGCTTGCCTTAGAAACCAGAACCTCTACATGTACACTGATCGTGGCATCGCCCTCGACATCACAACTGACGGTACAGGCAATCCCGATGGCTCCACGCTGCGCTTCTTTGCCTACAAGATTGGTTCGGAAGGCTACAACAAGTGGTGCCTCAACAACAACAACGGCGGCAACCTCGTGCTCAACAACTACACGACTGCCGAGGGTGGCAACACCGTAACCATCGAGGAAGTGGCAGGCGTAACGCTCGACATTGATGCTGCTATGGCAGTCTTCAACGGCGCACCTTTCTTCTACGACATGCACAAGGTTTACAACATTACGAACGAACGTCTTACTAACTGGACGGCAAATGCCGCCAACACAGGACTCACTGGCACAACAGGTGGTACAAACAATTCTGGTGCAAGCGATGCACAGAAGCAGTTCGCATTCTTCAAATACGAAGGCAAGCAGTACCTCTACAACCTCGGTGCAAAGAAGTTCGTTGCTACAGACGGAACTCTGACACCCAACAAGGCAGAGGCTGCAACGATTGCTGTTTGGTACACTGGCAATGCCACCTATCCTTACTGCTTCTACATTGAGGAACGCGGTTTACTCTTCAATGGACAGGGCGGCGGTGGTTTCAGCATCAACGCTTGGAACAACGGCCTGGATGGAGGCAACCAGCACAACATCGTTGAGGTAGCTGGCGTGGATGCTTACAACGAGATTCTTGCACTCTTCGAGACCCCATCATGGGACGTTACTTACAACCTTTACTACAATGGCGAGAAGATTGGCGAAGAAGTCAGGACACAAGACCAAGGCAGCACTGCCGAGCTGACTGCAGTCTGGAACAATAATTTCGTTGACTTCACCTTCAACCCCACAACCATCACTGCCGGCGTGACCTCTGTTGACGTCACCGTTAACTGGAGCGGTCCTGCACTTTATCCCAACTACGAATCCATCGTATGGAAGAACCTCTACATCGACCGCACAGAAATAGATGGCAGTAAGCACTACCTCTACAATTCTGGCAATGCTCCCGAGTATCTCTCCAAGAATCCTACCGACAAGCAACGCGCCAGCGACGCATTCCAGTGGGGCTTCGTAGGCACACCCTATCATGTGAAGGTTTACAACAAGCTGGCTGGTCCCACACAGACACTGCATCCCAACAGCACTATTGAGATGGCCGACGGCGACAGCGAGTGGAACATCAAGATTAGCTACAATGGTGGCTTTATGATTGGACAGACTGGCAACGTGAACAACTTCATCAACCAGTACGGCGGATACCAGGGTACCAGGTTAGCCTACTATGGCAACACAGCCGACAACGGCAATGTCTTCCACTTCGACGATGTTCCCAACATTCCCGTCACAAACGTTTACTATGACATCACCTTCAACGGCGATGTTGTAAAGACCCTTCCTGTATCAGGTCTGGAGGTTGGAGAAGCTGTGCCTGCAATGCCCACAATAACGATGCCTGCTTACACCACTGTTACAGCTCCCGACGTAACAGGTCAGACCGTTACAGCAGAGATGCACATTGCTGTGCCTGCAACTTGGAGCGGCCCCTTCGTTCTTAGCTCTGACTATGCTACCGCTCACTGGTACGACATGAAGATTCGCAGCACTTGGTACGTTACTTCCGACCTCAAGGATGACGCCGGTGCTTTGAAGACCGTCAATGCCAACGCTCTCGGCCTTGGCGAGGATGCTTATCACTGGGCATTCATCGGCGACCCCTGGCACATCAAGCTCTACAACAAGGCTGAAGGTGCCGAAAAGGTTTATGCTTGGACAGAGTCCGTTAACGAAAACGTTCCTGTATTTATGGCTGCTGAGGCTGGCAATTGCTGGAACATCAAGGCCAGCACAGCTTCAGGCTACACAGATGCCTTCATGCTGACCATTCCCACTTCCGGCTATCAGGTTAACCAGTTCGGCGGTGCAGGTGGCTCACTGAAGATTTGGAATTCAACAGCAACTAACGACGACGGCTCTGCTTTCAATGTTATGGAGATTCCCACCGACTACAGCGAGTTCGTTCAAGAAGAGATTGCTCCCACCTTCGAAAGCACTGCAAAGTACTTCGTACTCAATGCTGACGTGGCTGCTACGGTTGGTTATGACGCAGCATACAAGACAAGCTGCACCTTCGAGCAGTATAAGGCCATGAAGCTGGCTATGATGGCCATTGACATGACTAACCTGAATAACTTCGTTCTGCCCGAGACTGGCTACTACACATTGAAGAACTCGTTCTACGACAAGTATATGGGCATTGATCCCAGCGATGCCACTATGTATGGCAACTACGAAACCGCAGCCGAAGCTAAGAATATTGTCAAGCTGACCAAGACTGGTGCCAACACCTACACCATCAGCTTGATGGGTAAGTACGCTCCCACTACTGTGGCACAGAGCACAACTGTTGTAGGCAGCGACGAAGCAGGCACATATACAGTCTTCGTTCCTGCTGTTGGATATGGTTCGTTCATGGCTAACCCAGAGGAACAATACTCAGCACTGCACTGCCGCGCTGCCGGTGACCTGGTAGGCTGGACATATGATGCTGGTGCTTCTATGTGGGAAGTTGCAGATGCCGAAAGCATTCAGCTTGCTATCGACGAGAGTGGCTATGCAACAACCTATCTGCCCTTCCCGGCAACACCCGCTGAAGCTGACCTGAAGGTTTACACTGGTACAATCAATGGTAACGGTGTAAGCCAGTGGCTGACACTGTCTGCTCTGGAAGGCACTATTCCCACAGCTACTCCAGTCATCCTCAATGCTACTCCCGGCACCTATACGTTCACCATTGGCACAGGAGGTGGTTCAACAGAACCTGAAGGCGATGACCTGAATATATATGACTCCACAGTAGACGGCGAACAAGCCCTCGTCAAGGGAAAGGTTCCTGAACTTGAGAATAACGACCTGATGGGTTCATTCGAGCCCATCGACGCTGTCGGCAAATACATCCTTGCTCAGCCCGAAGGCTATGAAATTGGCTTCTACAAGGCTACAAGTGGTGTAATTCAACCTTGCAAGGCTTATCTGGAAGTTGCTTCCGGTGTGAAGGGATTCACCTTCAAGTTCGACGACAATACTACTGGCATTAAGGACATCAGCGACTTCAACGACGCTAATAACCTCAAGAACCAGAACGGTGCAATCTTCAACCTCGCAGGTCAGCGCCTGAACAAGGTTCAGAAGGGCATCAACATCGTAAACGGCAAGAAGGTGCTTTACTAAAAAGAAGGCTTCCTCCTCTTCGGGGGAGGAAGCTATATTTAATAATGTAGTAAACAACTTAATATTAAAAACTATGAAATATTTAGCACCTGCAATGCAGATAGAGGAGGCTATGGCATCCAACATGATTGCCGAAAGCCTGGAGATTGTCGACGACGGTGTCACCGTTGACGGCAGCGATGCCAAGACAAAGGAAAACAACGCTTGGGACATCTGGGGCGAAGACTGAGGAAAAGCTGACGCAGCTTCAAGCCTGCTACCAAGCATGCTTAAATGCTGCTGAGCAAAAATTGTCTTGACCTAACATGTCAAGAATTATAAGGCAATCCTTTTACTAATGACAAAGGCGACTCTCAAAGGGAGTTGCCTTTGTTTTTTCAATCATGCACGTGACAATTGCAAACTACCCACGTGATAAATTCATTTTACACATGTGATAAATTCATTTTACCCACGTGACATTTGAAGACACCACACGCTGTCAGAATAACCAGCCCATGTCATTGACATATTTCAACGGACCGAAAACAGACGCAAAACATGCCGGAGCACACTGCGTCGACTATCGCGCTCCCCACTCCAATACAAATGCCAAGGTATAATCTTACATCGAATAGCGAAAAAATACGACCTTTGCCATTCAACGTAACGCAAAAAAACGTATATTTGCCTTGACGTAATAGAAATTTGAACCATGAAACAAAGATGGATTATGTTACTTGGGTTGGCACTCTTGATGGCAATGCCGACCTTTGCCACCGACTGGCAAGAAAGTGTTGACACAATCTGGCCTGCACGCAACTACCGTGAACTGAACGGTGAACCCGTGGGAGACCAAAACTCGGAAACCTACATTAACTGGAACTACGCCGAAGGCACCGTTGTAGTCTACGGCATCCACTTCCCGACGGGACACGTTCGGGCAGACGCCTTGTTCAAGGCAAGAAGCGGCTCCAAGGTGACGTTCGGTGTGCGAATCGTGCATCCGGCAACCGGCACAGTAGTCCTCGACACCTCTTCCACCAGCACAAACACCTCGACAGCAGAGCAACGCATGGAAATCATGCCCGACACCGAGATGCCCTACGACGGCTGGTACCGCTTCGAGCTGACTTGCCCGAACGGCTCTTCAAAGCTCGACCGCCTCAACCTGCTCCTCTTCCAGCGCACCTCCACGCTCAACATCACCGACTCCGAGATATTCATGGCTCCAAGCGTACACCTGTGGTGGAGCACAAAGGTACCAAACGCACCATCAGGACAGGCGTACAACTGGACCTACCTCGAAGTGATGTATCCCAGCGAATACCGTCTCCCAGCCACCTATCAGATGGCCATCGGCACCGACGGCATGTACTCGGGCATACAGATGCCCACTCGCAGCGACGGCAGCTACGGACACACCGTCCTCTTCTCCGTCTGGGATAATGGCGACGTTGACGAAGACAAAAGCCTGCCCGACATCATGCGCGCCGGAGCAGTCGACCTCGGTCCTGAAGCTTATGCCACACGCTTCGGTGGCGAAGGAACCGGCTCAAGCATACGCTACAACAGAGACGACCTCTGGGAGTTCGACCATTGGGTACAGTTCCTCTACAACGTCCGACCTGACATCGTAAGCGTCACCGACTCGCTCGGACAGGTCAAGGAATACGAAAGCACACTGCAAACCGTGTGGTACAAAATGGCAGAAGAAGCGGACTGGCACTACATGGGCACCTTGCGCATGGCAGGAGCCAACCGCCTCACAAGCGGCATCTACAGCTTCCTCGAAAACTTCGGCAACAGAGGAGGCAACCTCATGCGCCGATGCTACTTCCGCAACGGAGCAATGCGCTCTGCCGCAACAGGCAAGTGGTATGCCCTGAACAACGCAGGCTACGGCCATACACAAGGCAAGAACCAGCGCAACTCACGTCACGACTATGGCCACGGCGTGACCAGCCTTTATGATAAAACCTTCTACCTTGAGACAGGTGGATACATGGGAACACGTGACAGCCTTGACACATACGAGGCACCAGCAATTGGAGAAATGCCATGGGTCGACACCATCGACGTTGCCCGCCTGGAGCGTCGCGTGGATCAAGGCGTCCTGAACTACCAGACGAAAGTCATGCAGTCACGCATCGAAACGACACGCACCGTCTCCAATCCCGCCACATGGAAAGTCATAGACTGGAGCGATGAAGAGACCGAGGGCGAAGGCGACTACGGACGTGCCACCATGATACTGGACGGCGACAAGGCTTCCTACTATCACAACAAATGGAAGAGCAGTCTGAAGGGCTACCCGCACAACTTTGTCATCGAGGCTCCCGAAGCCGTCACCTTCAGCATGCTCGAACTATATCAAAGCAGAGAAAGCAATTATCGGGCAAAGACGGTAAGGGTCGCCGTTTCCGACGATGGCAGCAGCTACACGAGTGTTGGCACCTTCACCCTTGAGGACGCAGAACGTCCCGTCATTCAGTTTGCGGAACCCGTCACAGGCAAATACATCCGTTTGCGCTTCACCGCAGGCTATGGCTCCAACCTTGTCATCAACGAGGTTTACTTTAAGTATGAGTACAGGCTTGAGAGTTTGCTTGAACTCGTCGAGCAAATCATTAGCGAGGCAGACACCTGGGGAGGTTATGACCCTGCCGCCTTGGAGCCGTTGCGCGCGGTTTATGCTGATGGCACATGTACCGATGCCGACGCTTTGCGAGAGGCCATCCAGGAACTTGGCGAGACGGCTCAGCCGCTCACCTATGGCATAGTGGCCAAAGCTGAGTCCCTCACGCCTAAGGCTGTCTACCAGCTCCACAACTTGTCGAGTCGCGGCGACATCATCTCGACGAGCGACGACGAACTTTCCATCCTGGGCTCCACAGCGACGAACGCACTCGAGGCATACCGCCAGCCGTGCCCCGTCACCAATCCATACTGCAACTGGATGATTCTTTTCTCCGAGAAGTACAACGAGTACTACCTCTATAACCTCGGAGCAAAGAAGTATCTCAACCTGGATGGCTCTGCCGTGACGCTTTCCGACACGCCCCTGCCCATCATCGTCAAAAAGAGTGGAGAGGGCTTCTCTGTCAGCGCAAATGGCAAGTATATTGGCATCAACGGCACATCCGACAAGCCTGTCGTCCTCTATACCTCTGCCAGCACCAATGCCATCTTCCAGTTGCGCACCAACCAATACATGCGACCCGACGAGAGTGTGCTGCAAGCGATTACCACCGAGGCTGAGCAAGCTCTGCATGACGACGCTTCTGCCCTACTCTTCCAAAGCGCCTTGCAAACTTACGCAAAGGCATTCGTCTGCACGCCAGACTTGAGTTCTCGCATCATTCGCAATAGCACGGTTCTTTCTTCCAATGCCAACAACACACAACAGGCTGAGCACAATCTGGCAAAACTTATCGACAGGAAGACCGAAACCTACTATGAGACATGGTACAGTGGCATCCAATGGCCTGAAGAGATGTCTTACATCCAGGCCCACGTCGCCCTTCCCCAGTGTGCTTTCGCCTTCAGTTTCACGCCATCGCAGAACGCTGAATACGGTTTGCCCGACATTCCTGTGGACATAGATGTCAAGGTATCTCCCAACACGAAGAACTTTCTGTCTGTGGCCCACCTCACCGAGGGAATGCCTTCCAGCATTAGTGAGAGCTACACCTCGCCAGTTATCTTTACCGACGGTGATATCCGCTATCTGCGATTCCATGTGCTTCAGACCATCGGCAAGCGTGCCGACAGCCACATTTTCGCCATGAGCGAGTTCCAGATTCACGATGTTATTTTCGACGAAGAGGCTTCGCCGTACTATCAGTTGGCAGAGGTGAAGGACGCTTTCGACGCGTTGCAGGCAGAAATGCAGCGCATGCGTCCGCTCATCGTAGCAGGCACCGCTACTGCCGACGACCGCGCATCTTTGAGTGCGGCCATCGAGGCGGCGGAACAAGCACTGGAGCATGCAACAGAGATCAGGACGGTACCTGCTTCATCCCCAAAGGGTGAGGCAATCTACAACCTCAGCGGCCAGCGCGTCAGCAAGACGCAGAAAGGCATTTACATCACTAACGGAAGGAAGGTTCTCTACTGAGCCTCCATATAACGAAGAAGGCAGCCCCCGACAAGGAGCTGCCTTCTTCGTTTTTTCTCACCTAAAAGTCTGATATAATACCCCAAATCATCTTGCCCCAGATGGTGAAGAAGAAAATCATTGGAAGCAGGATGCAGAGAATCATGGCAACGAGACAGCCCTTGAGGCAGCCTTTGTTCTCGTCCTTCACGATGACCGGTTCCGAGTCATATTTCACTTGCTGGGCGAGGTTGTCGGGAGTGACGTCCATGCCTTTCTGACGCAAACGATCTTCTGGCGTCAGGGCTGCAGGCGTCACGAGCCACATTACAATATATATTATAGGTAGTGGCAGACCGATGCCAATCAGGGTAAGAGCGACAGCGCCGAGTCGCCAGATGACGGGCTCGCCTGCCTCGAAATAGGTTGCCAGACCGGAGCAGACGCCGCCCAACACTTTGTCGTTGGCACAACGATAGAAGCGATGTGTGCGTACATGCTCGCGACCTCTGTCGTAGGTATTGCGCGTGAACCTCTCCGCATCTCGGGCAAACTGCTTGAAGTCCTCTTCGAAACGGCTGTCCTGCCCGGTACTGCGTCCACTCCTATCGTAGGAGGCAAAGGCATTCTCTGACTTGTTTCCGCCGTCGCCTGCGATGTCTTCGGCCTTGCCGATAGTGTCTATTATGCCCTTCACGACGTCGATATCAACAGCGGTCATGCCAGCCTCGCGCTTCTTCCACAGCAGTTCGGCCACACGATGCTCGATGTCGTCGGCAATCTCGGCACCTCCTTCCTGACGCGCAAAGTAGCGTTGCATGCTCTGCAGGTAGTTTTCCAGAAGGTTGTAGGCATCTTCGTCGATATTATACAAAGTGCCAAACAGGTTAATGCTAATGTTCTTTTTCATCGATTTATGTATTTAAGTTCTTAATTTCCCATTTTCAAGATGTTCACGGTGCGCAGGATTTCCTCCCAGCTGGCGTCGAGCTGAGCCAAAGCCTGCTGCCCATCGTCGGTCAGGACGTAGTACTTGCGAGGCGGTCCCTGCGTGCTCTCGCGCCATTCATACCCGAGAAGTCCGTCTCTCTTCAGTCTCGAAAGCAGCGGATAGAGCGTTCCCTCCATCACAATCATCTCGGCATCCTGAAGTTTTTGGATGATGTCGTTGGCATAGCAGGGCTGCTGCCTGAGCAGAAGCATGATGCAGTACTCGAGCATACCCTTGCGCATCTGCGATTTCGTGTTATCCGTATTCATCAATTACAAAACATTTCGTTTCGACACTGCAAAGGTATGTATAATTTGAATACCTTGTATCGCAAGGTACTAAACTTTAACATAATTTAGGTTTATACACGGAAGGCGACGCAAGCAAGAGAAATTGAAAGAAAAACACGTTTTTCTTTTGCATTTAGCACAACTTTTCGTACCTTTGTGGGCAAATTGGATAAAAGTACAACCTAAATAACAACCCAACATGAAGAAACGAATCTTTTCAGTGCTGAGCATCCTGCTGGTTGCTCTTGCTGCCTTTGCAGAAGGCAAGGCTAAGTATGTGTTCTATTTCATCGGCGACGGTATGGGCGTGAACCAGGTCAATGCAGCCGAGACCTACCTCGGTGCACTCGAGGGACGCATTGGCATCAAGGAACTATGCTTCCCCAGCTTCCCATACGTGGGCCTCGTCAACACACAAAGCGCCACGAATGGTGTGACCGACTCGGCAGCCGGCGGTACGGCTCTGGCAAGCGGCAACAAGACGAAGAACGGCGCTCTCGGTGTCTTGAAGGACTTGGAGACCCCCATCAACTGCATTGCTCATTGGGCACTGGACGCAGGTGCTGCAGTCGGTGTCACGACCAGCGTGAGCATCGACCACGCGACGCCAGCGGCATTCTACTCGCATGTGCCCAAGCGCAGCATGTACTACGAAATCGGTTCTCAGCTGCCTGGCTCTGGTTTTGACTTCTTCGCAGGAAGCGACTTCCTCAAGCCCGAAAACCCCAATGGCGGCCCAGACCTCTATGCACAGGCACAGGCAGGCGGCTACACCATTGCACGCGGCTACAAGGACTACCAAAAGAAAGCCAAGAAGGCCGACAAGATGATTCTCTTCCAGACTGAGGCTGCCAGCAAGATAGAGCGTAACTCGATACCCTACGCCATTGACCGCACGAAGGACGACCTCACGCTGCAGGACATCACACGCGCTGCAATCAACTTCCTCATGAAGAAGCAAGGTCTCCGCGATGGTTTCTTCCTGATGGTGGAGGGAGGCAAGATTGACTGGGGCTGCCATGCCAACGATCCAGTCTTCATCACGGAACTCATCGACATGGACAACGCCGTGAAGGTTGCTTACGAGTTCTATCAGCAGCATCCCGACGAAACACTCATCGTCATCACTGCCGACCACGAAACAGGCGGCATGACAATGGGACGCGGAGCCTATGAGCTAAACCTGAAGGCCGTGGCTTCTCAGCGCATGAGCATGGACAAGCTCAACCGCGAACTCAACACCATGAAGGAGAAGATGGGCGACAAGTTCACATGGGGCGAAGGCAAAAAGTTCCTCACAGACAACTTCGGCTTCTGGGGCGACGTGAAGGTGAACGACGACCAAGCAAGCCGTCTGGAGAAATCCTTCAACGAGTTCAAGGAGGGCAAGGCTGGCGCCGACCGCCTCTGCAGCACCGTGAAGCACGTCATCTCCGAATGCGCCATGATTGGCTGGCAAAGCGGCGGCCATAGCAATGGCTACGTGCCTGCCTTCGCTATAGGCGTCGGTGCAGAGCAGTTCCACGGTCGTTTCGACAACACGGAAATCTGCAAGAAGATGGCAAAAGCCGCAGGCTGGGAAGTGAAGTAAGCCTCCCAAACCTGACACGTCAAGGTAAAAAGACAATAACATGAACAGAAAAGCATTCGTGGCAGGACTACTGCTCCTGCTGCCCCTCCTCGCATCAGCAGAAGGAGGCAAAAGTCAAGTGCCCCTGGCCGACCCGTACATCCTGCTCGATGGCGACACTTACTATGCCTACGGCACCAACGACGCCAACGGCATTCGCTGCTATACAAGCAACGACCTGCGTGTCTGGAAATATGAAGGACTGGCCCTCAACAAGAGCAACACTACGGAGACACAATGGTTCTGGGCTCCCGAAGTTTATCACATTGGCGACAAGTACATCATGTACTACTCAGCCAACGAGCACCTTTATGCTGCTACGTCATCATCTCCGAAAGGGCCTTTCGTGCAGGTCGGCACATACCAGATGAACAGCCTCATCAGCGACGAGAAGTGCATCGATTCGCATGTCTTCATCGATACGGACAGCACGGCCTACATCTTCTTCGTGCGCTTCACCGACGGCAACTGCATCTGGCAGGCAAAACTCAGCGATGATTTCATCACGCCTGTTGCCGGCACTTTGCGCAAATGCTTTGCGGCATCGCAGTCGTGGGAGCTCAAGATGGGCAGAGTAAACGAGGGACCCAACGTCATCAAGAACGGCAACCGATACTTCCTTACCTACTCCGGCAACGACTATCGCAGCCAGGACTATGCCGTAGGCTATGCCTATACGAACAACATCACAAGCGGCACATGGACGAAATTCACAAGTAATCCCATCCTGCGGCGCTGGGACGACCTCGTTGGCACTGGGCACCACTCGCTCTTCTACGATAAGGACGGAGCTCTTCGCATCGTCTTCCATGCTCACAACAGCACGGAAAGCGTGCAATCACGACTGATGTACATCGGCACGATGGAGTTCCGAAACAACCGTCTCGTAATGCTCAACGACCCCATCATCCGTCCCACACTTTCTACCTCAGCACCCTACAATCCTGAACTCATCACGCAGGCATGGGGTTTTGAGAATGGCGGAGCGGTCACCGTAGACCTGAATAACGACGGAAGCCAAGACATCGTGACCGGTGGGCTTGCCAGCGTTCAGGACTCTGCCACAGGCGAAACCACAACAAACAGCATTTCCCACATCGCAACCTTCAACACAACATCACACAAATGGACGAAGGTCACAGTCACTCAACCCTTTAGGGTAACAATCTCGCCCTCTCTCGTTCCTTGCGACATCAACAACGACGGCTACATGGATCTCATTGCCTTCGACCAGACTGGAAGCGACACGGAAGACGGTCACGAAGGCATCTTCCTGGGCAAAGGCAACGGGACATTTGAAGAAGCGACACCCGTCATACTCAATCACGACGGCTCTAATGCGGCTTTCGACTACAGGGTGCCATGCAACGCAGAAGTCATCGACATCGACAATGACTGCCGGCTCGACATCATCCTTGCCGGTCATCAAGGCGACACGAACTGCAACGTCATTCTCCATAACAAGTCTATCGGTGCTGCGAGCCTCACCTTTGTCGTCGAGCCTTACGACCAGGAATTCCTCTTTCGCGAAGCCATCATCCAGCCGGCCGACTTCAACAACGACGGTTTCCAAGACTTCGCTATCTCTGCTCTCGTGGATGAAAAGGAGAATCAACTGCGCTTCACCGACATCTTCCTCAATGACCCTGAACAACATGGGCATTTCGTCCGACTCGGATTGGGCGAGAGAGGTGCCAACTTGAAACGCAAATCGAGCGGTACCCTGCAGGTTGCCGACTTCAACAACGACGGCTGGCTCGACATCGTGCTTGCCGGCTTGGGAGAAGCCTCCTCGGGAGAAGCCATTGCAAAACAGCGCATATACATTAACAAGAAGACCGAGGTGCCGAGTTTCACTGCCCTCAACAGCGAATTTCAGAGTGACGTCTACACACTCTCCTCTGCCGCAAGCAACTCTGCTGGCGTGATAGACTGGGACGGAGACGGTGACTACGATGTCCTCATAGGCGGCATCAATTCTAATGTCTGCGGGGGGATGCTCTATCTCAACGACGGCATAGGACGCCTCAAGCGCAGCGTCGCCATTCCTGGTGCCACGAAAGCATGCACCATCTTCCCCGACTACAATGGCGACGGACGCAAGGACTTCGTGCTCATTGGCTATTCGAAAGACAACAACTACCTTACCTCGACACAGTACGGCGACAATGCCATCCTCTGCTACAACCTGCTCTCTCCCCTATCCCGGCCAGATGCACCGCTCGCACCGACTGTTTCCGTACAGGATGGCACCGTGCGGCTCGCATGGCAAGCAGCAGAGATGACGCCCCTCGGATTTACCTACGAAGTCTATCTTAAAGACGAGGAAGGCAATTTGCTGAACAGCACGCCAGCCATCATTGGCGGGGAGAAAGATGGCATACGCATGGCAAACCGCCTCGGACGGGTCGGCACGAGGACTGAGTGGACGTTTTTCCCCCCGAAACCCGGCACATACACTTGGGGCGTTCAATGCATCAATGCTGCCTACACAGGCTCCACCTTTACCGAAGGTCCGCAGTTCACCGTTACGGAAGAGGACATCGCAAGCAACCTGACTCCGCCATCCTATCAGGAAGAAGGTGTTGCCAGATGGTACAACCTTGCTGGTCAGCGACTCTCCGAACCACGTAGAGGCATTAACATTATCAGCAACCGCAAGGTCATAAGCAACAAGTAGATGAGACACGTCTGGGGTTACATCGGTGCACTCGTCGTCGTATGTATCTGGGGGTCCACCTTCGTCAGTAGTAAAGTGCTGCTTGATGTGGGGATGCGACCTGCGGACATCTTCCTTGTTCGCTTTGTCATAGCATATATCTGCATGCTCGTCATCTCTCATCGACGCCTGTTTGCAGACAATTGGCACGACGAATTTGTGCTCTTCCTCCTTGGCATCATGGGCGGCTCTCTCTACTTTCTGACAGAGAACATGGCACTTTGCCACAGTTATGCCACCAATGTAAGTATCCTTGTGAGCACAGCGCCGCTACTTACCGCGCTTGTTTGTTCCATCTTCTATCGCTCGGAACGAATGAAGGGCAAGCAGGTGATTGGTTCGCTCATCGCCTTCGTTGGCGTCATACTTGTCGTGCTGAACGGCCAACTCGTCCTGCATTTGAATCCTTTAGGAGACTTACTCGCGCTCTCTGCCGCCCTTGCGTGGGCGTTCTACTCGCTCTTCATGCGACGCATCATGGGCAATTACAGTATGGACTTTATCACGCGAAAGATTTTCGCATACGGCATTATCAGCATCGTGCCCTACTTTTTATTTGTAGAACCATTCAGCATGACAGAGGCGATGCTGGCAAAGCCTGTCGTCATCGCGAACTTGCTATTCCTCTCCGTTATAGCGTCAAATGCATGCTACCTGCTGTGGAACTGGGTTCTGAAGGAAGTAGGCGTCGTGCATGCATCCAATTTCATTTACCTGCAGAGCCTCGTCACAATGGTCGTCAGCACAATAGTTCTCGACGAACGCATCACGCTGATGGCCATAGCAGGTGCAGTCATCCTAATCTTAGGAATGCTTCGCGCCTTGAAATGAGCAACAGCTAATTGTGTAGTTCCTACTTCGCCGGAGCAGAAGGAGGCGTGGCATCATCAGCGCTACCCCATTGCTTGTTGGGTCTGCTGCCCATTTCAAGCACCAGGGTTGCACCGTTCTTTATGTCGTCGTGACTGAACCAAGGCTTGTTCCAAGCCTTTCCGTTGAGGGTAGCACTCTGGATGTATTTGTTCTCCTTGCTGCTTCCCTTGGCTATGATGTGCAGTTCCTTGCCGCCAGGCAGCTTGATGCGAGCGTCGGTGAAGAGTGGCGAGCCGATGTTGTAGGCAGGAAAACCTGGCGTGACAGGATAGAAGCCCAGGGACGAGAAGACCACGAAGGAGGTCATGCCGCCACCGTCTTCGTCGCCAGGCATGCCCATAACATCGTTGCGGAACCACGCGTCGAGACATTGACGAATACGTTTCTGCGTTCTCCAAGGCGCGCCTGTATAGTTATATATATAAGGTATATGGAGCGAAGGCTCGTTTGCCATCGTGAACTGTCCCATGTTGCCTGTCTGGTCGGGGAACTCTCCATAGAACTGCCACTTACTCCTGCCTAACGGTTCAGCAAAGGTGCGGTCAAGCTCTTGACACATTGATTCGCGTCCGCCCATCAGCTTCGCGAGGTCAGCAAGGTTGTGTTGTACGTCCCAACGATAAGTCCATCCGTAGTTTTCACCATAAGCGGCACGTGCCCCGATGCCTCCGCTGAAGCGATAATCAAAGTCGGGCAGGAAGTTGCCGCGTTCGTCTTTGGGATGGAAGAAACGTGTTTCGGCATTCCACACATTGCGATAGTTGTAGCTGAGGGCAAGGTATTTGGCTGCATCTGCCTTATTGCCCATGAACTCTGCGATGCGAGAGAGGCACCACTCATCGTAAGCAGTACCAAGCGTGACTGCAATAGGTTGCCGTTGTTCGAAGCCGCTCACGGTCGGTTCGGTTTCCTTCTCGCCATTCGCAAGAGCAGGGAAGTAGCCATGATCCTTGTAGAACTGGTCGAGACGACCTGCTGGAGCGCCACTCCAGGGTACGAGTGTCTTCTCTTCTATGCCGCGACGACAGTACTCGAAGCCGCGCTTGGCATCCACTTTCAAACCCTTCCAGAGCGCATCAGCCACCATTGCCACGCCATGATTGCTGTTCATCCTTCGCGTGTCGCCCGTCATTTCCGGGAAAGTTGGCATCCATTTCGTACCCATTTGCTCTGCCATTCGGAGGTAACTCTCCACGATATCTTCCTCCTTTTGGGGTTGAATGAGAGCACGAAGAGGATGTGCTGCGCGGTATGTATCCCAGATCCAGTCGTCGGTATAGAACGGATGTCCGTCGTCATCATGCACCTTCCCGTCGAAAGCCGAGAAGTAACGTCCGTCCTCGCTCAAGCATACGGGACGCTCGAAGGTACGATAATACGAGGTATAGAGCACAGTCTTCTGGTCGTCGGAACCACCTTCGACGAGGATGTTGCTGAGTGTCTCGTTCCATTCCTTGCGGCCATCCTTGATGACTTTGGCCATATTGAAGTCCTCTGCTTGCTCCCGCTTGAGGTTCTTCTCTGCTTGTTCCTGACTGATGAGGGATATTCCGTAGCGGAAACGGACACGCTTCGTGCCTGCAGGAAAGCGTAGAGCAGCGCAAGCACGAGGTTCTTCGGCAGTCGTTTCAGCTGATATTTTCCCATCGCGAAGCAAGCCACTCTGCTCAGGTTCCAAGTCGAACTCGCCCGAGAAATAAATCTTCATGTTACGACTAAGCCTCTGACTTCCAACGACTTTCCTGCCTTCAATCTGCATCCTGCCGTTCTCCGTGTAGAGGAGAATCGTGGCTGGTTTGGCGGGCTCGTATAGCGAAAGTTCATAGATGGCACTTTGATGGCAAACGGCAAGATGCGCGTCGATGGTGTTGTCGGCAATCTGAACCTGATAGTCATAAGGCGTCACACGCTCATGGTCCCAGCTTGTCGAGATGATGGGACGCAGTTCGTCGCCTTGCGTGATGCTCAATCTGAAGGCACTTCGCTCGCGGTGATTGGTGACGACGATGGGCAGTCCGTCGAGATACTCTGTCACATACTCGTTTCGCGTCGGGTAGATGCGCATCAGGCTGTTGGGCAACTGAATCGTCGGAAAGCAGGGAACGAGCAGATGACTGATGCTTCCGATGTAGGGATTCACGTAGTCGACGGGCTCTGCAGCTTGGCTTGCAAGGGGAGCAAACAGGGCTGCAAAGATGAGTTTCTTGAGCAAATGGTTCATAGTAGAAGGTTATTATTCGTTATATTTAATGCAAAGTTACGAAATTATTCTCAACTAAGGACTATGAACTATGAACAATTTTTCATATCTTTGCACATCGAAATCAATAAAACAAACAGATATGAGACATCTTTCATTTATTCTAATGTCCTTTTTTGCCCTGAGTGAAGCGTTTGCTCAGGCGCCTATCAAGACAACTTTCGTGAGCGGCTCCGGTCGTGGAGGCCAGGAAGGTCCGGCCATGATTTGTGACAACCAACTCTCCACGAAATGGTGCATTGACTTCCCACGCCTGATGCCCTACTCGATTATCCTCGATGCCGGACAGCAGACAAGCGTCGTAGAGTACGGACTTGTCACAGGCGACGACACAGATGCCTATCCCGAGCGCAATCCCGTGACGTGGAAAGTGAGCGGAAGCAACGACAAGGAGAACTGGACGACTATCGACGACCAGAAGAACAACCGCAGTCTCCCTGCCGAAGCATATCAGGAACATCGCTTCAATCCCACAGCCGCAGGTGCGAAAGAGAAGTTCCGTTACTACCGATTCGAGTTCTTTAGGATGGCTGGCGGCACACGCATCCAACTCAGCGAAATCTACCTTTACGACAAGGTTCAAATGCCTGTCAAGGCCACATTCGTGAGCGGTTCCGGTCGCGACAGCAAGGAGGGAGCTGCAAAGGCTGCAGACGGATGGCTCTTTACAAAGTGGTGCATCGACGAACCCAGGCAGATGCCCTACTCCATCACCCTCGATGCAGGCGAACAGACGCCCATCACCGAGTACCGATTCGTTACGGGTGATGACACGCACGACTACCCCGACCGCAATCCCGTCTCGTGGAAAGTAAGCGGAAGCAACGACCAGAAGTCGTGGACAGTGCTCGACGAGCAGAAGGGCAACAACCGCCTGCGCGACGAGAACGAGCAGGAATATCGCTTCAGGATGGCAACTTCAGGTAACTATCGCTACTACCGCTTCGAGTTCCTTCGCATGGCTGGCGGCACGAGACTACAGCTTAGCGAAATCAAGCTCTTCAAGTAAGACATCAGAGTTTACTGCAAACAAGTGGGGGCATGCCTTTCGACATGCCCCCACTTCTTATCTCATACCAATCAGGATGACGGAGAGTAGTGTTTACCACTCTTCGTTCCAAAGGTTAATATCCTTGTTTTCCTTTGTCAGAATGTCATCGGGATTATCGATGGTTCCACCTTCACTACCACCGATAGGAAGTGATTCTGCCATCATCTGCATTGGGCACAATGCTATGGTCAGCGACTCAGGAATGATATATGTCTTTCTCATAATTATTATTGGGATGACAACAGACAATTAATATAAGGTTTGGGATTTGCCGAGCTTGCTCACGCTCGATAAAGCATGAGCAAGCTAAGCTTTATTCCAACTTAATCGGTTCCGCCTGCGCCTGAGCGTTAGCGAAGAATCTTCTTTCCGTTCACGATATTGATGCCCTTTTGCATCTTCTGGAGGCGCTGACCTGCGAGGTTGTAGATAGCCTCGTCATGGTTAACGTTGGCGTTAAGGTCCTCAATGCCAGTGGCATCGTCGTCGAAGCAGAAGGTGAAGCCTTTGACACCGGCACTGGTATTGAGATAGGCCTTGTGTGCCGGGATTGTGGTAGAACTGCTGACAAGATAGAAACCAACGATGCCGTTCTTGTCTGAGAGCACATAGATGTTGGGACCGCCAGTGACGGTACCATCGGAACCCAGAAGGTCATTGTCGGTAACAGCAGGAAGTCCTTCAGGGATGACGAAGAACCTATGTGTAGTGTTGGGCGTTCCCTTGAGAACGACAGCCGTGTTTGCAGGTATGCCGCCTTCAAGCGCTGTCAGAGACAGAACGTTTGCGCCAATCTTACCAGTGTATGCGACTGGAGCAGGTGCTGCTTCCTCTTCGCCTCCTGTCTCGCCATCGTCGATAGTTGTGCCTACGGTGGCAAGTTCTGCTACTTGCGTTGCTGTCAAGGCGATATCCCAGAAGCGCACTTCGGCTGCTTTGACTTCCTTCTCCTCACCATCGTTATCGACGAACAGCAAGAACTGCTTTGTGTCGCGCATTGCCCATGCGTTCGCGTCTGGATTGACCGAAGCGCCAACCTGTGTGCCATCCACAAAGAGTTTGCAGTAGCCGTTGTCGATGACTATAACAATGCGATACCATGTGTTGGTATTGATAGTGCCATTGTAGCTAAGACCAGCTGAGTTCAAGCCAATCTGTCCGTTCTGGATAAAGATGCTGCCGTCTTTGCTGTTGGTAATGTCATTCTGATAGAGAGAGATGTAGCCGCTGACATCGGGGAGGGAGACGTCGAGCATGAGAGTGTAGGCATTCGATGATTCGCTGAGGTGTGTATCGAGCGTGAAGCCACCACCTATGGGAGCGCTGATAGCACCATTACTTGCATCGGGCCCGGAGATGGCACTTACGCCACTGCCCCACATAGCAAGCGTTGCTGTGCCAGTGCCAGCAGTAAGGTTACTTGCATCTTCGAATGTCCATGTACCGAGAGCCTCGGGGAATTTCGGTGCATCTCCACTGATAGAACCAATTTCGGCAACTTGGTATTTGTCGAGAGCCACATCCCAGAAGCGCAGTTCTGATGTCTTGATGGCTTTCTCCTCGCCGTCATTGTCGGCAAAGAAGAGCGCACCTGTCGTCAAGAGCCAGTGCAGAAGGTACGAACCTCTTGGGTTATCGAAATTCTGGTTATATGTGGTCAGCAGTGCGCCTTCTACATAGAGAGAAGCTTCAGTTGGACTAACAACAAAGACGATACGGTACCACTTGCCATTTTCGATGCTGCCGTGGTAGCCTATGCCTCCACCAAGGCCGACATGGTTTTGGTTGATGAAGAGGCTACCGTCCTTATTGTTGGACAAAGCGTTCTGCATGAGAGGAACGTACGTGCTACCGTCTTCCACGCAAACGTCAAACATGACAGAATATGTGCCAATGCTTTCTGCACCATTGTTGGCAGCCATCAGCAAGCTTGAGCCTACAGGAACATTTACTGCTCCGTTTCCCTCGAAAGGACCAGTTACAGAAGTAATGCTCGCACCTGCAGGGGTAGATGTTGGTGTGACAATGCCAGTTCCATCTGTTGAGTGGATTGTTGCCGTCAGGGTTGCAGAGCCGGTACCTGCAAGGAGGTTTGAAGAATCGTCGAATGTCCAGCGACCTATTGGTTCGGGCACGTAAACGCCATCAATGTAGAGGGCATTCGAACTGAAGTAAGTAGCATAGCCGGTGTTGCCAATAGCGACGGTTTCATATTCAGGAGCGGCCATCGCAGAAAAGATTCCGACAGTGCAGAGCACAGCAAACAATAAGAGTCTCAGTTTTTTCATAGTTGATTTGTTTTAGTTTAAGTTAATTGTTATAGTTGTTAAGTTCATGTACGCTTTCTCTAAAACGCATAAATTCGACTGCAAAGATACTACATTATTATTTATTAAGAAAAATCTGCCCTGTTTTTTTTAATAAAAAAGTAGTTTTACAAAGTAAAAAGGCATTGTCTGGGCAGTTGTGGCAGCCGTTGTCACCTGTCATGCGAGATTTCTATGCTTTTTGGAGCAAGCACATTTCCCAACCTCGTCGGCAGACTTTGCACGTGTAGTTGTTTGCAACATCATGTAGTTGCAATTGAAACATCATGTAGTTGCAATTGAAACATCATGTAGTTGCAATTGAAACATCATGTAGTTGCAATCGACTTGACTGCATATATTTTGTAAAAGACTTGCAGGAGTGAAGTTTTTTAACTACCTTTGTAGGGAAAATTAACATTATACAATTATGGCTATTTACTTTTCAATTGCAAAACGCGGACTGTTGCCTCATGAGAGGACACAGCAGAACGTGGACGAAACAATTGACCTGGGAACGCTGCGCCCTCAGTTGGAATGCCGACAAGTGGTAGATGCCGTGGAGTTCCAAAGCAGCAGCATCCGTCTGCCATCGGTGATGCCAAAAGGGGAGCTTCTGGCTGCACTGAGCACGATGCAACGCGTCATGCTGCACGAATTCGAGAAAGGCAACGCCGTCACCCTGCCCGGCATCGGCACCTTCAGGCTTACGCTGAAAGGGGAAATTGAGGTGAAGGACGGCAACTATCACGGAAAAGACGTCCGCGTGGGAAGCATCAATTTCCGTCCGGACAACATGCTGATAAAGGAAGCGCGCAGCATCAAGGTGGAGCAAACGCCGTTCGGACAGGTGTTCCAAACAGAAGAGTCAGACATCGAAGCCCGCATCGTCGAACTCTTTTCCAGGAAAAGCACCATCACGCATAAGAACGTGGCCGCCGCCTTCGAACAGACCCTGACGCGAGGCCGCATCACTGCCATCCTTCGCAAGCTCGTGAAGGAAGGTCGCCTCATTCGCGAAGGCAAAGGCGCACTAACGAGATACCGCTTGGTGAATCAAGAATAGGGATTTCCCCCGAAACAAATCGTAATTTCCCTTTGCTAAACCATGAACATCGCGTACCTTTGCACCAGACAAATCCTAAAAAAACTACAGTTATGAGACGCTTTATGATACACAACAATGGCAAGGCCTGGGCTTATGGCCTCATGTCTTTCATCCTTATGATGGCAGCTTTCTCGTTCTCTTCATGCATTGATCCGGAGGACGAATACCAGTCGATGGCACTCTCGGGAGAGTGGAGGGGCGACTTCGGCATGTACTACGACTACATAGATGCCCGCGGAAGGCGCTACACTTTCGACTCCTACAACTCCTATCTCACCTTCATACCAGCATACTCTCACGCCAACTACGGCAGAGGCACGCAGGTGGACTACTACGACTACGGACCCTACGAGTATCAGTACTACAAGTTCAACTGGTCGATAGAAAACGGCAACATCTACCTTTCCTATGACTACGACCACCAACTCGACACGCGTATCAGCAACTATCGAATGACGAACGACTACTTCTCGGGCACCTTCTCCAGCTCGGGCACCCAGTTCCGTCTGTACAAAGTGGCTGACTACTACAACTGGACGCCCTACGTAAACGTCTATGGATACGGCAATCGCTACGACTGGGACTACGGCTATCCTTACTACGCACCAGCCACTCGCAGCGAGTTTGAAGTACCAAGCGACAGCACTTCAAACGTTGGCGAAGTCGTCGGAAGAGGCCGCAGACAAGTACTCCAGCAATGACAAAACGATTATTTATCCTTGTCATAGTCCTCATAACCACAGCACTTGAGTCTTTTGCTCAGGTGCCGTGGGATTTTGCTTATCCCGACGAGAAAGAGGACAGCATTAGTTCCCTCTCCATCAAGCCTGTTCCGAAGCCCGACAAACTGCTGAAACAAATCATACAAAGGCTGGAGCTTGACTTGCAGCAGAAGCACAAAGTCAGGAATTACAAAGTGGAAGCGACCTTCTGGCAAGAGGCTCTTGTCCCCTTTTCCTTTGGTTGCACGCTATCTGCAGAAGCAGGCGTTGGCCTCAAAAGTGTGGAGCTGGGAGATTTGTGGTACGAAGGACCATACGAACTGAACGGCCAAGACACCATCCAACTAAGGGACTTCCTTCGCCAGTTCGCAACCTTGAGTCCCATCCATGCACACAAGACCTACTGGGAACGAAGCCTGGCAAAATCTCCGCTCCTGAAATATAGAGACACCAAGGACAACTACAACATCTCGGCATACACTATTAGTGATGAGACGGGCCGAGGAATCCATCGCTTTCAGTTTGACTGGAAGAAGGGACACAGCATGGACTTCAACTGGGAATTCCACACAGGAGAGATTTCCGGCACAGCCTACTTCGACGTCCCCACCTTGCGTCTGACTCAATTCAAGGGCGAAGCGTTTCTTCCCTC
>JAGCNZ010000040.1 GCA_017645655.1 Bacteroidaceae bacterium | reverse complement strand
GCCCGTGGCATAGACCAGCTTGCCGTCCATCTCCGGATTTATGCGGTCGATGGTCTCCAGTTCCACCGTAGCATCTTCTGCTTCGTTCAGCATCTTGTCCGTCTTCACGACACGACCTTCGTTCCACCAAAGCAGAGCGGTGCCTGCGATAAAAAGCATGAAACCAGTTCCTATGCTGCGGAACGAATTGCCTACACGTGAGCCGTAGCCCACCGTTGTCTTTTCTTGATATGCCATAACTGTTGTATGTTAGTTTGTTAGTCAGTATTCCAAAAGATTACCAATATATTAAAGGAACGATTGTGCCCCGCGGGGCACAATCGAACCTTGTATGTATCAATAATGCAATGCATTTAGTAGGAGATAAGCTTCTTGCCGTTCTCGATATACACACCCTTAGCGGGCTTGCCATTCAGCATGCGACCCTGGATGTCGAAGTAGAAGTTGGTACCGTCTGTATCGATAGCACGGAATGTGGGCTGAATGCCTGTGCCGTTGTCGATAAAGGGGATGATGGGCTCGAAGTCCAGATTCTCGAAGCTGACGTTCTCGCCAGTAGCAGTACCCTGCTGGTCTGTCGTTTGGAACATCGTCCTGTATGTGCCTGGCAGAGGTGCGGCTGGCTTGCGAGAGGAAGAGGAAGCATCGCCGAATCCATCAACATCGAGATAACCGCGGAACGGCTTCATGCGGAACTTCTCCGTGCCGTCCTCAGACTGGAAGCGTGCCCAAGACCCGTCCTCGCGCATGCAGAAGATGTTCTTCTCGTCGGCCTCCACGTCGGAGATGCTGCGGAAGTTGGCCATCCACTTGCCGGCAGGCGTGAACGTGTCATTGAAGTACCAATCCTCGAAGCTGTTCACCACATTACTGTCGTCGTTGATGATGTCGCTCTTCAGCTTGACTCCGGCAGCACTCAGATTGATCTGACCCTTGAGGACCAGGACGAGATATGCCTTGCCTGCACGCATGAGGTTGGGGTTGAAGGTGTCTTCCGGCAGGAAGATGAACTGCTTGTAGTATTCTTCCTTGAACTGCAGACTGAAGATCTTGACTTGGTCTGCATCATAATATTCTGTGAAGTCGTAGTCGTAAGGCAGGCTGACAATAAAGGCACGAGGATCCCAAGTGCCGTCCTCTTTCTGAGTGGCAGAGAGCGTGCGCTCGTAGCTGACATTGACGGTCTGGCCGTTGTACTGCTCGAGCACCTCGGCATTGACGTCATCACTTTCAGAGTCATCGTAGATGGCAATCTTCTCGAGAGGTATGCGGAAACCATAGAAGTTGTCGAGCGAAGCGTTTGGAGATGTGAAGCGCAGCTTATAGACGCCCGTGTAGGGAGCAACAAAGTAGTTATAGCCGTTCTGCACGAACGTGTTGTAGTATATCCAGTTGTTGCCTTCGTCGAGGCTGTAGAAGACGTTAAGCTGTCCGCTTGCGCCGCCGCCCATGAACGAGCCCATCATGGCCATCATGCCGCCGCCGCCAAGCTCGGCCTCGAAGCGCAGAACGTCGCCCTTCTTGGCTTGCAAGCTCGGGGTAATGAGTTCGTAGGCGTCAGATTCTGTGGTGGCCATCCAAGTCTTTGGAGCAGCATCGCCACCCATCATGCCGCTGAACATTCCCATTATACCACCTTCGTTACCAGGCAAACGAACATCCCAGCCTGTAGTTTCCCAACCTTCGGGAAGGTCAATAGGCTGCGTCTCATCTTCACGCAGGTATTCCGGCTCGAAGTCTTCCTTCCAGGCATCATTGTATGTGCTGTAGGCAGTAAGCGGATAAGAGAGAGGAGCGAGGACTGGCGTTGTCGGCGCAAAGGTGACAATGCCCTGATGAGTGCCCAATACCTCCTCGTCGAAGAGATAAGTAGCATCGATGAAGGCAGTGTCGCCGGCTTCAACGGCAAAGTTTTCAGCGCTGAGTGCGAAGTCATACTTATTGTTACATGTAGCAGCACCCTGCAGCGAACCCGTACCCGTGTTGACTACGGCAAACGTCTCTGTGCTGTTGGCCTGCGGCATGCCGTAATTGATGGCAGTGGCTGCGGTGTTGTTGTGCAGCACATAGATGTCGGGAGCGTTGCTGTCGAGATGGAATCCGGCGATGCTGTCAACGACGATGCTGTCGGAGGCAATGATGCGGAAGCGATACTCGCCTGGTTCGACATAACCTACCCAAAGCGTTCTGTAAACGGAATCGAGCGGTTCGGTAAACTCTCTCAACTTCTCCCACTTGTTGCTGCCATAGACTGACTTTTCGACGACAATTGACGAACCGCCGCCGAACATGCTGCCCATGTCAAAGCCATCGTCGCTGCTGCCTTTCTTTGCAGAGAAGAGCAGCACTTCGTCGATGCTCTCGACTGTGAGTGGCGGTGTCATCAGGAAAGAGGGAGAACCCATGCCGAACATGGCAGCCATGCCGCCGCCGCTGGTGGTAGCAATATTGTCGTGGAACTCCCATCCCTCGGTAAAGAAGCCTTTAGGCTGTTCGTTAGCGTTGAAGTCCTCAACCCACACATCGGGTTGTGTG
>JAGCNZ010000039.1 GCA_017645655.1 Bacteroidaceae bacterium | reverse complement strand
GTTGTGGATGCCGACGGAAGCCTCTCCTATCGCGGCAGCCAAGAGTTCCTCGTCTATGTTGACGGCAAGCCCTCGCCGTTGTCAGGAACCGAGGCACTGCAGATGATCGGCGCTGCCAGCATCAAGGACATCGAGATACTCACCACGCCGTCGGCCAAATACAAGACGGACGGAGACGTCGGCATCATCAACATCGTTACAAAACGCAGCGAGACAGAGGGCTGGGACATTGCCGTCAACGGCACTGCCTCAACATGGCGAACGCTTTCCCTCGACACGAAAATAAACTATCGCTCAGGACACCATAATATATATATAGGGGGACAAGGCTCCGACATCCACAACAAGAGCCAGTTCGAGCAAGAGAAACAGACCTCTGCAAACGGCACGACTGTCACTTCCTACGCCGACGGCACGCGCTTCCGCGACTTCCGTACATACATCGGACAAGGCGGCTATGAGTTCAACAACAGCCATCACCTGCTCAGCATCGACCTGCAAGGGGGAAGGACCATCAATCCGAGAGGCGGCGACATGTTATACGAAAGCACCGACGCACCCCTCCTCGACAGTCACGACCGCTACAAGTTGACTAAATACCTCTTTCAGACTGCCATCGACTACACATGGAAACTCAACGAGCGGGGCGACGAAATCAACATCTCGAACCGCTTCCGCTACGACCGCTTCTCGGAGGAATACACCGAGAGCAACATGTTCGACCTGAACGGAGCACGTCAGGAGGGCACGCGCGGCTATGAGACCGAGCATCATTGGGACTGCGACGGAGCATTCGCCTACAAGCTGCATTACAGACAGAGCGGCACGCTCGAACTCGGCTATCAGTACACGACCTACAGCGAGCACGGCGACTATCGCATCTGCTACTGGGACCTTCCGCAACAAGCTTTCGTCTGGCAGGACGACCTCTATGCTCCTTTTTACTATCGCAGGCAGACACATAGCGAATACGCTCAGGTGACGGACCGCATCG
The DNA here is from genome assembly GCA_017645655.1 of Bacteroidaceae bacterium. Lineage (GTDB taxonomy): Bacteria > Bacteroidota > Bacteroidia > Bacteroidales > Bacteroidaceae > Physcousia. The sequence goes on along the minus strand of JAGCNZ010000039.1, from coordinate 2,309 downwards.
GCCCTTTGCAGTTCGACGCAGGACTCCGCATCGACCACCTCCTCGACGACATGGACTTGCCCACCATCACCAGCCGCCACAAGCGATACACCGAGCTCTATCCCTCGGCACACCTCGCCTATACGACCGACAAGGCAGGTACTTTCACGCTGGGCTACTCGCGACGCACGAACCGCCCGGGCATCTGGAAGCTCGAGCCCTACATTACTTATGAGGACTACCACACGCGCATCATCGGCAACCCGGACTTGAAGTCGGAGTACATCCACTCGATGGAAGCCTCATGGCGCAAGATGTTCGGACAGACGCAAGTGACGGCATCAGCCTACGCAAAGCGTGAAACAGGCGTTGTGGACTACATCCGACGTGCCTACGACACTGGCGTGACGCTCGACAGCATCATCAATGCAGGCAACGAGTGGTGCGAAGGAATCGAGCTGCAAGTCACGACGAAACCGACCGACTGGTGGCAACTCACGGCAAATGGCTGCCTGTCGTTCCATAACTTCAGAGCCAAGTACGAAGGCTGCACCAACATTCACGCCACATCCGGCACGGCAGGATTTATCAATACGTTCCGTCTGGCGAAGAACACCGCCTTGCAATTCGACGGGCACTACGTGGGCATGAACCATCTCCCGCAGGGCAAGGAGTCGGCCTACGTCTTCTTCGACCTCGCAGTACGGCAGTCGCTGCTTCAAGGCAAGCTGCAGCTGGGACTTGTCGCCCACGACGTCTTCCACACGGCACGCTACCATAGTCTCCGCACGTCAAACCCTTTGAGCAGCGAGACATGGGTGCGCCCCACTTATCCAAACATCGTCCTCAGTGTCTCCTACCACTTCCGCCAGCCTTCCTCGAAAGCCAAAGAGGGCGCGATAAGCAAGGAGGCAGAGTTCGTGGGAAAGGACTTTTAGATTTACGATTTGATGATTTACTATTTACGATTAATCCTCGTAATAACGTCACAACGATATAACGTCATAACGAAAAAACATTTAACCATTATGAAGAAAACGCTTTTCATCATGAGCCTGCTCGTTTCGCTTGTTGCGATGGCAGACAGCCCGCTCAGAATCGGCGTGTCGGGAGTAGCGCACGGCCACCTCTGGAACCTCATCAACGCCATGCATCGTGGCGATTTCGTCATTGTGGGCGTGGCGGAAGAGAACGACGACTTCCGCGCTCACAACAACCTCGTCGGCCGATTGCCCAAGGAGAAGTTCTATGCATCGCTCCCCGAGATGCTCGACAAGGAGAAGCCCGAGGTCGTAGTCGACTACGGAAGCATCCTGCATCACATGGCGACGGTGGAAGCCTGTGCTCAGCGCGGCATCCACGTCATGGTGGAGAAGCCACTGGCAACTACTTACAAGCAGGCACTCCGCATGCAGGAACTTGCCAAGAAGCACGGGATAAAAATCATGACGAACTATGAGACGACATGGTACGCGACCAACCATCACCTCAAGTCTCTCGTGGATAGAGGGCAACTGGGCAAGGTGCATCGCATCGACGTCTATGACGGGCATCAGGGACCAAAGGAGATAGGATGCGACCGCATGTTCCTCTCGTGGCTGACCGACCCTGTGGAGAACGGCGGCGGTGCCGTGATTGACTTCGGCTGCTATGGTGTCAACCTCGCCACTTGGCTGCTCGGCGGCGAGAAACCCAAGAGCGTGTATGCCGTCCTGCAACAGAACAAGCCGGATGTCTATCCGAAGGTCGATGACGATGCCACCATTCTGCTCGAGTATGATGGCTGCACCGTGCAGGTCATGGGCTCGTGGTGCTGGCCGATGAACAGGAAGGACATGTACGTCTATGGTGCGCGAGGCTATGCCTATCAGCGCAATGGAAACCGCATGCAGCTGCTTGTCGATGGCAAGCAAGGCCGCGAGTTCAATGCGCCGCGACTCCCTGCTCCCTATGACGACTCCTATCGCTACCTGAAGGCTCTCGTTCGTGGTCAGATAGAGGAACAACCCTCCGACCTCTCTGCCCTGGAGAACAACGTCCTCGTAGTCCAGATACTCGAAGCCGCCATCCGCAGCGCAAAGACAGGAAAGGCAGTGAAGCTCTGATACAAAGACAAGGGTAAGCGCCCTTGGATGGGCGCCGCAAACGGGAAAGCAAAAGGGAGAGGCAACGAATGCTTCTCCCTTTTCTGGTAACCCGCTTGGGGCTCGAACCCAAGACCCCCACATTAAAAGTGTGATGCTCTACCAACTGAGCTAGCGAGTCAACCTGAATGCAAATTACTCATTTGCGGCTGCAAAGGTACAAATAAAAATGAAAAATGAAAAATG
>JAGCNZ010000038.1 GCA_017645655.1 Bacteroidaceae bacterium | reverse complement strand
GTACTCGACCTCCCGCGACTGGACGTGGGCGCGGCTTATCGAGGACGGCAAGGCGCTCTTGGCCATCGACGACGAGCAGGCCGACCGGATTATTTCGACGGACAAGAAGGCCTTGAAAGCGGGCGGGCTGTACCTTGCGCTGAACGGCGTGAAGGTGAAGCCGGGCGACTATATCGACATCGAGAAGGAATATGAGCTGCTGGCGTTTGACGACCAAGACGACAGAGAGGTGACGCCGGTGACGCCGGAATAAAGATACAGACCCCACCCCCGACCCCTCCCCTTGAAGGGAGGGGAGAGCGGCGGAGAAGTTAAGCCCGAGACATCGAATGTGATGTTCTCGGGATTTTTTTTGTGCGCTTATCATCGCGGAGAAACCAGCAGTTCCGACGCCCGTGAAGCAGACGGAGCCTGCTCCCCGTAAGTCCACGGAGGCCGAGATTGACCATCGGACAGCCGTCTGGTTTGCGCTGAATGCCATCAAGCGCTTTGTGAGGAGTCCGTTCAAGACGGAGTTCTTTGCAGAGCAAAGCGACCATAGGTCGAGCGTAGCCCGCTTGATAGTGAGGACATCCTGCCAGAAGGCATCGTTGCAAAAGCTATTGATATGGGTGAGCACGAAGGCTCTTCGTTCAGCGAGGAAAACCTGAAGAGTGCCGCCATGGAACTGCTTGATCAGTTTGAATGCAGTGCCGAGCGCGTGGGTGATGCAGCCGAAGTGATGCTTGACGTCGTTGCGAACCTTGCCCTGCCGGAAACCCAGCCTTCCCTTGGAGGTGGTCAGAGCAATAACGACCTGCCCAAAAAGAAGGATGAGGAATGGTATTGGTGGAAGAAGAACGGATTCATCAGACAACAGAATTATAGAGGACGAAAGAGATAGCGTTTTTTATGAGAAGTAAATACGACAGCATGCTTCCCTCTGGCGATAGTCAGATGCAGGGAGGCAACAATGAGACTGGGGGACGGCATGATAGCCCCCGTAAGCAGGAGAAACCGTATATTATCCTGCAAGTTGTTAACAAGTTGAAGGCTCTTTTTCGTAGCGGTCATAAACGTGCAACTCTCTATGACCAGAAGGAGTATGAGCGTGGCGTGAAGGCCGTGCTGAAAGGGAAGTCCATTGTGAAATCGACCCACGAGGCCATTGAAATGCTCATAGACCAGCAGACGCTTCTGGGCAGTATTCCACTTGATGCGATGAGGAACAACAGCAGCAAGCTCGTCAATCAGGACATGGACGTCGTGCCGTTGGAAGAGATGAACCTGTATGCGGAATGCATCCTGCGTCAAGTGGCTGAGAACATGCACGACTCGAAACTCATGAGCCGCTACGTCGATGAACTGACGAAGAAAGACCGCGAGAAATGGCAGCAGTATCACCTGAACGACACCATGACGTTAACTTCGTTGACTTTCTTCACGCTCGGCAGAGTTCAAGCGAGCTTGACTCTGCTCTCGCTTACTCAGATAGTTCCTTTGGGCGATGGCCTTTATGCCGATCTTTGTCATGTCAGCAATTTGGGGCATCAATGAACTGGCAGCGTACTTGGAGCGCAGAAAGAAGAAGCCGAAGTCCCGCCAATAAGCCCATCTGACTCGAATTTCTCAGCAAAGATACAAGTGGCGGGCTAATGCGCAAGGCCGAGGCCAAGGTTCATGCTGAAAATCTCCACCTTTTCAGGTCGTATTTCCAGCCGAAGCTTTGCGCTATAGCCCTCATACCCCACGTTCTTCTTGCATCGAAATTCGGAGCATTCCATATATATTCCAAAAGAAGCTCCGGCTTGCAGTGCAGGTCGGGGTTTTGTTATTAAATTGGTGCTATATAGATAACTTTTTTATATAAATCATATTTCTTTCAGAAAAAATCACTATCTTTGCATCGTGATTCTGAAAAGAGTCGCCCGTAAAGGTTCGCTTAGCCGCGATTAATTGGGAACTGGAGTGTGAATCTCCGACTGTCCCGCAGCAGTGAACTCCGTTATGGCTCCTAAGCATAAACGCCATTGAGCTTTGCTCGATAGCGTTTGCGCTCGACAAAGCTCGAATGCATTCGGCTTTGTTCTCGCTAAATCACGCCATTGCCCGCTTGGGTGAGAAGGCGCTTGGGAGTGGAGGAAAGTCTGAAGACCAGCCTTTTTCGGTAACATGCCTAACGGCTCTCGATGTAAGGGCGTGAGGCGAAACAAACTTTTTTGTGGGATATTATCAAGCGCTCGGCCTTTGGCCGCTTGCTGCCGTAGGTATGCAAGAAGGACAGTATCGTGTATGTTATGTCTCTTTTTTGGCTCTGCGCAGCCTTGCGCATACGTGTATTATTATATAAGTTAACGGGGCAGCCTGTCGTGAGACAACGTTTCCCCTTTTAACGAGTATTCAGAACAGTAGAGATATGAAACATGAATCAATCGTCGTCGTGTACGACAGCTGTCAGGCTATTGCTGAAGAGATAGCTGACAAATTGGGTGCTGAGACCGTCAGCGTCCAGAGTATGAACGTTAGGCAGATCGAGAACAGCCAGAGTCTCGTCCTTGCCGTCGAGTTTCAGGATGGTGGCAATCTGTCACCGCATTGGCAGTATGCCATTCAGATGTTCCGTGGGGCCAGCCTGAGCGGTAAGAACCTCGCCGTTATGGTGGCTCTTGGCAACAGGCACGACAACGGCATCTATGCCGATGCCTTCTGCCGCGAACTCAAGGAGAATGGGGCGCACATTGTTGGCGACTATCTCTATGCAGATTCTTCCAAGTGCAATCTCAACAACTGGATCTGCGCCATCTCGCCTAACTTATAAAACCATTACCATTATGCAGTACATCTTAATCGTAGCCCTCGAATTCGTCCTTGCTTTCACAGGCGTTGCCCTGCTCATCAGGTACTACAACCACAAGGCATAGGTTTGAACTTCAAGCTTTTCCTTTGACTGCGTCGAGCTCCGTCACGACTCGGCCGTTTAAACGAGCTTAACGGCTCTCGCTGCTCCGTCCCTTGAACGTATATCCGATACCCTCGACCGCTGTCCGGATGGTTTCTTCCGTAGCAGGGCCTTTGATGGTGAGGGTGTTGGCAGAGGCACTGGCCTTGGCTTTCTCTACGCCAGGCAGATCCTCGACGGCACGGACTACGGCTGCCTCGCAATGGCTGCAATGCATGTCCTCGACACGATAGACGGTCACGTCGGGGTCTAAGGGCTTTTGGGCGTTAAACTTGCTGAAAAACTTCATCATAAGAGCAAATATAATTAATAATGTTAATACTGTG